>NZ_JAGGOW010000142.1 GCF_018614135.1 Streptomyces sp. ISL-66
GCGCCGCCGGTCAGCGGCCGGCCAGGGCCACGTCCAGCGCCTGGAGGAGGCGGCCCGTCGTCGCGCGGTCGCGGACGGCCAGGCGGAGCCAGGAGCGGTCCAGGCCCGGGAAGGTGTCGCCGCGCCGCACGGCGAAGCCCAGGGCGCGCAGCCGGGTGCGGACCCCCGTCGCGCCCTCGGTCCGGATCAGTACGAAGGGGCCGTGCGCCACGCCCGCCACCGAGATCTCCTCGAACTCCGCCAGCCCGGCGAGCAGGTGCTCCCGGTCCACCGCGATCTGCCGGGCCGCGGCCTCCGCCTCGGCCAGCGCCGCCGGGGCCATGCACGCCTCGGCCGCCACCAGCGCCGGAGTGGACACCGGCCACAGCGGCTGCGCGGCCGCCAGCTTCGCGATCACCTCGGGCTCGGCCAGCACGTAGCCGATGCGCAGACCGGCCAGTCCCCAGGTCTTGGTCAGGCTCCGCAGCACCACGAGGCCCGGTATGTCCGTCCGCCCGGCCAGTGCCTCCCGTTCGCCCGGGACCGCGTCCATGAACGCCTCGTCCACCACCAGGATCCGGCCGGGCCGGGCCAGCGCCGCCAGGGTGGCCGCCGGGTGCAGCACCGAGGTCGGGTTGGTCGGGTTGCCGACCACCACGAGGTCGGCCTCCTCCGGCACCGCCGCCGGGTCGAGGCGGAAACCGTCCGCCGCGCGCAGCAGGACCCGTTCCACCTGGTGGCCCGCGTCGCGCAGGGCCGCCTCGGGCTCGGTGAACTGCGGGTGCACCACGACCGGCCGTACGGCGCCGAGCGCCCGCGCGATCAGGACGAACGCCTCCGCGGCCCCCGCCGTCAGCAGCACCCGCTCGACCGGCAGCTTGTGGCGCAGGGCCACCGCGGCGCGGGCCGGGCGGCCGTCGGGATACGCGGCGAGCGCGTCGAGCGAAGCCGCGATCCGCTCCTTCAGCCACTGCGGGGGCGTGTGCGTGCGTACGTTCACCGCGAGATCGACCAGCGCCGAGCCCGCGTCCACCACCTCCGCGTCGCCGTGGTGGCGCAGGTCGTGCGAGTGCGCCGTCGCGACCGCGCAGGTCGCCGCCACCGACCGCCGCTTGGGTACGAGGAGTTCCCCGCCCCCCGCGAGCGCGGCGGCCTCGGCCACCGACGGGGTGCCGGCGGCCTCCCGCGCGGTGTCGGTGGGGTGCGGTACCGCGATGGAGGCCAGCCGGTCGGCGGGATAGCTCAGCAGCGGCACGCCGAAACGTTTCGCCGCGCCCGCGATCCCCGCCTCGGCGGTCTTCGCCTCCACCGTGGCCAGCGCCGTCACCGCCTTCGCCGACAGCCCGGCGCCGCGCAGGGTCTCCTCCACCAGCGCGCAGACCTCCGCCACGGACACCCCCGCCCGGCCGCCGACCCCGACCACCAACTGCGTCGCGTACTCGCCCACCAGGTTCACCCGTTCTCCCTCGTCGTGGTCGTGATCGTCGTGGTCGTCGTCGTGGACGTCAACCGGCGGTGCCCCGCCACCCGCCCGCGGAAGTGCGCGGGCCGCGAGGAGTCGGTATGCAGGGGCACATGGCCGTGATCGTGGCGCTGGGCGCGTTCCTGATGACCCTGGCAGGCGGATGGACGGCGCAACGCGTCACCGACCGCCGCCACCTCGTGCTGGGCCTGGCCGGCGGGCTGATGCTCGGCGTCGTGGGCCTCGACCTGCTCCCGGAAGCCATGCACGCCGCCGGGGCCGAGGTGTTCGGGGTCCCCCTGGCCCTGCTGCTCTTCGTCGGCGGATTCCTCGTCGCGCACTGCGTGGAGCGGGTACTGGCCGTCCGCCAGGCCTCCCACGGGGGCCGGAACGGGGACGCGCACACCCACGGGGACGGACACGGGCACGGGGAAGCGCACACCCACGGGGACGGACACGGGCACGCGCCCGGCGGCGCGGACGGCGAGCACGGCGGCCGGGTCCCCCAGGTCGGCCTGACGGCGGCCGCCGCCATGGTCGGCCACAGCCTCGCCGACGGGGTGGCCCTCGGCGCCGCGTTCCAGGTCGGAGGCGGGATGGGGGTGGCCGTGGCGCTGGCCGTCATCACCCACGACTTCGCCGACGGGTTCAACACGTACACGCTCACCCGGCTGTACGGGAACGCCCGCCGCAAGGCCCTGCTCATGCTCTTCGCGGACGCCGTGGCCCCCGTGGTGGGCGCCGCGTCCACTCTGCTGTTCACCCTTCCGGAGGAACCGCTCGGGGCGTACCTCGGCTTCTTCGGCGGAGTGCTCCTCTACCTGGCGGCCGCGGAGATCCTGCCCGAGGCCCACCACAAGCACCCCGCGCTGTCCACGCTGATGTGCACGGTGGGCGGGGTGGCCGGGATCTGGCTGGTGGTCGGCCTCGCGGACTGACCGGAGCGGCCGTGCGGGCTCCGCCGCGGGTCTCGCGTTCACCGATGGGCTGCCGCGGCTTCGGCGAACCGCAGGGCCACGGACGGCTGGGCCGCCCAGTGCGTGTGCAGGTAGCTGGCGTGCACCCCGTGCTCCACGAAGCCCTCGACACGGCGTTCCGGGTGCGTGAACCCCCAGGCCGGCGCCGCTCCGGCGCCCGGCTCGATCACCGTCCGGTGGAACTCGTGCCCGCGCAGCCGGGTACCGGCCGCCGCGAGGACGCTGTCGGACACCGCGACGGCCTCGCGGTAGCCGAGCGTCAGCCGCTCCGACATCCGCGCGTCGGCATCGAGCACCCCGCACATGGGCTTCCCGTCCAGCGAACGGCCCAGGTACAGCAGCCCCGCGCACTCGGCGGCCACCGGGCCCCCGGCGGCGGCGAAGGCGGCGACGGCCTTGCGGAGCGGCTCGTTGGCGGACAGCTCGGGTGCGTACACCTCCGGGAACCCGCCGCCGATCACCAGGCCGGTGGTCCCCTCGGGCAGCGCCTCGTCGCGCAGCGGATCGAAGGTGACGACCTCGGCCCCGGCCGCTCGCAGCAGCTCCGCGTGCTCGGCGTAGGAGAACGTGAACGCGGCCCCCCCGGCGACGGCGACCACCGGTCGGCGGCCGGACCGCGCGGCGCGCGGATCCAGCCCGTCCGGCGTGTGGGGACCGCGGTTCGGGGCGGAGCCCCGAGTGCCCGTCAGGGCACGCTCCGGAGCCCATGCTTCGCCCGTCAGGGCGGGGGCCGTACGGGCCAGGGCCATCAGGGCGTCCAGATCGCAGCCGGCCCGGACCTGCTCGGCCAGGGCGGCGACGGAGGACACCGCGTCCGCGCGCCGCTCGGCGACCGGCACCAGCCCCAGGTGCCGCGAGGGCGCGGCGACCTGGGGAGCCCTCCGCAGGACCCCGAGCACCGGCATCCCGGCCTCCTCCAGCGCCTCCCGCAGCATCGCCTCGTGCCGGTCGGAGCCGACCTTGTTCAGGATCACGCCCCCCAGCCGCACCTGCGGGTCGAAGGAGGCGAAGCCGTGCACCAGCGCGGCCACCGACCGCGACTGCGAGGACGCGTCCACGACCAGCACCACCGGCGCCCGCAGCAGCTTCGCGACCTGCGCCGTGGACGCCAGTTCGCCCCGCCCCGCGGCTCCGTCGTAGAGGCCCATGACGCCCTCGACGACGGCCAGGTCGCACCCGGCCGCCCCGTGCGCGAACAGCGGGGCGATCAGCTCTGGCCCGCACATGAAGGAGTCCAGGTTGCGCCCCGGCCGGCCGGTGGCCAGCGCGTGGTAGCCGGGGTCGATGTAGTCGGGCCCGGCCTTGTGCGGGGACACGGCGAGGCCGCGCTCCGAGAAGGCCGCCATCAGGCCCGTCGCCACGGTGGTCTTGCCGCTCCCGGAGGAGGGCGCGGCGATCACCAGGCGCGGCACGTCGAACGAGGGCGCACTCACCACTCGATGCCCTTCTGGCCCTTCTGGCCGGCGTCCATCGGGTGCTTGACCTTGGTCATTTCGGTGACGAGGTCCGCGAACTCGACGAGCTTCTCCGGGGCGTTGCGGCCGGTGATCACCACGTGCTGGGTGCCGGGACGGGTCCGCAGCACCTCGACGACCTCGTCGACGTCGATCCAGCCCCAGTGCATCGGGTACGCGAACTCGTCGAGCACGTACAGCCGGTGCGTCTCGGCGGCCAGGTCGCGCTTGACCTGCTCCCAGCCCTCCTTGGCCGCCTGCTCGTTGTCGAGCTGCGCGTCCCGCTGGACCCAGGACCAGCCCTCGCCCATCTTGTGCCAGACGACCGGGCCGCCCTCGCCGGAGGCGCCGAGCACCTTCAGCGCGTTCTCCTCGCCGACCTTCCACTTCGCCGACTTGACGAACTGGAACACGCCGACCGACCAGCCCTGGTTCCAGGCGCGCAGCGCCAGGCCGAAGGCCGCCGTCGACTTGCCCTTGCCGGGTCCGGTGTGGACGAAGACGAGCGGGCGGTTGCGGCGCTGGCGCGTCGTGAGTCCGTCGTCGGGAACGACGGACGGCTGTCCCTGTGGCATTACGCGGCCCTCCTGGGGGTGTGGGATGAGGTACGTACGTTCTTCACGAGCCCGGCCAGCGTGTCGGCCCGCAGCCCGTCGAGGGTGATGGCCGGACCGCCCAGATCGGCGGCCAGCTCCCCGGCCAGGCCCAGCCGGACTGGTCCGGACTCGCAGTCCACGACCACGGAGGCGACCCCTTCGGACGCCAGCAGCCGGGCACTGCGGCCGGACAGCTCGCGCGGGGTGCCGTCCGCGCGGCCGCCGGCGGAGCCGGCCGAGGTGGCCCGCCCGTCGGTGACCACCACGAGCAGCGGCCGCCGGCTCGGGTCCCGCAGGCGCTCGATGCGCAGCACTTCGCGGGCCTTGAGCAGCCCGGCGGCGAGCGGGGTGCGGCCGCCGGTCGGCAGCTTCTCCAGCCGGGCCGCGGCCGAGTCGACGGAAGAGGTCGGCGGCAGGGCCAGTTCGGCCGTGGACCCGCGGAAGGTGATCAGGCCGACCTTGTCGCGCCGCTGGTAGGCGTCCAGCAGCAGCGACAGCACCGCGCCCTTGACCGCGCTCATGCGCTGCCGGGCGGCCATGGAGCCGGAGGCGTCGACGACGAAGAGCACGAGGTTGCCCTCGCGGCCCTCGCGGGTCGCCTGCCGCAGGTCGTCCTTGCGGATCACCAGGCCGCGCCCGGTGCGCCCGCGCGCCTTCTGGTGCGGTGCGGCCGCCTGGACGGTCGCCGCCAGGTGCAGCTTCGTCAGGTGGCCGCGGGGGCGGTGGGCGCCCGTGGTGCGGCCGTGCGCGGTGCGGGCGCGCGAACGGCGGCCGGACGCGCCCTCGCCGAGCCCCGGCACGCTGAGCATCTTGGTGCGGAACGGCTCGGCGGCCCGTACGGCGGCCTGCTCGGGCGCGTCGGCGCCGTTGGCGGAGGGCTGCGGCTCGGGTGCCTCGGCGGGCTGCTCCGGCTCGGGCTTGGTCTCGGGCCGGGGATCGGCTTCGGTCTCGGGCTCGGCCTCGGTCTCCGGGGCGTCGGGTCCGGATCCCTGCGGGGGTACGCCGCCGCCTCCGTCGGGACCGCCGCCGTCCGGGCCGCCGTCGTCCGGGCCCTCGCCCGGACCCTCGGGCTCGGGCTCCGGGTCGTGGTCGGGGTCGCGGTCCGGCTCCTCGTCGGGGAACTGCTCCAGGATCCGGTCGAGCTTCTCCTCGTCGAGGCCCGGCGCGTCGAAGGGATTGCGGCGGCGCCGGTGGGGGAGCGCCAGCAAGGCCGCCTGCCGCACGTCCTCCTTCCGCACCCGCGTCCGGCCGGCCCAGGCGGCCAGCGCGGTCGCGGTCCGGGCCATCACGATGTCGGCGCGCATGCCGTCGACCTCGAAACCGGCGCAAGTCGCGGCGATCTGCAGCAGCGAGGCGTCGGCGAGGACGACCTGCGGGAGCAGGGCGCGGGCGGCCACCACGCGGGCGCGCACGTCCTGTTCCTCGGCGTCCCAGCGCAGGGCGAAGGCGGCGGGGTCGTCCTCGTAGGAGAGCCGGCGGCGTACGACCTCGACCCGCTGGAGGGGCTCGCGGGAGGCGGCGACCTCGACGGTCAGCCCGAACCGGTCCAGGAGCTGCGGACGGAGCTCGCCCTCCTCGGGGTTCATCGTGCCGACGAGTAGAAAGCGGGCGGCGTGCCGGACGGAGACGCCCTCGCGTTCGACGTAGGAGGCGCCCATCGCGGCGGCGTCGAGGAGGAGGTCGATGAGGTGGTCGTGGAGGAGGTTGACCTCGTCCACGTACAGGATCCCGCGGTGCGCGTCGGCCAGCAGGCCGGGCTCGAAGGCCTTCACGCCCTCGGAGAGGGCGCGCTCGATGTCGAGGGCGCCGACCAGGCGGTCCTCGGAGGCGCCGACGGGCAGCTCCACCATGCGGGCGGGCCGCGCGGAGGCCGGGCCGGGTTCGTGGGGGCCGTCGGGGCAGACGGGGTCCGGGGCGGCGGGCGCGCAGCTGAACCGGCAGCCGGGAACGACGTCCACCTGCGGTAGCAGTGCGGAGAGCGCCCGGACGGCGGTGGACTTGGCCGTCCCCTTCTCGCCGCGCACGAGCACCCCGCCGACCGAGGGGCTGACCGCGTTGAGCAGCAGCGCGAGGCGCAGGTCGCGCTGGCCGACCAGCGCGGTGAACGGGTAAGGCGTACTCACGTGTTGCTCGCTCCTTCGGTGGTGCGGACCGTCGTCGTGCGCGGCGCCGTTGCCGGGGCGCCGCCCCGGACCCCGCGCCCCGGACGCCGGCGGGACTGGATCCGGTCGCGCCGCCTCACGGCGCACCCGGCGGCAGGAAGGGGAGGCCCCCGGGGGCTCCGGTCTCGATCAGACGCAACAACGCGTCGGTATCCGCGTGTTCCTCGATCAGATCGCCCAGCAGGTCCAGCTGCTCCTCCCGCAGGGAGCCGAAGGAGGTGTCGGGGGCCGGGACGAAGCGGCGGCCCGCGGCCGAGGCGACCTCGCGGAGGAACGCCCGGCGGAAGCCGTCGGACTCCAGCGAGCCGTGCCAGTGCGTGCCCCACACCGCCCCGACGCGGCACCCGTCCAGGAAGGGGGTTCCGCCGAGGACTTCGGCCACCCCGTGGTGGATCTCATACCCCTCGACGGGCTCGCCCAGCGCCGAGCCCACCGGCCGGGCCAGGGTCTTCTCCCGCTCGAAGCGGACCCGCACCGGCAGCAGGCCGAGGCCCTCGACCGAGCCGGCCTTCGACTCGACCTCGTCCTCGATCCGTTCGCCGAGCACCTGGAACCCGCCGCAGATCCCCAGCACCGGGCGGCCCTCCGCCGCCCTGCGGGCCAGCGCGTCCGCGAGGCCGCGCTCGCGCAGCCAGGCGAGGGCCTTCACCGTGCCGCGGGTGCCCGGTACGACGACCAGGTCCGCGTCGACCAGTTCCTCGGCCCGGTCCACGAACCGCACCACCACGCCCGGTTCCGCCGCGAGCGCGTCGACGTCCGTGAAGTTCGACATCAGCGGAACCGCGCAGACCGCGACCCGCAGCACGTCCTCGCCCACGGGCGGGGCGACCACGGATTCGCGTACCGCACCCCGCAGGGAGACCCGCAGCCCGTCCTCCTCGTCGATGCCCAGCCCGTGCTGGAAGGGGAGCACCCCGTACGTGGAGCGGCCGGTCAGACCCCGCAGCATCTCCATGCCGGGCTCCAGCAGGGAGACGTCCCCGCGGAACTTGTTGACGAGGTAGCCCGCGATCAGCGACTGGTCCTCGGGCGACAGCAGCGCCGTGGTCCCGAAGAACGAGGCGAAGACCCCGCCCCGGTCGATGTCGCCGACCACGACGACCGGGAACCGCGCGGCCCGCGCGATGCCCATGTTCACGATGTCGGTGCGCCTCAGGTTGATCTCGGCCGGGCTGCCCGCCCCCTCGCAGATCACGGCGTCATACGTGCCCCGCAACTGCTCCAGGCAGTCCGTGACGACGCCGAGCAGCTGCTCCCGGTGCCCTCCGTGCAGCGCCTTCCCGGGGAACGCCCCTGCGGACTCCCCGAAGAACCCGCGCGCGCTCATCTCGCCCACCGGCTTGCCCAGCAGCACCACCTGGCTGCTCTGGTCGCTGCCGGGCTTGAGCAGCACCGGGTTCATCAGCGCGGTCGGCTCCACGCGGGCGGCCTGCGCCTGCATGGCCTGCGCCCGCCCGATCTCGGCGCCCTCCCGGGTCACGAAGGAGTTCAGCGACATGTTCTGCGCCTTGAACGGGGCCACCTTCACCCCGCTGCGCGCCAGCCACCGGCAGATGCCCGCCGTGACGACGCTCTTGCCCGCGTCCGATGTCGTACCGGCGACGAGGAGCCCCCCGCCGCGCCGTGCGCCGCTCATGCGCGTCCCTTCCCCGTCCCGTTCATCCCGCTCATCCCGTTCGTCCCGCTCGATCGGCTCGTCCTGCTCATCCGGGAGACCAGCGTCCGGGCGGCCACACAGGCCCCCAGCGCCACCCACGTCACCTGCCGCGACAGCCGCACGGCCCGTTCGATGTCCGCGACCTCCACCGGCCGCCCCGCCCCGCCGTTGAGCACGGCCCGGTGCTCGACCCGTCCCCCGTACGCCAGGGTCCCGCCCAGCCGTACGCCGAGCGCTCCGGCGAAGGAGGATTCCACCGGACCCGCGTTCGGGCTCGGGTGCTTGGCGGCGTCGGCGCGCCAGGCCCGTACGGCCCCCCGCCGGTCGGGGCCGGCCAGTACGGCGGCCAGCGCCGTCAGCCGGGCGCCCGGCCAGCCCGCGACGTCGTCGAGCCGGGCCGAGGCCCAGCCGTAGCGCAGGTGGCGGGGCGACTTGTGGCCGACCATCGCGTCCAGGGTGTTCACGGCGCGGAAGGCCAGCAGCCCGGGGACGCCGGCGACGGCGCCCCACACCAGGGCCCCGACCACCGCGTCGGAGGTGTTCTCGGCGACCGACTCCACGACCGCGCGGGCCATCTGACGCTCGTCCAGGGCCTGCGGGTCGCGTCCGCACAGGTGCGGCAGCCGCTCCCGGGCCGTCTCGGCGTCCCCGGCGGCCAGGGCCGCCCCGATGGCGCGGGCCTCGCGGCCCAGCGAGGTGCCGCCCACGACGGCCCAGGTGGCGGCGGCGGTCAGGGCGACGCGGGCCACCGCGGGCCGGGAGCGCACGGCGCGGGCGCCGAGCGCTCCGACGGCAGCGGCGCCCCCGGCGCACACCAGGGTGTGCAGGGCGCCCCGGGCGCGGTCGTCGCGCCACAGGGCGCGCTCGACGGCGGCGGCGGTTCGTCCGAAGGCGGCCACGGGGTGCCCGCGGCGAGGATCCCCGAGGATCCGGTCGCCGATCAGGCCGGCCGTGGCGCCGTACGCGAAGACGCGGTCGGCACGCATGGCGGCAGGTATGTCCTCACTCAGGGTCCGCGCCCTGGTTCGACGTGTCCGGCGACGAGAGTTCCTGGCTCCCGGTCGCACTCGGCTCGAGTGCACCGGTGACAGTGGCGGGACCGCGCCGGATTCGCACCGGACTTCCTCTCCATGCCGCCGTATTGGCTCGGGCAGTCCACCACGCAGCGCGAAGGCCCGTCAACTTGCAGTTGACCTGCGGCGGGGTGGTCGGGGAGCGCGCTCCGGGTACGCGAAAGCTCCCCCCGGGACGAACCCGGAGGGAGCCTTCTCCTGTGGTGCCCAGCGACGGGCCCTAGGAGACGATCAGATAGATCCCGTAGACCACGGCCGCAGCGCAGAGCGCGAAGCACGCGTACGCGCCGCTGCGGGCCAGGGTGGCGCCGCCGCCCTGCTCGGTGGCGGCCTCGTGCTTGGAGAGACCCATCAGACCCAGGGTGAACAGGGTCACGAGGGCGACGGTGGCGGAGAGGCTGACACCGAAGACGGAGCCGAGTGCTTCCCAGTCGATCTTCATACCGCTGATTCCTCTGTCGTTCTCGGGGTCAGACCGCGGCGGCCGGGGCCGGGGCGGTCGTAGTCATGGCCGCGATGGTGGCCTTGAGTTCCTCGTCCGTCACCGCGGCGCTGCCGGCGGCGGCGACGGTCGGCGCGGCGGTGACGGCCGCGATCGCCGTGGTGACCACACCCGGCTCCTCGGCGTCGGCCGACGCCGCCCCGTTGACGTTGGTGTGGTCGACGACCTGGCGGCGCGAGATGAGCCAGATCGCGACGCAGGCGGCGACCAGGAAGACCGCGACGGCGGCGACGCCGACGTCACCGGTGCGCATGACCAGCTCGGCGCCGGCCGAGACCAGGGCCGCGGCGGGCAGCGTCAGGCCCCAGGCGATGAACATGCGGGAGGCGGTGGACCAGCGGACCACACCGCCCTTGCGGCCCAGGCCCGAACCCATGACGGCGCCGGAGCACGCGTGGGTGGTGGAGAGGGAGAAGCCGAGGGAGGAGGAGGCCAGGATGACGCTGGCGGCCGAGGTCTGGGCGGCGAAGCCCTGCTGCGGCTGCAGGTCGGTCAAGCCGCTGCCCATGGTGCGGATGATGCGCCAGCCGCCCAGGTAGGTGCCCGAGGCGATGGCCAGACCGGCCGAGACGATGACCCAGACCGGCGGGTTGGAGCCGGCCGGCAGGGCGTTCCCGGCGATGAGCGCCAGGGTGATGATGCCCATCGTCTTCTGCGCGTCGTTGGTGCCGTGCGCGAGCGAGACGAGACCGGCGGAGGCGATCTGGCCCGAGCGGTAGCCCTTGGCCGAGGTCTTGCGGCCCATGCCGCCACCGATCTTGTACGTGACCTTCGTGGCCAGGTACGCGGCGATGCCGGCGACCAGGGGCGCGGCGAGCGCGGGGATCAGGACCTTGGTGACGACGACGCCGCCGTTGACCGCGCCCATGCCGGCGGAGACGACCGCGGCGCCGATCAGGCCGCCCATCAGGGCGTGGGACGAGCTGGAGGGCAGTCCGACCAGCCAGGTGACGAGGTTCCAGAGGATCGCGCCGACCAAGGCGGCGAAGATGACCTCCGGCTGGATGCCTTCCTCGTTGACCAGGCCCTTGGAGATCGTCTTGGCGACCTCCACGGACATGAACGCGCCGACGAGGTTGAGCACGGCGGACATCGCCACCGCGGTCTTGGGTTTGAGGGCGCCGGTCGAGATGGTGGTGGCCATCGCGTTGGCCGTGTCGTGAAAACCGTTCGTGAAATCGAACACGAGAGCGGTGATGATCACGATCCCGAGGAGAAGCGTTATGTGCTCCATTTACCCAGGCTTCTGTTTGGCGTCAGTGGTTCGTGGACCGTAGGCAATCTGAATGAACGGAAGGTGAACTGGCAGAGATCATGTGGTGGATCCGTCCGGCACCGGAGCGGGACTTTCGTCCTGATACCGGAGTGGATCCCTCCATTGGTGCACGTCACGACCGGGTGCCGGCCCCGGGCCGCCCGGGACGTCCGGCCCGCCTCCCCGGGCGGAATGTTTCCGGAAGAGACCCAGATCACCCCGCGGCGAGCTCCTTCCGGTCCCTCGAGGTCCTCCGGAGCCGCGGTCCGGAATGATCCCCTCCGGTGGCCCGCCGTCGCATCCGCCTCGACACTGGAGCGGTGCGTACCGCCACAGCGACGGCAGCGGCCGTCACCACGACTCTCCTGGGCGCCGGCGCGGCCGTCACCGCCGCCGCCCTCGCCGGCCGGTATGCCGCCGACGCGGCCCTGCGGGCCGAGCCCGGACGCCCGCTCCCGGGCAGTCCCCGGCTCACCGTCCACTCCGCCGCGGCCGGCCGGGTCGAGCTGACCCGCTCGCTGGCCTCCCTGCGCCCCGGCACGTACGCGCTGGCCGCCCCCGGGGTGCACGCGGTGGTCGGGCCCGTCCTCCCCGACGCCCCGCACGGCCCCGACAGCGTGGTGCGCCGTCTCCTCGCCGTCACCCACGGAAGCCTCGACCCCGGCACCCGCGTCACGCTCACCCCCCAGGTCCACCTGGGCAACCCCGGCACCGCCCTCGGGCTGGACCACGCCGACGTGGACGTCCCGGGCGAGCTCGGCGCGCTGCCCGCCTGGTTCGTGCCCGGCGCCCGCGACACCTGGGTGATCACCGTCCACGGGCTCGGCGCCACCCGCGAGCACCCGATGGTGGTGATGCCCTTCCTCCACCGCCAGCGGATGCCCGTACTGGACCTCGGCTACCGGGGGGACCTCGGCGCCCCCGCCTCGCCGGACGGACTCGGCCACCTCGGCGAGTCCGAATGGCGCGATCTCGACGCCGCCATCCGCTACGCCCTGCGCTACGGCGCCCGCCGGATCGTCCTGCACGGCTGGTCCACCGGCGCCACCATGGCCCTGCACGCCGCCGAGCGCTCGGCGCTGGCCGAGCGGATCTGCGGACTGGTGCTCGACTCGCCGGTCCTGGACTGGCACGCCACCCTGCGCGCCCTCGTCGCGGCGCGCCGCACCCCCGGTCCGCTGCTGTCCCTCGCGGTCAAGGCCGCCGAGGGCCGGGCGGGCCTGCGCGCGGACCGCCGCGCACCGGGGTCCGACCCGGCGGCACTGAGGATTCCCGTCCTGATCTTCCACGGCCCCGACGACACCCTCGCCCCCTGGGAGCCCTCCCGCCGGCTCGCCGCCGCCCGCCCCGACCTCGTCACCCTGCGGACCGTCCCCGAGGCCGCGCACGGGGCGATGTGGAACGCCGACCCGGCCGGATACGAGGAGGCGCTGCGCCGCTTCCTGACTCCTCTTATGTAGCGACTCCCACGGAGCGACCCGTCCGGCGACCCGTCCGGCGGGCCGTCCGGCGGTCGTTCGGCGGGTCGAACACCCGGCAGCCCGGCGGCTGTCCGAAGCGCGTGTGCCGGACGGGGCGCGGATGGTGGATTGCCCTGTTCTGTCTCGCCGGTGCTTTGTAGCAATGGCCGGTTCCGTTTGGGCTTTCGGCCGGAGACCGGCGAGACTGCTCACGTGACGTCCCGAAAGCCTGATGAGCAGTTGGCTCGCGACTCCAGACTCCGACTCGTCTACCCGAGGTCCGTGGGTACGGCCCGCAAGGCGGTGACCGACCGGCGAACCCGGACCGCGCCCAGGCCCCCGGCGGGCACCCCCGCCACGGCCGACCTCGCGAACAGGGCCCGAGCCTCGCTCGCCGATGCCGTACGCCTCGCCCGCTGGGCCGAGGTCAACCTCGGTGCGGGAGACGGCGGAAGGCCCGCCCCGCCGGGCGCCCTGCCCGCCGCAGACGTCGAACGCGCCGCCGCGCAGCTGCGCCTGACGCCTGGGCAGATCCGGGTCGGCTGGGACCGCTCGCGGCTCGCCGGCCTGGTGGAGGTGCACGGCGGCCAGGCCCGGCCCGGCTGGCGCCTGCGCGCCTGGGACCGGGACGACTCCGCCGTACTGCGCGGCTGGGTCGCCCTGTTCGACGCCTGGTCACTGGTCCACCCCGCCCCCGCCGACATCGCCCCCGCGGCCGTCGCCGAGGTCGTCGAGGCCATGCCGCAACTGCTGTCCCTGCTCCAGCTCTCCGCCGGTCCCGTGACCGTCCCGGACCTGCTGGACCTGCTGGGGCAGCGCGTCGAGGAACTGCGCGACGAGCGGTGTGAAGTCCCTTACGAGGCCACCGCGCAGGCGGACGCGGCTACGGCCGACGCCCCCACGGCCGATGCGCCCAGGGCGGGCGCCCCCGCCCCGGCCCCCGTACCACTCGCCCGGCTGCTGCGCTGGGCGCTCGGCGGGCTCGCCGCCGTCGACGCCGTCACCCTCGGCCCCGCCAGGGCCGCCCTGACCCCGCTCGGGAGCTGGGCCGTCTGGGTCAAGCTGGAACAGATCTGCGTCGCCGCGCAGAGCCCGGCCGGGAACATCGAGCAGTCCGCCGCCGCCATGCTCCGCGGCTGCGCCCGGCTCACCCCGGGCCCGGCCCGCGCCGAATACCAGGCCTGGCTGGCCGCCCGGCCCGTCGGCCACGCCGTCTCCGAGCTGCTGAACGCGGCCCGCGGCGAGGACGCGCTGCTGCGCGGGCTCGCCTTCGAGGCGCTGCGCGTGGTCGGAGCCCCCGCCGAGCCCGAGGTCCGCGCGGCCACCCGCGAGGCGACGCTGCGCCCCTACGCGCTGCTCTGGCTCGCCGTGCACGACGGGGTGGACCCCGACGAGGCCCAGGACGTGCTCACCGCCGAGGAGCAGACCTGGCTCTGGGTGGACACGGCGGCAGCCATCGCCGACCACGGCGAGGCCGAACTGCTGGCCCGCCACCTGGACTCGGCCGTGCGCACCACCGTCCCGCGGCTGCTGGACGAGGTCCGCGCGGTCGGCCATCCCCGCACGGTGCAGGTACTGGTCGCGCTGGCCGCCGCCCATCCGGACCCGGCCCTGGCCAAGGCGGTCCGCCGGGCCGCCTTCCAGGTACACACCGGCGGCGCGTAGCGCCCCGCGGGACCGGGGACCGCTACGGGCACCGGCGTACGCGCCGCGGGGTCAGCCCTGCGGCGCGTACGTCCCGAAGCTCCACACGTTGCCCTCGGCGTCGCGGGCCATGTAGTCCCGGGAGCCGTAGTCCTGGTCGGTCGGCTCCATCAGGATCTCCACGCCGTGCTCGACGGCCCGGCGGTGGTGGGCGTCCACGTCGTCGACGACCACGTAGACCCCGGCCGGGCCCGCCGAGGCCATGACCTTGTCGAAGACCCCGCCGCGGCCCTTGCTGCCGAGCATCACCACGCCGTTCCCGTAGGACAGCTCCGCGTGCATCACGGACCCGTCCTCACCCTCGTACGCCGCGACCCGGGTGAAACCGAACGCCTCCGTGAGCTGCTGCATCGCGGCCTTGGCGTCGGTGTAGAGCAGTGTCGGACAAATGGACGGAACGCCTGCCATGACGATCACTCCCTGTGCCGTGTGCGGATGATGACCCGGGGCACAGCATGGCAAAGAGCCGCGAGAAGTCAGCGGAAGGTGTTGCACTGGGCCATGTCGCCGGTGCGGTAGCCCTGGTAGAACCACTGCTGGCGCTGCTCCGCCGAGCCGTGCGTCCAGGACTCCGGGGTCACCCGGCCCTGGAACTTCTCCTGGATCCGGTCATCGCCGACCGCGGCCGCCGCGTCCAGGCCGTCCTTGATGTCCTGGTCCGTCAGGCTGGTGATCAGCGGCTTGCCGGTGGACTCGTCCGGGGTCTTCGTCGCGTTGTGCGCCCACACCCCGGCGTAGCAGTCGGCCTGCAGCTCCACCCGTACCGCGTTGCTGCTCGCGCCCTGCCGCCCGTCCTGGGCCTTCTGCAGGGTGCCGGTCAGGTTCTGGATGTGGTGCCCGTACTCGTGCGCGACCACGTACGCCTGGGCGAAGGGTCCGCCGGTCGCGCCGAACTTGTCGCGCAGTTCGTTGAAGAAGCCCAGGTCCAGATAGACCTGCCGGTCACCGGGGCAGTAGAAGGGCCCGACCGCCGAGGTGGCCGCCCCGCAGGCGGTGCCCACCTTCCCGGTGAAGAACACCGTCTGCGCGGGGGAGTAGCGGCCCCCGCGCTTGGTGAACTCCTGCTTCCAGAAGTCCTGGGTGCTGTTGATCACCGCGACCAGCCGGCAGTCCTCCCGGGCGTTCGCGTCCTGCCCGGTCTTGCAGGTCTGCTGCACCTGGCTGGCGGAGGAAGAGGTCGAGGCCGGCTCCGGATTCCCGTCGGACAGGCCCAGCTGCTCGGGACCGACGCCGAAGAGCAGACCCATGACGAGCGCGATGAGACCCACGAGGCCGCCGCCGATGGTCGCCCTCCCGCCCGGGACGCGGCTACCGCGCACGTCCTTGACCTCGGAAGTGTCCAGATTGGCGTCGTCGTCGAACTGCATCCCGCACCGCCCTCCATCCGTGCTGTCCGTGCAGCGAAAGGGGCCTTGTCCACCCCTGCGGCGAGTATCAACCCGTTCATCCTGGTACGCCCCTCGGCCGCCGGGCGTGTCGCTGGGCCGAACGGGGGACGGGTCGCAGGGGGCGCACGCCGTCCGGCCCGGGGCGGGCGGGCCCGAAAGTAGTTGCGCACCCCCGGTAGAATGACTCCCATGGCAAATCTCCTCGCGGATTAGCGGCGTCGAAGCATCGCGTCCTGCCTTCCGCCGTCCCCACCCCGCCCTGGAGTATTTCCGTGATCACCGCCACCGGCATCGAGCTGCGCGCCGGCGCCCGCATCCTCATCGAGAACGCTTCCTTCCGCGTCGCCAAGGGTGACCGCATCGGCCTCGTGGGCCGCAACGGAGCCGGCAAGACCACCCTCACCAAGTGCCTCGCCGGCGAGGCGCAGCCCGCCGCCGGCAGCATCGCCCGCTCGGGCGAGGTCGGCTACCTCCCGCAGGACCCCCGCACCGGCGACCTCGACGTACTGGCCAGCGACCGGATCCTGTCCGCGCGCGGTCTCGACGTCCTGCTCAAGAAGATGCGGATGAACGAGGAGCGCATCTCCTCCGGAGCCGGCGCCACCCGCGAGAAGGCCCTGCGCCAGTACGAGCGCCAGGAGACCGAGTTCCTCACCAAGGGCGGGTACGCCGCCGAGTCCGAGGCCGCGACCATCTCGGCCGCGCTCGGCCTGCCCGACCGGGTCCTCGGCCAGCCGCTGCACACCCTCTCCGGCGGTCAGCGCCGCCGTGTGGAGCTCGCCCGGATCCTCTTCTCGGACGCCGACACGCTCCTCCTCGACGAGCCGACCAACCACCTCGACGCCGACTCGATCGTCTGGCTGCGCGACTACCTGAAGACCTACCGCGGCGGCTTCATCGTGATCTCCCACGACGTCGACCTGGTCGAGACGGTCGTCAACAAGGTCTTCTACCTGGACGCCAACCGCTCCCAGATCGACGTCTACAACATGGGCTGGAAGCTCTACCAGCAGCAGCGCGAGGCCGACGAGAAGCGCCGCAAGCGCGAGCGCCAGAACGCCGAGAAGAAGGCCGCGGCGCTGAACTCGCAGGCCGACAAGATGCGCGCCAAGGCCACCAAGACCGTCGCCGCCCAGAACATGGCCAAGCGCGCCGACCGGCTGCTCGCCGGCCTGGAGGCCGTCCGCGCCTCCGACAAGGTCGCCAAGCTGCGCTTCCCGGACCCGGCACCCTGCGGCAAGACCCCGCTGACCGCGGAGGGCCTCTCGAAGTCGTACGGCTCCCTGGAGATCTTCACCGACGTCGACCTGGCCATCGACAAGGGCTCCCGCGTGGTCATCCTCGGCCTCAACGGCGCCGGCAAGACCACGCTGCTGCGCCTGCTGTCGGGCACCGAGAAGCCCGACACGGGCACGGTCATCCCCGGCCACGGCCTCAAGCTCGGCTACTACGCCCAGGAGCACGAGACCCTGGACCCGGAGCGCAGCGTCCTGGAGAACATGCGCTCCTCCGCGCCGGACCTGGATCTGGTCGCCGTACGCAAGACGCTCGGCTCGTTCCTCTTCTCCGGTGACGACGTGGACAAGCCGGCGGGCGTGCTCTCCGGTGGCGAGAAGACCCGCCTGGCCCTGGCCACGCTGGTCGTCTCCTCCGCGAACGTGCTGCTGCTCGACGAGCCCACCAACAACCTCGACCCGGCCAGCCGCGAGGAGATCCTCGGCGCGCTGCGCACCTACAAGGGCGCGGTCATCCTCGTGACGCACGACGAGGGAGCCGTGGAAGCGCTGGAGCCGGAGCGGATCATCCTGCTGCCGGACGGCGTCGAGGACCTCTGGGGCCCGGACTACCGGGACCTCGTGGCGCTCGCCTGATCCGCTTCCGCGAGTTGATCCAGTCGCTTATGGATCATTCGGCTCAGGCGTGATCCATCATCTGAGTGAGACGGTCTCATACCCGTTCCGCACGCATGGACGTCCCCGGCCGCATCGTCACCGATGCGCGACCGGGGTTCGTCGTTTCCCGTTCCTGCCCCTGACCTGGCGATTCACCCCGGGGGAGAGCAAATGTGACGGAGGTCATGCAGCGGAAGGGGAGATTCCGTTCTGCTCGGGTGTCCACCCCGCGAGAAATGCCGTCGTACGGACCTTGCTGAATGGGTGGCCAGGAAGCCGGGGAGGGGTGATCATGAGAAGTCCAGAGCGCACTTCCCATAGAGGAGGCACGGGTGGCCGAAACTCTGAAGAAGGGCAGCCGGGTAACCGGCGCCGCGCGTGACAAGCTCGCGGCAGACCTGAAGAAGAAGTACGACTCCGGTGCGAGTATCCGGGCGCTGGCCGAAGAGACCGGCCGGTCCTACGGATTCGTCCACCGGATGCTCAGTGAGTCCGGAGTCGCGCTGCGAGGTCGCGGTGGCGCGACGCGCGGCAAGAAGGCGGCTGCGGCCTGACCACCGGTTCCAAATTGGATCCAATGGTTTTTCCGTACTGAGCTTCACCGGGTCCCGTTCCCCAGCGGATCGGGTTCCACTTGCGGTTCCGGTTCCACTTGCGGTTCGGTTCCACCGCCTTCGGTGACCCCCGGTCGGCTCCACGGCCGACCGGGTGGTTACTGTGCAGTCACTTAGGCCGACATCGCGGCCAACCGACCGCACAGCCCCACCGGAGGCACCCAGATGGCTCTGCTCGACAAGGACGGCGTACGGCTCACCGTCGACGACACGCTCGCCACGGTGACACTGACCAATCCGGCCAAGCGAAACGCTCAATCCCCCGCGCTCTGGCGGGCGTTGGCGGAGGCCGGACGGTCGTTGCCGGGCACCGTCCGGGTCGTCGTGCTGCGCGGCGAAGGGAAGTCCTTCTCCGCAGGGCTCGACCGGCAGGCGTTCACCCCCGAAGGCTTCGAGGGCGAGCCGTCGTTCATCGACTTGGCGCGCGGTTCGGACGAACTGCTCGACTCGACCATCGCCGAGTACCAGGAAGCGTTCACCTGGTGGCGGCGCAACGACATCATCTCCGTGGCCGCCGTACAGGGGCACGCGATCGGTGCCGGTTTCCAGCTTGCCCTCGCGTGCGATCTGCGCGTCGTCGCGGACGACGTGCAGTTCGCCATGCGCGAGACCGGGCTGGGCCTGGTCCCGGACCTCGCCGGCACCCAGCCGCTGACCGAGCTGGTCGGCTACGCCCGCGCGCTCGAAATCTGCGCGACGGGCCGCTTCGTGCATGCCGAGGAGGCGGAACGGGTGGGTCTCGCCAACCTGGTCGTCCCGGTCGGCGAACTCGACGCGGCGGTCCAGGACCTCACCACGGCGCTGCTGGCCCCGCCGCGGGACGCGGTGATCGAGACGAAGGCACTGCTCCGTGGGGCGGGGTCGCGCGCGTACGACGACCAGCGGGTGGCGGAGCGCGCGGCGCAGGGCCGCCGCCTGCGGGACCTCGCGGGGCTCGCCGAATAGCCGTGCGGCGCCGTTGCCGGTGGCTCTGCCCCCGGACCCCCGCGCCTCAAACGGCGGCGGGGCTGGATTTTCCGGCCCCGCCAGGGGGCCCCTCCCAGCGGTGGCCGGGCGAGTTTGAGGCGGAGTCCGGGGAACGGAAACGCGGCGCAGTCCGCGCGGCGGCGCGGGCCGCGGCTTAACGTGGTCGGGGAGCCCACCGCGTGAAGGGACACGAGATGACCGAATCCACTTCGGGAAGCACCGCCAAGCCCCCCGCCGACCGAGGTCGCACGACCATCGCCGATGGTGTCGTCGAGAAGATCGCCGGGCTCGCCGCCCGCGAGGTGGTCGGCGTCCACGCCATGGGCAGCGGGAGCGGCCTCTCCCGCACCTTCGGCGCCGTCCGCGACCGCGTCCCCGGCGGGGCCAAGTCCTCCGTCAGCCGGGGCGTCAAGGCGGAGGTCGGCGAGCTGCAGACCGCCCTCGACCTGGAGATCGTCGTGGACTACGGCGTGTCGATCCGGGACGTGGCCCGGGCCGTCCGTGAGAACGTCATCTCGGCGGTGGAGCGGATGACCGGCCTGGAGGTCGTCGAGGTCAACATCGCGGTCGGCGACGTCAAGCTGCCCGACGAGGACGACGAGGAGCCGGAGTCCCGACTGCAGTAGAGGAGCCCGCATGAGCATGGCAGTCGTCGGCCTGGTGGCCGGCATGGCATTGGGGTTCGCCGGGTACTTCGGCGGCTTCGGGGCCTTTCTGCTGGTGGCAGCGCTCGGCGCCATCGGCTTCGTCGTCGGCCGGTTCCTCGACGGTGACCTGGAACCCGGCGACTTCTTCCGACCCCGCGACCGACCCCGCGACCGGTTCCGTGGCCGGAACCGGGACCGATGAGCACGCCGTCGAGGTCGGTCCCGCCCCGAGTGGACGCCGCCGAGCGGGGGGCCACCCGGGTCGCCGACCGGGTCGTGGCGAAGATCGCGGCCCAGGCCGCGCGGGAGACACTCGCGCGGCCGGTGCCCGACGCGGCCCCGCCGCACGCCACCGTCACCGTGCACCACGACATCGCCCGCGTACGGGTGAGCCTGGAGCTCGGCTACCCCAGCGACCTCGCCGCCCAGTGCGCGGCCGTACGCCGCCAGGTCGCGCTGCGCGTCGAGGAGTACGCGGAGATGGCCGTACCCGAGGTCGACATCGACATCGAGCGGCTGCGCCCCACGCAGGCCCGGCCCGCCGCCGGCCGGCGGGACCGGCGGCTGCGGTGAGCGCCCGCTTCCGGTCCTCCCGGCGGGTCCCGGCCGCCGTCACGGCCTGCGCCGTACTGGGGGTGGCGGGGCTGTTCCTGTACGACCTGGCCGCCGTACGGGCCCACCGGCCCGGGATGGGCTGGCGCCGCGAGCTGGCCCGCCAGCTGGAGCGGCACACCCCGGCGGACCCGGGCGTCCTGATCGGCGGCGGCGTCCTCGCCGCGGCCGGGGCCGCCCTGCTGCTGTTCGCCGTCCTGCCGGGGCTCCGCGGGATCCTGCCGATGCGCACGGAGCACGCCGAGGTCCGGGCCGGGCTGGGGCGCAAGGCCGCCGCGCAGGTGCTGCGGGACCGGGTGATGGAGGTGTCCGGGGTGCGGTCGGTACGGGTCAGGGTGGGCCGGGCCCGCGTCGGGGTCCGGGCCGTGTCCCACTTCCGCGAACTGGACGACGTACGGGCCGACCTGGACGCGGTACTGGCCGTCGGCGTCGGGGAACTGGGCCTCGCGCACGAGCTGCGGCCGAAGGTGCGGGTGAACCGCCGGTGACCCTTGGGACGGTGAACCGGGCGCTGCTCGCGCTGTGCGGACTGACCCTGCTGGCGGCGGGGGTGTCGGTGCTGGCCGGCTCCTGGCCGCTCGGGGGCCGCGAGGAACCGCTGCTGACGCGGGAGGCGCGCCGGGGGCTGCTGCCCTGGTGGGCGATGCTCGCCGGGCTCGGGGTGTGCGTGCTGCTGGCGCTGTGGTGGCTGCTGTCCCAACTGCGGCGCGCGCGCCCGGCGGCGGTCCTGGTGGACACCGGGGACGGGGCGTTCGCGGTGCTGCGCGGGCGGACGCTGGAGGAGGCCGTCGCGGCCGATGTACGGGCCGCGGTGGAGGGGGTGGCCGACTGCAGGGTCGCGCTGCGGGGCAAGCGCGGGGCTCCGGCCCTGCGGGTCGCGCTGGAACTGGAGCCGCACGCCGTGCCGACCGACGCGCTGGCCGCGCTGGGCGGCCCGGTCCTGACCCGCGCCCGGGCTTCGACGGGCCTGCCGGCCCTCCCGACGGAGGCCCGGCTGCACGTCACTCCCCACCGGGCGCGGCGGGTGACGTAGGAGACGGGAGCCCGTCCGCGTCAGAAGCCGTGGCGGGAGCCGCCGTCGACCGGGAGCATGACGCCGGTCAGGTACGAGGCCGCCGGGGACAGCAGGAAGGCCGCCGCGCGGCCGAACTCCTCCGGGGTGCCGTAGCGCCGCAGCGGAATGCCGGATTCGTTGCGGGTCCGGGCGGCGGCCGTGTCCCCGGACAGGGCGTCGAGCTCGCGGACCCGGTCGGTGTCGATCCGGGCGGGCAGCAGCCCGACCACGCGGATGCCGCGCGGACCCAGTTCCACGGAGAGGGACTTCGCGAAGCCGGCCAGGCCCGGCCGCAGGCCGTTGGAGATGGTGAGGCCCGGGATCGGCTCGTGGACCGAACCCGACAGGACGAAGCCGATGACCCCGCCCTCACCCAGCTCGGCCGCGGCGGCCCGCGCGAGGCGGACCGCGCCGAGGAAGACCGACTCGAAGGCCGCCGTCCACTGCGCGTCGGTGTTGTCGGCCGCCGAACCGGGTGCCGGGCCGCCCACGCTGATGAGGATGCCGTCGAAGCGGCCGAAGCGTTCCCGGGCCGTCGCGACGAGGCGGGCGGCGGCCCGCGGGTCGGAGTTGTCGGCGGCCACGCCGACCGCGCCCGGGCCCAGCTCCGCCGCGGCGGACTCGGCGCGCGCCGCGTCCCGCCCGGTGAGCACCACCTTCGCGCCGTCGGCGGTCAGTTCACGTGCGGAGGCGAACCCGAGGCCCCTCGTGGCTCCGGTGACGACGTAGACGCGGTCCTTCAGTCCAAGATCCATGCCGACACGCTACGCCGTCGGTACGGACTCCCGCTCGGCGGCCGCGGCGGCAGCGGCGGCCGCCTCCTGGCGGTCGCGCTTCTCGCGCCGCACGAGGATCGTCCAGCCCACCGGCACCGCGAAGGTGAAGAGCCACCACTGCACGGCGTACGCCACGTGGGGGCCGATCGAATCGTGGTCGGGTTCGGCGACCGCCTCGGGCTTCCCGTCCGCCGGGAGGGGGGCGGTGAGTTCCAGGTATCCGCCGAGGACG
The DNA here is from genome assembly GCF_018614135.1 of Streptomyces sp. ISL-66. Classification (GTDB taxonomy): domain Bacteria; phylum Actinomycetota; class Actinomycetes; order Streptomycetales; family Streptomycetaceae; genus Streptomyces. Next base: position 22,463 of record NZ_JAGGOW010000142.1, read on the forward strand.
GGCTTGCCCAGGTACTCCGCCTGCCGCGTGCTGTTGATCAGCATCACCTGGCGGTCGGGGAGACCCTTGCGGTCCTTGATGCCGCTGCCGCCGCTCGTCTCGTCGGCCTTCAGCCGCCCGGTCACCGTCACCTCGCCGGCGGGCGGGGCCGGCACCGGCGGGTAGGCGCGCGGGTCGTCACCGCCCGCCACCCAGCCGCGGTTGACGAGCACCACCCGGCCGTCGGCCTGCACCAGCGGGGTCACGACCTGGAAGCCGACCTTGTCGTCGTTCGAGGTGCGCATCCGTACGACGACTTCGTGCGCGGGGTCGTAGGTGCCGGTGGCGCTCACGGCCCGCCAGAAGTCGGCGCGCGGGACCACGTGTCCGGGGGAGGTGACCTCGGTCATGGGGACGGGCTTCGCCCTCAGGTTCGCCGCGATGAGCTCGTTCTGCGCGACCCGGTGCTCATGGCGGTGGAACTGCCAGAACCCCAGTCTGATCATCGCGGGGATGAGGGCGAGGCCGATGAGGGTGAGGCACACCCACTGCCGGGTCAGCACAAAGCGGTACACGCCCACGACGGTACCCCCAGCGGCGAGGACCCCGGCGGCCGGGTGGCCGTCCGGGGTCGTGGCTGACGGGGGAGGGAGGAGGGGAGGGGAGCGACGGTAGAGCGGGTTCCGCCGGAGCGGGTCGGGTCGGTCGGGTGGCTCAGACGCGGTCGGTGATTCCCACCTTCCCCTCGGCGCGGGCGCAGTGCGCTCCGCAGAACCACTGCCCTTCGACCTCGACGCCCTGTCCGATGATCTGGACCCGGCAGTGCTCGCAGATGGGCGCCATGCGGTGAATGGCGCAGGAGAAGCAGTCGAAGACGTGCACCGCTCCTTGTGCATGAACTTCGAAGGACATGCCGTAATCGTTCCCGCAGACTTCGCAACGTGCCATGCGCCACAGCGTGCGACCGGAGCGGCGGGCCGGGAAAGCCGGCGCCGGGCGAGTCGCCCGACGCTCACCCGTCTGCCGCAGCCACGTCCCGCAGGAGCTGGGTGAAGGCCGCCTCGTCGACGACCGGAGTTCCGAAGGACTTCGCCTTGACCGTCTTGGAGGTCGCCGAGTCCGGGTCGTTCGTCACGAGCAGGCTGGTGAGCCGGGACACGCTCGTCGCGATGTGCAGACCCGCCTCGACCGCACGGTCCTCCAGCAGCTCCCGGTCCACCGAGGTGTCGCCGGAGAAGGCGATCCGCATGCCCTGCTTGAGGGGCGCGCCGTCCGCGTACCGGCCCGGGTTGGGGTACGGACACGGCGGCCGCTTCCGCGAGGGCCGCCAGCTGGATCCCGCGCCGGAGCCGCCGTAGGAGGACTGGTACCCGACGCGCGGGGTGACCGGGGAGTCAGACCACTCCGTCAGCGGGCGGCATTCCAGCAGGGGCAGCCGTACGTTGTCCCGGGCGGCCGCGTGCAGGGAGGGGCGGAAGGCCTCGGCGAGGACGCGGGCGTCGTCGAGCGCGTGGTGGGCGCGCTGCTGGACCACGCCGAAGTGCGCGGCGAGCGACTCCAGCTTGTGGTTGGGCAGCGGGAGGTTCAGTTCCTTCGACAGGGCGATGGTGCACAGCCGCTGACGGACCGGCGCGGTGACGGCCGCCCGCGCGTACTCGCGGGCGATCATCTGCCAGTCGAAGATCGCGTTGTGCGCGACCAGCACGCGATCGGCGAGCCGCCCGGCGAACTCCTCGGCGATGTCCTTGAAGAGCGGGGCGTCCTGGAGCATGTCGCTGGTCAGACCGTGGATCCACACGGGTCCGGGGTCGCGGAGCGGGTTGACCAGCGTGTACCAGTGGTCCTCGACGTTGCCCTGGGCGTCCAGCCGGTAGACGGCGGCGGAGATTATCCGGTCGTCGCGAGCGAGCCCGGTGGTCTCCACGTCGACGACCGCGTACCCCTGTGGGTACGCGGTCGGCCACATCGTCTCTGCGGTCGTACGGTCGGCGAGCATGGTCACAGAGGATATCGGCCCGCGCCGACACCCGAAGCCGCCGTGCCCTCGAGGGCGTCGACCGCCACGGGGGCCCAGGGCCGCGAACTGATTTACCGCGGCGGCCCGGACGGCGCCAGCAGGGACTGCACCAGGGCCCGTACGGACAGCAGGAACAGCCGCTCCGGATCGGCCGGCCGGGCCAGCGCGCGGGCCAGCGGCGGGTCGTGGGGGGCGGCCGCCGGGTCCCACAGCTCGCTCTCGGCGGGGGACTGGGCGGGGGAGCGTTCGCGATTGCGCTCGACCAGGACGAAGCCGATGATCTGGAACTGGATGGCGCGCACCGCGTCCGCGGCCCGCGATCCGCGCAGGCCGGCCGCGTGCACCTCGTGCACCAGGGCCTGCTGCGCGGGCAGGAACATCCGCTCGGTGAGTCCGCGCTCGTGCACCATCGCGATCAGGTGCGGGCGCCCGCGCAGTTCACGGCGCAGGATCCGGGCCACCGACAGGATCCGTTCGCCGGGGTTGCGGCCGGCCCCGGCGGTCCCCCCGGACGGAGTGTGGGGGAGGATCGCGCCCATGTCCTGGACGGTGCGCTCCACGAGGGCGTCGAGCAGGGATTCGCGGTTGCCGACGTGCCAGTAGATGGAGGTCACCGCCGTGCCCAGCTCGGCCGCGAGCTTGCGCATGGTGAGGGCGGCCGGACCGTGCTGTTTGACGAGCACGGCGGCCGCGTCCAGGACCTCGGCGCGGGTCAGCGTGGTTCTGGCCATGGCAGCGGTCCCAACTTTCTGTCGGTCCGTCAGTTCAGGTGCGTGCAAGGGTATTTACCCTTCATCGGTGTCGGTGTAACTGTGTTACAGAACCGACCGAAGGGTGGTGCTCGACATGGCACGCGTACGGTACGGAGCGCGAACCGAAGCCGAGATCGCGGCGTCGCGCGAGAAGAGTTCCAAGCTCCCCGACATCTGGTCCACCGGCGTGGTGGCCGTCTGGGAGAGCGATCCGGACGTGGTGGCGGCGGTCCTGCCGCCGCCCCTGAAGCCCGCGGACCGGCCCCTGGTGCGGGCCAACATCAGCAAGGTGGACCTGCCCGGCTACCCGCTCGGCGCCGGCTCGGTGGCCGTCGCCGCCCAGCACGGCGGGGTCGAGGGCTGGTACCCGCTGGTCATGCCGATGACCCACGAGCGGGCCCTGATCGGCGGCCGCGAGGTCTTCGGCGAGCCGAAGAAGCTCGGCGAGGTCACCGTGGAGCGCGACGGCCTCGTCGTACGGGCCTCCCTGGCCCGGCACGGGATCGCCTTCGTGGAGGTGCGCGGGGCGGTGGACCGCGAACTGCCGCTGCCCGAGCCCACCACGAAGACCGACTTCTACTTCAAGTTCCTTCCCGCGGTGGACGGTTCGGGCTTCGACGCCGATCCGGTGCTCGTGCACTGCACGCGCAACGAGAAGATCCGCAAGCTGGAGCACATCACCGGCGACGTCGTGCTCCGGGAGTCGATGTTCGACCCCGTCGCCGACCTCCCCGTACGCCGCCTCGTCGAGCTCACCATCGGCGAGAAGACCACCGACCAGAAGGGCAGGGTCGTCGAACGCGTCAGCGCCCAGGCCCTGCTCCCGTACATCCACCAGCGCTACGACGACCCCATGCAGATCCTGGACGGTCCTCCGGAAGGCAGCGTCTGACATGCGACTCGAACCAGGACAGGTGGCCGTCGTCACCGGAGCCGCCAGTGGCATCGGCCTGGCCATGGCCCGGCGCTTCGCCGCCGAGGGACTGAAGGTCGTCCTCGCCGACGTCGAGGAGGGCGCCCTGCGCAAGGCCGCCGGTGAACTCGCGGCGGACGGCGCCGAGGTGCTCGCGGAGATCGTCGACGTCAGCGACCGCGACTCCGTGATCTCGCTGGCCGACGCCGCCTACGACACCTACGGCGCCGTGCACGTGCTCTGCAACAACGCGGGCGTCGGCTCCGGCGCCGAGGGCCGGATGTGGGAGCACGAGCCCAACGACTGGAAGTGGGCCTTCTCCGTCAACATCTGGGGCGTCTTCCACGGCATCCAGGCGTTCGTCCCGCGCATGATCGCGGCCGGCGGACCGGGCCACATCGTCAACACCTCCTCCGGCGACGGAGGCATCGCCCCGCTCCCCACCGCCTCCGTGTACGCGGTCACCAAGGCGGCCGTGGTCACCATGACCGAATCGCTCTACGCCCACCTCAAGGCGGAACGCGCGGCCATCGGTGCCTCCGTGCTCTTCCCCGGACCGCACATGCTGCGCACCGGCCTGTGGGAGTCGCACCGCAACCGGCCCGAAAGGTACGCGAAGGAACGCCCGCGCAAGAGCCCCTACCGCAGCCTCGACCAGTACGAGTCCGCCATGAGGCGGGCCGGCCACGAAGTGGACTTCACCCCCGTCGAGGACGTCGCCGACCACGTCGTGGACGGCATCCGCGCCGACCGCTTCTGGATGCTCCCCGACAGCGAGCACAGCGACCGGCAGATCCGCGCCCGGTCGCAGTCGATGCTCGACCGCGCCAATCCCGCCTACCTGGAGAGCTTCATCCTCGACTGACTCGACTGACCCGACTGAGGAGCGTCGTCGTGAGTGCGTACGAAGACCCGTATCTGATCATCTCCTCCGACTGCCACGCGGGGCTGCCGACCGAGCAGTACCGCCCCTACCTGGACAGCGCGTTCCACGCCCAGTTCGACGAGTTCCTCGGCCAGCGCGACGCCCGCCGCGCCGAGGCCACCCGCCTCGGCGTCCGCAACGAGGCCTTCGCCGAGAAGTGGTTCCACGACCACGAGGAGGGACTCAAGGGCGGCTGGGACGTCGCTCAGCGGCTGAAGGAGCTCGACGGCGACGGCGTGGCCGCCGAGGTCGTCTTCCCCGACGCCGACGCCGTGGACAGCCAGACCGCCGCCCCCTTCGGGGTCGGCCTCGGGCTCTCCGGCGACCAGGATCCCGAGCTCGGCATGGCGGGCGCGCAGGCGCACAACCGCTGGCTCGCCGAGTTCGTCTCGGAGAACCCCGAGCGGCACTGCGGGGTCGCGCTGCTGCCCATCACCGGCGAACCGGACAAGGTCGTCGCCGAGATCCACCGCGCCAAGGAATCGGGGCTGGGCGCCCTGATGATCCCGGCCATGTGGGTGGACAAGGCGCCCTACCACGACCGCCGTTACGACCCGGTGTGGGCGGCGGCGGCCGAGACGCGGATGCCGATCGTCACCCACTCGGGATCCTCCCCGCGCCACGAGTACGGGGACCACCTGGGCATCTTCGTCTCCGAGGTCACCTGGTGGCCGTCCCGCCCGCTGTGGTTCCTGCTCTGGTCCGGGGTCTTCGAGCGGCACCCCGGCCTGAAGTTCGGCGTGGCCGAGTCGGGCTGCTGGTGGCTGCCGAACCAGCTGTGGTTCATGGACCGGCTCTACCTCGGCGCGCACGGCGGCAAGAAGCTCTCGCCGTTCGAGGAGCTGAAGCGGCCGCCGAGCGAGTACCTGGACCGGCAGGTCTTCATCTGCGCCACCAACACCAAACGGCGCGAACTCGCCCAGCGCTACGAGATCGGCGTGGACAACATCCTGTGGGGCTCGGACTTCCCGCACCCCGAGGGGACCTGGCCGAACACCCGCAACTGGCTGAAGAACACCTTCCACGACATCCCGGTCGACGAGACCCGCCGGATGCTGGGCCTGGCCGCGGCGGACGTCTTCGGCTTCGACACCGGGAAGCTGGCGCCGATCGCCCGCCGCATCGGGCCCACCCCGGCCGAGCTGGGGCAGAGCGAGGACCAGGCGGCCGTCGAAGCCTCCTGGGCGCGCTCGCGGGACGTGGGCCGGCACTGGCTGACGGACCACGACTTCCCGGTCCTGGGGGTGAACCCGTGACCTCAGACACCCCGGTGACCGGCGAGGACCGGTACACGGTCATCTCGGCCGACTGCCACGCGGGCGCCGACCTGCTGGACTACAAGCCGTACTTGGAGAAGCGCCACCACGAGGACTTCGACGCCTGGGCCGCCACCTACGTGAACCCGTACGAGGACCTCCTCGCGGACACGGCGGACCGCAACTGGAACTCGCAGCGCCGGCTGGCCGAGCTCGAAGCCGACGGGATCGTCGCGGAAGTCCTCTTCCCCAACACCATCCCGCCGTTCTTCCCCAAGGCCTCCCTGATGGCCCAGCCCCCGACGGCGGCCGAGTACGCGATGCGCTGGGCCGGGCTCCAGGCCCACAACCGGTGGCTGGCGGACTTCTGCGCGGACGCGCCGGGCCGCCGGGCGGGCGTGGTCCAGATCCTCCTGAACGACGTCGACGCGGCGGTCGAGGAGATCCGCCGCACCCGGAAGGCGGGTCTGACCGGCGGCGTCCTGCTGCCCGGCGTCCCGCCCGGCTCCACCGTCCCGGAGCTCTACTCGGCCGTCTACGACCCGATCTGGGCGGTCTGCGACGAGCTCGACGTCCCGGTCAACCACCACGGCGGCTCGGCGTCGCCGCCGCTCGGCGACGAACCGGCGGCGCGGGCCGTCTTCATGGTGGAGACCACCTGGTTCTCGCACCGGGCCCTGTGGCACCTCATCTTCGGCGGGGCCTTCCGCCGCAACCCCGGGCTGAAACTGGTCCTGACGGAGCAGGGCTCCGGCTGGATCCCGGGCGTGGTCGAGATGCTGGACTACTACCACGGTCGCCTGGTGGCGGCTTCGGCCACGGCCGAGGCCAAGTTCGGGGCGGGCCTGGCCCAGTCCATGGGCAAGGGCCCGAGCGAGGTCTGGCGGGACAACTGCTTCGTGGGAGCGAGCTTCATGCGCCCCCACGAGGTCCCGCTGCGGGACCGGATCGGCCTCGACAAGATCATGTGGGGCAGCGACTACCCCCACGACGAGGGCACCACCCCGTTCTCCCGCGAGGGCCTGCGCATCGCCTACGCGGGCCTGGCGCGCGAGGAGGTCGCCGCCATGGTCGGCGGCAACGCGGCCCGGGTGTACGGCTTCGACCTCGCCCTCCTCGACGCGGTGGCCGCCAAGCACGGCCCCCTCGTCTCCGAGATCGCGCGGCCCCTGACGGAGGTCCCGGCGGCCGCCACCAGCCCGGCCTTCGCCCGCGGGGGCTCGGTCCGGGTCTGGTGAGGGACTGACGCCCCGCCGGCGCGGCTCGGTCCTCGCGGACGAGCCGCTCCGGCGGGAGCCGCCCGTACGCGGACCGGACATCGCCTGCGAACCGCCGGTAACCCAGATGGATACCGATCGGTAACAACCTCTAGCCGAGCCCGCGGACCCCGCTCTATGGTGCGGACATGCCGAACCTGCCCGATGTCGTGCTGTGGTCCATACCCGCCTTCGTACTGCTCACCGTCATCGAGCTGGTGAGCTACCGCATCCATCCCGACGAGGACGCCGCCGGGTACGAGACCAAGGACGCCGTCACCAGCCTCGGCATGGGGATCGGCAGCCTCGTCTTCGACTTCCTGTGGAAGATCCCGATCGTCGCGATCTACACCGCGCTCTACGAGCTCACCCCGCTCCGCGTGCCCGTCCTGTGGTGGACCGTCCTCCTGATGCTGCTCGCCCAGGACTTCCTCTACTACTGGCAGCACCGCGGCCACCACGTCATCCGGATCCTGTGGGCCTGCCACGTCGTCCACCACAGCAGCCGCAAGTTCAACCTCACCACCGCCCTGCGCCAGCCCTGGACGAGCGCCACCTCCTGGCCCTTCTACCTGCCGATGATCGCGCTGGGCGTGCACCCGGCCGCCATCGCGTTCTGCTACTCGGTCAACCTCGTCTACCAGTTCTGGATCCACACCGAGCGCATCGGCAAGCTGCCCCGCCCCGTGGAGTTCGTCTTCAACTCGCCCTCCCACCACCGCGTCCACCACGCCTCCCAGGGCGGCTACCTCGACCGGAACTTCGGCGGCATCCTGATCGTCTGGGACCGGATGTTCGGCTCCTGGGTGGGGGAGAGCGACAAGCCCGTCTTCGGCCTCACCAAGAACATCACCACCTACAACCCGCTGCGCGTCGCCACCCACGAGTACGCCGCCATCGCGCGCGACGTCCGGGCCGCCCGGAGCTGGCGCGAGCGCGCCGGGCGCGTCTTGCGCGGCCCCGGCTGGCAGCCCGCCCCGGCGG
>NZ_JAGGOW010000143.1 GCF_018614135.1 Streptomyces sp. ISL-66
GAAGTCGGACTTAACACCCACTGAGAGAGGTCGGCGACGCCCGCCGTGCACGGATCCTCGCGGTGTCCCACGGAATCCCTCCCTACCTGTGGATCGGCCTGCTCCTGTCGGCCTTGCTTCTGGTGGCTGCCGCCGCGGTCCAGATCCGCGCCGTGACATGGACGAGCGCCCTCAGCATCGGCCTGCTGACACTTTTGGTGTCAGCCGTGCTGGCCGTGCTGTCAGCAATGAACCACCCCTTCAGTGGGGGGATCCACGTCGAGCCCGAGCCGTTGAAATTCGCCTTGCAACGGTTCAACGTCCTCTGAGAGGACGTTGAGTCCGATCTTTCTCAATGGCGGCCGCGTGAACGTCATCGAACTCCTGGCAGATCTCCGGATCCGGCAGGACGCGGCCGCCACTCTCGCCTGATCAACCCGAACACCCACGAGTCGGATACCTCGCCGTTCACGACGCAGTCCTCCCGCAACGTCCCTTCATGCATGAAGCACCATGTCCATGCCGTCCGCGGTGCCGCGGCACCGGGCCCGGTGCGCGCCGGGCGTCTTCGGGGCCGCCACGGGGCACGTCATCCGCCCGCGGCGTCCTCGGGCTCCCAGCGCAGCAGGTCGCCCGGCTGGCACTCGAGCACCTCGCAGAGCGCGGCGAGCGTCGCGAAGCGCACCGCCTTGGCGCGGCCGTTCTTGAGTACCGCCAGGTTGGCGGGAGTGATCCCTACCCGGTCCGCGAGCTCGCCCACGGACATCTTCCGCCTGGCCAGCATCACGTCGACGTCGACGGCGATCGGCATCAGATCACCTCGTCCAACTCGGCCTGCATCTGCGACGCTTCGGCGTCGCGCGCGACGGCCTGGGCGAGCAGCATCCGCAGCACGAGCACGAGGAGCGCGACCCCCAGAATGGCCAGGCCGACCCCGCCCATGATGACGGTGACTCCCGGATCTTCCCGCTGACCCGGCGCATTGAGGATCGTGACCGCGAACCACACGAGGGCAACCGCCACGATCGCGCCGATCACGACGTCCACGTACCGGAAGGCTGCGTCGGAGAACACGGTTCCGCGTCGCACCATCGTCACCAGCCGCCACACGCAGACCAGGGCGACCTGGACCGGCACCAGGCCCAGGATCGTGATCAAGCGCAGCGGGGTCAGCGGGAGCGACCCGTCCTCCGGATCGGTGGCCAACGCCCACACCATCAATGCCTGCACGGACACGGTGCCGACGAGCACCACCACGAGCACGGCGCGCAGCGCACCCATTGTCAGCTTCCCCATGACCCATCCTTCCATCGACTCACGATGGGAATCTATCGAATCTCGACAGATGGGGCAAGGCCGGCCGCCCCTCAGCCGCGCGCTGCGGGTCGGAGAGGTGGCTCCGGTGGGCCTTGGGGGCCGGTGCGGGGCATCGGCCCCTTCAGCGCATCTTGAGCTCCTGTCCGGGGGCGAGCGCCGAGGAGATGCGTTCGGCGATGGTTTCGGCCGAGTTGCCCTCGGGACTCTTGGGTCCCTGCGTCACGGAGACGGAGATCGCGAGCTTCTTCGCCGGCAAGTAGGCCTGTATGGCCGCGTAGCCCGAGAACGACGGGTTCGTCAGGATCCAGCCGTTGACGACGATCAGACCCAGGCCGAAGTGGTGGGCAGCCGTATTGGTCAGGAGGCAGACGCTGGCCGGGCAGGAAGCCGTTGCGTGGCCGAGGCCGATGGTGCCGGGGTCGAGTTGGGTCCGGAACGACTTCTCGGACACCAGCTCCCCGGTCCCGACGGCACGCGCGGAGCGGTCCAGATCGCAGATGTTCTGCACGAGGACCGCGCCGGGAGCGGTGGTCCAGGAGGGGTTCCAGAAGGTCGACTCCTCGTAGGTTCCGCGTTCGGAGGTGAAGGCGTGCAGGACGGGTTCCGGGATCTGCGGCGTGTACTGGTTGCTGGTCTGGCTCAGCCCGAGCGGTTTCATCACGCGCTCCGTGAGCAGCTTGTCCAGCGAGACGCCGCTGATCTTCTCCAATGCGGCTCCGAGGATCGCGAAGTTGGCGTGCGAATAGCTCCAGTTGGTCCCCGGCTTGTACAGGAGCGGTTTGCCGGTCGCGATCCCGGTGACTTCGGCCGGTGTCCAGTTGCGGAACGGGGCGGCCTCGAGCTCGGCGAGGAAGGCGGGGTCCGTCACGTAGTCGTGGAAGCCGGACGTCGAGTCGCCGAGCATCCGCAGGGTGATCTCCGAACCGCGCGGGACCTCCGGCAGCCAGCGCGACACCGGGTCGTCGAGCGAGGCCTTGCCCTGCTCGACGAGCTGGAGCAGTACGGTGCCCATGTAGACGATGGCCACGGACCCCGTGCGGAAGTGCATCGACGGCTCGGCCGGAACCCCCGTCATCGACTCCCCGAGCGCGGTGGTGAGCACCTCCCGGCCGTCGGAGGAAACCCGCAGGATGACGGAGTTCAGGCCGAACTCCCGCTGGGCCTGCTGAGCGATGGTGAGGACCTCGCGCGCGTCTCCCTGGGCGGGGCCGGGCGAGCTGACGCAGGTGTCCGGCGCCGTCGCGGCCGAAGCCGGGCCGGCAGCGGTGCCGACCGGAAGGGTCGCGCCCATCAGGCCGGCGATGCACAGCAGAACCGTACGAGTACGCCTCATCCCGCCAGTATGGGCGGACCCGGCGTGCGGCGCACTCGGCCCGGACGGCCGCCCGTGCGGACGAGGCGGGCGACCACGGTCTTCACTGCCCTCGGTCTTGGCCGCCTTGGCTTCTAACCTGAAGCCAAGTCTCCGAAGGAGGGTGCCATGCAGATCGCCGTCACTACCCCGACCGGGAATGTCGGTCGCCACGTCGTCGCCGCACTGGTTCGCGCCGGAGTGCGGCCGCGGGTCTTGGTGCGCGATCCCGACCGGCTGACGCCCGAGATCCGGAACGAGGTGGATGCCGTGCCGGTCGACCAATACGACGCCGACGCGGTGGTGGCCGCCACCCACGACGTCGGTGCACTGTTCTGGGTGGACCCGACCACCGGCAGTGAGAATCCCCTCGCCGACTACGCCCGCGCCACCAACAGCGTGGTCCGCGCCGTCACCGAGAACCGGATCGGCCGCGTCGTCTTCCAAAGCAGCGTCGGAGCCGAGAAGCGTCACGGCGCCGGCGAGATCGACGGCCTGGCACACACCGAAACCGCGTTGGATGACACCGGCGTCGACGTCACGCACCTCCGCTGCGGCTACTTCTTCACCAATCTCGAACTTCAACTCGATGCCCTACGAACGGGCACCCTCAAGGTGATCCTCCCACTCGACCAGCCCATGGCCTGGGTGGCACCTCGCGACATCGCCGAGGTCGCCGTCACCCGCCTGCTTTCTCCCGCCTGGTCCGGACGCTGTGTGCAAGCGGTTCACGGACCCGACGACCTCACCTGGCGACAGGTTGCCGACATCCTTACCGCCGCCACCGGCCGGCCGATCGGCGTCGAACGGATCACCGACAACGCCATGCGCACCCAGCTCCGCCAGGCCGGGATGACCGACGGACTGGTCGAAGCCGTGCTCGGAATGTCGACCGGCCTGCGCGAGAACTTCGTGCCCGAACAGCACCGGACCGTCCGGACGACCACCCCGACCACCCTCGCCGCCTGGGCCTACGACCACCTCCGGCACCAGGTCAACGACGCGTCGTGAGTAGCGGTCCACTACGTGGAGCACGGGACGGGTCGACCCGTGCTGGTGCTCCACGGCGCCGACGTCGACCACCGCGAGGCCGAGGCTTGCTTCGAGCCGCTTTTCCACGGCGTGGCGGGACTGTGGCTCGCGCGCGTCGAGCGCTCGAGCTGACCTGTAAACAGGCAGTGGGCGACGGCGCCGCCGCGCGGCCGGGGCCCGCCCCCACCGTTCGGGCCCTTCCCGGCCTGCGATGATGAGCAGGACCGTACGAATGAACGTAGAGGCGGGGAACATGGCCGGTCTGGTGCTGCTCGGCGTCTTGGTGCTCGCCCTCGGCGGGTGCGCGTGTGTGGTGTGGGCGGAGCGGGGCGGGCCGCGGTGGGTCCGCGGCGTGGCGGCCGTGACGCTCGCCGCGAGCGATCTGGTGCGTCGATCCGAGAAGAACCGGCGCCGGAGTCTGAACCGGACCACCGGCGACGGGGACAGCGACTAGGAACGGGCGAAGCAGCCTGACGGTGAAGGGGCGGACCTCGACGGTCCGCCCCTTCACCCTCGGGGCCCGGCCCTTCGCCCTCGGGGCCCGGCCCTTCGCCCTCGGGGCCCGGCCCTTCGCCCTCGGGGCCCGGCCCTTCACCCTCGGCGGCCCGGCCTCGCCGGCTCAACTGCCGCAGGTGTCCGCCCTCGTTCGACAGCCCGTCGTGCTCATGCGCCGGCTCCCCCTGTCGGCCAGGCAACCGTCGTCTCCGTCGGCCGGCCGTAGTCGACACCGTCGACGCCCCATCCGTACAGTTCACGGATCTGTCCCATGAACCAGTCCGCGCCACCCCGTGCGCGCTCCAAACCGGCCTCCGGGTCCGCCCACAGTTCGCGTACCTGGTGCTGGACACCGGCGTCGAGTTCCCAGCCGTCCAGGCGGATGCGGCCCCGCTCGTCGAGGACCAGCGGCGCTGCCCCCGTCAGCTGCGCCCACAAGTCGGCCGCCTGCTCGCTCGTCGTACGGAACCCGTCTCCGAGGACGGTGCGCAGGAACGCGGTGTACAGGGCGATCGAGGGGATCGCGCTCGACGCCTGGGTCACGGCCGCGCCCGCGACCGCGGTGAACGCCCGGCCCGTGGTCCCCAGCTCGGCGTCCAGTTCCCCCGCGGTGCGCTCCAGGTCTTCCTTGGCCGCGCCGATGGTGCCGTTTCGGTAGATCGGCGCCGTGAGCTCCGAGCCGATGTACGTCAGCGCGACCGTGGTGAATCCGTTGGCCAGCAGGTCGCGTCCGGCCAGGGCCCGTACCCACAGCCTCCAGTCCGCGCCGCCCATCACCTGCTGCGTCGCGTGCCGCTCGTCGTCGCTGGCCGGCTCCAGCGAGACGTGTCCGACCTTGGGGGCGTCGCCGGAGAAGTCCAGGGCCGGAGCCTCGTACGGGCCGCCGAGCGGTTTGATCACCGAGTGGTGGACCGTACCGGTCGCCGGGTCGGTGCGGCGGGGGGCCGCGAGGCTGTAGACGAGGTGGTCGATCTTGCCGTACCGCTCCTCCACCAGGTCCAGTACCGGATGGGTGGATCCCCCGTAGATCCCGGGCAGCAGCCGTGGCCACCACACGGCCAAGAGCTCCTGCCACGCGTGATCGGCGAGCTCTCGTGAGAAGTACGCGATCCAGTCGGCTGCGCGGCGCGGGTCCCCCAGCGCGGTGCGCCAGTTGGCTTCGGTGACGGGAGCCACGGGGGTGGGGAACTCCTCGAGCTTCGTCTCGTAGAGATCCAGCCAGCGGTGCACGGCGCCCGACTGCCCGCGCGAGGCGAGCGCCTCGACCACCATCGGGGCGTGATTGGTGAGCCGGCCCAGGCGTTCGGGGCCCGAGGCGTGCAGCCGTTCCAGCGCTTCGTCGAGCACACCGCTCTCGTTCTGCATGTCCATGCAGAGCACGGTAGGCAAGGGGGCACGGCTTCCGTATCGGGCTGGGGTCGGAGCTTCGTCCGACCGGGACCTACGACCAAAGTCCGTCTGCTCACGACCCGAACCCCGCCCCGCACCCCTTCAGCCGGTTTCAGTCGTCGCGCCCGGCACCACGGTCGGGTGCGCTCATGTCTCCCGTCCCCGGCGTGCCGTGGGCGAGCCCGTAGCGCAAGTACACGGTGCCCTTCGGACCGGCTGCCGGCGGTTCGAGGAGCGTGACGTTCGTGGGCACCGCGCCATCGTCGAAGACCTTCTTGCCGACGCCGAGCACGATCGGGTGCACCCAGAGGTCGAGACGGTCGAAGAGCTTCTCGCGCAGGAGGGTTTGCACCAGGTTCAGGCTCCCGACGACCTTCACGTGCTCGTGCCGGTCACGGATCTCGCGCACCGCGCCGGCCAGATCCGGACCGAGCTGCGTGGACCCGGCCCACGAGAGGTCGGGCCGGCCGCGGGAGGCCACGTACTTCGGGACGCTGTTGAAGAGCGTGGCGATCTCGTTGTCCTGGCCGCCCTCCTGGTGCGGCCAGTAGGCGGCGAAGATGTCGTACGTCCGCCGGCCGAGCAGGAGGGCGTCCGTGCCCTCGTACGCGGCGCCGACCTGCGTCCCGGAGACGTCGTCCAGCAGGGGCGCCTGCCAGCCGCCGAACGGGAACCCCACCGGGTCCTCGTCGGGGCCGCCGGGCGCCTGCCCGACGAGGTCGAGGGTCGCGAAGAGCTCGATGTGGATGAGGCCCATGGCGTGCTCCCGATGGTGGCGGTGTCTGTCCCCTTCGGAAGGTAGACCAGCGGGCGCCGGCAAGCTCATCGCTGCGCCGGCCCTGAGCCTCACGTGACCGGGCGCGCGGTGCCCCGCTCGACGCGATCGCCGGCGGCCCGTCTCCGGTCAGCCCCGACCCGGCCGCTCCAGACGTCCCACCCGCCCCTTCTCCCCCGCCGCCCAGCAGCCACCGTCCGCCGTGCAGGCGACCGTGTCGAAGGACCCCGGGTCCAGTGCCCGCCAGGTGCGGCCACCGTCCACGGTCACGTCCGTGCCCGTCGGGCCCACCGCCAGGGCCGTGCCGGCGCCGTACGGGAACCAGGCCGCGCCCGAGCGGTACGCCGGCGGCGGGGTCGACGCCGGGCGCCAGGTGCGGCCCGTGTCCGAGGACACCGCCGCGGCCTGCGGGGAGGCCTCCCCGGTGCGGTAGTCACCGCCGACCGCGAGGCCCCTCGTACGGTCCCGGAAGGCGAGGCCGAAGACCCCGCGCGCCGGGTTACCCGCAGGGACGGTGGAGTCGGCGACCTGCCAGGTCAGGCCGCGGTCCGCGGAGTGCAGCACCCGCGCGGCCGCGCCGCCGCCGGTGGCCAGCCAGGCGTCGCGCGGACCGGCGGACACCAGGCACTGGCCGCTCGCCGCGAAACCCGCCTCACCCGCCAGCGCCTCCGGCATCCCGGCATTCGGCAACACCCGCCAGCTCCGCCCGCCGTCGTCCGTGGACAGGATGCGGAACTTCCCGTCCACCGGATCGCTCATCGCGAGCCCGTGCCGGGCGTCGAAGAAGGTGAGGCAGTCGTAGAAGGCCCGCGGGTCCGGGTTTCGGAAAGCCTCGGTCCACGTAGCGCCGCCGTCCTCCGTGCGGAGCACGCGGGAGGCCTCCCCTTCGCCGATGGCCAGGGCCACGGCGCGCCGCCCGTCGAAGGCCTCGATGTCCCGCAGCTCCAACCCCTCCGCGACGGCTCCCGGCGGCGAGACGTCCCGCCAGTTCCGCCCTCCGTCCGAGGTGCGCAGTACGGTCCCCTTCGAACCGGCCACCCAGGCCGTGGACCGGCTGACCGCCGCCAGGCCCCGGAAACGGGCGTCCTTGCCGGTCTCCTTGAGCGCCCAGCCCGCGCCCCGGAGGTCCCGGGACCCACCGGCGGCCTGCGCCGGCGCGGCCACCACCCCCAACAGCAGAGCCGCCGCGCACATGCCAACTCCCAGAAGTCTCATGGCGCCGGAAGCTAACGCACCCCGGACCCACCGTCCAGGGCGCGTCCCCATCCGCCGGCTTCCGGGGCGGCCCATGCCCCCGGAGGAACCGCGGCCGACGGGATCGGCGGGCGCCAGGAGACGCCGGTGCGGCAGCGAAGGGATCCGGCCAGACCGTGCCCGTACGTCGCCGGCCGTGGCCCGGGCAGGGCGACGGGGCTCGGGCGCTCTTCCGGAGCCATGACGGCTGGTCACCATCCCCTTCTCGGAGCGGCGTTGTCAGTGGCGGCGGTTACGTTCGAGGTGTTGCACAGGCCGTTTCCCGACAGGAGTGGACGATGTCCGAGAGCAGGGTTCAGCCCACGCTGAGGGTGGTGCTGGCAGACGTGAACGAACGCGTGGTGGAAGCGTGGCGGGCGGCGTTCGCCGACACCCCCGGCATCAAGATCCGCAGGGTTTCGATCCTCGACGAGGACGTCGACGCCTGGGTCACCCCGACGAACTCCCGGGGCAGGATGGACGGCGGGGTCGACGCCGTCATCAAGCGTCACCTCGGATCCGGCATCCAGGTACGTGTGCAGCGCGCGATCCGCGACCGGTTCTCCGGAGCCCTCCCGGTGGGCAGCGCGGTCTGCGTCCCCTCCGGGGCAACGGCCCCCCGATATCTGATATCGACGCCGACCATGGTGCGGTCCTCGCAGAACGTGAGTGCCACGCTGAACGTGGCGCTCGCGTGCGCCGCCGCGTTCCAGGCCGTCCACCGGCAGAACCGGCAGGCGCCGGGGAGCATCCGCTCCGTGGCGCTGGTCGGGCTGGGTGCGCAGACCGGACGGGTCCCGGCCAGGGTGTGCGCCAACCTGATGTGGACCGGCTACACGCTCTTCCACGACCACTGGTTCGAGGATGACGACGAGTTGCGCGCCACGATCATCACGCAGCTCGACGGGATCGAGAACGCCCCCGTCGAGGAGCGGGTACGCATAGTGCCGCCGAAGACCGTTGAGCCCGTCCCCGCCGGCCAGTCCGCCGGCTACGTCCATCCCTCGGACACGACGACCGAAAGTCACTCCCCCATGCCTGACGCGATCAGCGGCGCTGCGCCGATCCAGCCCGACATGAACGACCCGTTGGCCCTCGACGAACTCTTCAACGGCGGCGGTGAGGCCTGGCTTCCGCTCCTGAAGCCCGTCATCGAGGCGCTGCCGGACGCCGCCCGGTTCATCGGCAAGGGCCGTAGCCCTGAGGTCGTGCCGGTCCGTGAGCTGACCTTCCAGGCTCTCAAGCCCCATCCTCCGCACAAGTGGAAGGTCGTCGCCTTCGGCCAGAACCCCTACCCGCGGCCGGAGAGCGCGACGGGCATAGCCATGTTCGACAACGCCTTCAACGACTGGAAGGACAGCCAGTTCGGCCGGGTCGTCAGCGTCCGCTGCATCATCAAGGCGGCGGCGATGTGGAAGTACGGCATCGCCAAGAAGACGCCCATCGCCGACGTTCGCGCGCTCTTGAAGGAGCGGGACACCGTCCAGCCGCCGGAGTGGTTCCAGGCGATGCTCACGCAGGGCGTGCTGTTGCTGAACGCCTCGCTCACCGCCAGCGGCGACGGAGCGATGGCTACGGACCAGCACACGGCGTTCTGGCGGCCCGTCGCCGAACGGATCGTCGAGGAGATCCTCAAGGCCAAGCAGGAGGCCGACGAGGAGGACCGCGGGATCGTGTTCGCCTGGTGGGGGGCGCACGCCCGCAACCTGAAGAGGGTCGTCCTGCGGCTCCAGGAGAAGTACCCGGACGTCGAGGTCCGGCACATCGACCACGCGAACCCGGCGGCGCAGGGCGACATCTTCTGCGAGGGCGATCACTTCGCCCTGGTGAACGAGGCTCTCGCGTCGCTGGGTGCCGACGGGATCGACTGGCTGCCGAGCAAGGGGTGGAACGAGGGAGCCGCCGGTACGGACGGGGGTGTCGCGGCGCGCATGGGCGCCTTCATCGAGTCCACCATGAACCTGCACCAGCTGTACCTGGAGCGGCTCACCAGCGTCAAGGACGAGGGCCTGCTCCTCCCCGCGATCACCGGTGTGTTCGATACCCCGCTGATGGATTTCCAGGACGCCGTCGCACCGGTCGCCGAGACGCTGTCCGGGCTCGCCGGGCACATCGACCGGTCACGCGACTTCGGCAAGCGGCGGGCGGACGAGACGTCCGGCAGCCTGTCCGCCGACGCGATCGCCGCGCTCCACCTCTACACCTGCGAGTCCGCCTTCTACCGCGAGATCAATGCCGTCCTCCGCTCCCCGGACCGCACCAGGGTCGGGCCCTACCTGCCGTACCTGCGGCTGCTGTTCTCGGCGGTCTCGGGGCTGCCCGCACACACGCAGCCGCTGTGGCGCGGTGTGTCGCTGGACCTGCGGGCGCAGTACCCGGTGGGTCGGACGGTCACCTGGTGGGGCGTCTCCTCGTGCACCTCCGAGCTGAAGGTGGCCCGGTCGTTCCTGGGCAGCCGCGGAAAGCGGACGCTCTTCGAGGTGACCGCCGCCCAGGCGGTCGGGATCAAGCGCTTCTCCGCGTTCACCGGAGAGGAGGAGTACATCCTCACGCCGGGCACTCAGCTCAAGGTGACCGACGTGAAGAGCGAGCGCGGCGGCCTGTGCACGGTCAAGCTGACCGAAGTGGACGCCGCTCCCGTGGTGTACTGACCCACCCTCCCGGGCGGGCCACCCCTGCCCCGCGCTCCGCGCTCCAGGTGACCCTCGCGGCAGCTGCCGCGGCCGCACCCGACCAGCCACGGGGCCGGGGGACCCGCCTGCGCGGGCCCTGCCGTCATCCGGCGCCGCCTCGCCAGATGTTGTCGAACGCCGCGTTCTCGATGGCTCGGCGTTGTCTTACGGACGCCAGTTCCACCAGCGCGTCGTTGACGGCGGCGAGCACGGTCGCGACGGCGTCGTCGGTCACCTCCGGAGAGTCTCCGGTCCGCTCGCCGCGGACGCCCACGGCCTCGGCGAGGGCCACGAAGGCCGGGTCCTCCGATGTCCAGCGGTCCGCTGCCAGACGCCGGGCGGGCGAATCGGCGAGCATCAACTGACCGGCCCGGAAGGAGATTCCGGTGCGGCGCTGCCGGATGAGCTGCCCCTCCGCCTCGAGCGCCGCCTGGTAGGCCGCTGACAGGCCACGGCCCCTGCGCCACAGCCAGTCGGCGACCGACTCGTACGGCGCTGTCCGGACGAGCGCGGCGGCTGCCTCGTCCAACAGGCGATCGGCCGGTGCCGACTGGTCGCCCGGCACGATGTCATCCCCGTGCAGCCTGATGGACCGGGCGGCGAGGAGGTCGATCAACTCCGCCCCTGCGAGCGCGAGGGACAGGTCGCCCTGCTCGACGGGGCGACTGCCTTCCATGTCCATGGCAACGATCAGCAAGTCCCGCGGTGTGGTCATCAAGGGCTCCTCTCCATACGGATGCGATGTCGGTCTCCTCCAGCAGCGCCCGGATGGCGGCGGGCCGCCGGCCGTCGAGCAGCCCGGCCGCGGCGAGCACGAAGGCGCCCGGGCAGATGCCGACGATCCGCGCCCCGCGCCGGTGCGCCCGGCGGGCCGGCCGACTGGGGGCCTGCAGCAGGGCCACGACCCGGTGGAGTGCCGGGGACTTCGGCAGCGGACGAGGCGTCATGGCGTGAAAGTACCTGGTCCTGTCGTTTGGGACACTGGGGTCGCCGATTGGTCCAGTCCAGTATCGTCCTATGACCACCGCGCAGACACATATCCAGAACGTCCAGAACGCCGAGCCCTCCGGGAACGCCGGGAACGCCGGGAACTTCGAGACCGTCCAGTCCGATCCGCCAACCGCCCGGCACCCGTTGTGGGACCGGCGATTCACGCTCTACTTCATCGCCCGCGCCGTCTCCCTGGTCGGCGACGCGATGATGCCGGTGGCCGCCGCGCTCGCCGTCGGCCCGCTGTACGGGATCTCCGGGGTCGGCTGCGTCCTCGGCATCTGGACCGGGACGTTCGTGCTCCTGGTCCTGTTCGGCGGAATGTTCGCCGACCGGATCGGCGCCCGCCGGATGATGGTCGGCGCGGACCTCGTCCGGGTGCTCACCCAGGGTGTGCTGGCTGCCGCGTTCTTCGCCGGGGCGCCGCCGTTCTGGCTGCTGGTGACCATGGCGGCACTGGCCGGTGCGGCCGTCGCGATGTTCCTGCCGGGGGTGAACGGGATGGTCCCGCTGGTCGCCCGCGAGCCGCAGCGGGCGAACGCCACGCTCAAAGTGGCCGACGCGCTCGCCCACTTGGCCGGACCGGCCGTGGCCGGCGTACTGATCGCGCTGACCGGCGCAGGGACCGTGTACGCGATCGACGCCGGCACCTTCCTGCTCAGCGCGCTGTGCCTGGCGCTCATCCGGCTCGCCCCGGCCGACGCACCGACGGGCACCTCGGGAGGCGCCGACTCCTCCGCCCGCGGGGGCGGTTCACTGCGTCTCGACCTGCGCCAGGGCTGGCAGGAGTTCCGCGCCCGCACCTGGATGTGGGCGGTGATCCTGATCTGGGTCGGCTACGGCGTGCTCGTTTTCGGCCCGCTGGTACCACTCAGCTCGGCGCTGGTCGGCGCCCGCCTCGGCCCCAACGCCTACGGCCTGGCGGTCTCCTTCCTCGGCGTCGGAACCGTCCTCGGCGGGCTGCTGGCACTGCGGCTGCGCCCGGCCCGGCCCCTGGCCGCCGGCGCGGCGGCGATGGCCCTGTACACCGTGCTGCCGCTCTGCGTGGCACTGGGCGCCGGCCTGCCGGTGCTGCTGGCGGGCCACGCCGTCGGCGGTGGCGCCTTGGCGTTCTGGTCGGTGATGTGGGCGACCAGCGTGCAGACGCACACCCCGCCCGCGGTACTCAACCGGGTCAGCGCCTACGAGTTGGCCGGCTCGGTGTCCGGGATCGCGCTCGGCCAGATCCTGACGGGGCCGGCCACCTCGCTGGCCTCCCCGGACCGCCTGCTGCTGGTGTCGGCGGGCGCCGGCCTGGCGGGCTGCGTGGCGCTGTTCGCGATCCCCGCGATCCGCACCCTGGGCCACGCCGCTCCGTGAACGGCGCCAAGCCCGCCACAGGCCCTCGTTGTCGCGGTGCCCGGCGCGCCGCCACTTGACCCTATCCATAGCCACCTCTAAATTTAGAGAGCTCTCTAATATCTGGCGAAGGGGCGTGCGCGATGCAGACGGTCGAAGGGGGGCTACGTGAGCACCACAAGGCCCAGCGACGGCTCCGGATCCTGGACGCGGCCCGCGAGCTCCTGCGCGCCGAGCCGGACGCGGCGATCAGTACCGAGCGAATCGCCGCGCGGGCGGAGGTCTCCCCGGCCACCGTGTACAACCTGATCGGACCGCGGGACAAGATCTGGGAGGCGCTGGCCGCCGGGTTCATGGACGAGCTCGAGGGCCGCCTGGCGGTACTGGCCGGCAGTGACCCCCGGGAGGTCGTCCGGTCGACCGTCCAGCTGTTCGTGGACGACCCGGTCGTGTCGCGCCGCATGGTGCGCGAGTGGGAGAAGAGCGGCCTCGTACTCGACCGCAGTCCGCTCACCCAGGTCCGCCAGGCGATGGCGGACGCACGGACCCGAGGCCTCCTGCGCGCCGACATCGACACGGACGCCCTGGCCGCCGTGGTCGCCGCCTCGTGTGTGGGCGCGTTGCACCAGTGGGTCGCCGCCCTGATCGATGACGAGCGCTTCCTCGCGCGCGCTCTGTTCTCGCTGGACGTCGCGCTCGCCGCCGCGGCCGCGGATCCCCACCGCGACCAGTTGCTCGCGCCGCTGCGGACCCGAGGCCCGGCATGACGGCCGGCGCACCGCCGCGACCGCGAAGCTTCGTGGGCCGCGGCGGAATCCGGCTCGCGGCGGACGTGTGGGGCGAGGCGTCCTCGCCGCCCCTCGTCCTGCTGCACGGCGGCGGCCAGACCCGGCACGCCTGGGCTCGAACCGGATCGCGACTGGCCGCTCTGGGGTGGCAGGTCATCGCCCCGGACCTGCGTGGGCACGGCGCCAGCGGATGGTCCGCCGACGGTGACTACGACCTCGAACTGTTCGCCGATGACGTCCGGGCGCTCGTCGCCGACCTCGACGACCAGCCGGTCCTCCTGGGCGCCTCCCTCGGAGGCCTCAGCTCGCTGCTCGCCGCCGGAGAAGCACCCCACGCGGCGATTCGCGCCCTGGTGCTCGTCGACGTCGCCCATCGACCGGATCCCCGCGGGTTTCGCCGCATCGTCGAGTTCATGCGCGGCCACCCGAACGGCTTCGCCGATTTGGGGGAAGCGGCCGCGGCGGTTTCCGCGCACTTGTCGCACCGTCCGCGTCCGGACGGCCCCGACGGGATGCGGCACAACCTGCGACGCCAGGGCGATCGCTGGGTCTGGCACTGGGACCCGCGGATGCTGGACAGCTTCGAGGGCCGGATGGACCCGCCCGGCATGGCCGAGCGTCTCCTCGACGCCGCGCGCCGCGCCGGCGTGCCGATCCTGCTCGTCCGCGGCGGGAACAGCGACGTGGTGCGCGAAGAGGTCGCCGAGCAGTTCTGCGACCTGGTCCCGCGCGCACGGCGCGTCGACGTCACCGGCGCGGGGCACATGGTGGCCGGGGATCGGAACGAGCGCTTCATCGACGCGGTCCTCCCCTTCCTGGAAGAGACCGGCTGAGCGGGGCGAAGGCCGGCAGCGGAGGAACAGGGCCCCGCCGGGTCGAACGGCTACGGACGCTACGGACTCCTCGCCGCCGTTCACCCGGCGTGCCGAACCAGCCGGATCCCCG
Organism: Streptomyces sp. ISL-66; assembly: GCF_018614135.1. GTDB lineage: Bacteria > Actinomycetota > Actinomycetes > Streptomycetales > Streptomycetaceae > Streptomyces. Next base: position 14,305 of record NZ_JAGGOW010000143.1, read on the forward strand.
CAGGCTGGACACATGCCGGATCAGACAGAGATCGTCATCCATCCCGTATCCCCCAAAGGTGGCCGAAAGGTGACCGTGCACGCACTGGGCGTGGACGCCGACCTCGGTCGCGCCCACTCCCCCGCCGACGTGTCGCAATTCCTGGCACGGGCCGGCCTGGAGCATGTGAATCTGTCCGAGGACGGGCCGATCCATTGGGAAGGCGGCGGCCCGGACGTGTGGAGTGCCGATATCTGACGTCCTCCGCACACAGCCCTCCTGGATAATTCCTTTCATCGGATCATCGCTTATTCGTCGTCTGGCGCTCTCCGGCGATGAATTGGAAGCGGTCCGTGCCCGATTGCGGGGCACGCGGCGGTCAGTGGTGGACGACGGCGAGACGGAAGCGGAACCGATCTCCGATGAGGTATTCGGCCTGCTCGGCGCCGGAGCCGTTGCCCTCGCGGCTCCCGGCGGGCCGACCGCGGACCCCGGTGCCGGCCCGCCGGCGAGCGCCTTCGCCGCGGTACCGATCACCGCCCTCACCGCGGTCGGAAACGCCCTGATCGAGGTCCGGCGGGCGGCGGGCACGGCGCCGGGCGCCGATCCCGCACAATCCCAACTCGCCGTGCGTGCCGCAGTCGTGGCCACCAAATCGCTAGAGGCCAACTCGGTCGCCCCGAACATCGGCTGGATCAACCTGGAGCGCATGGAAATGGCCCCGGCGGGCCTCGAGCGGGGCGAGCTCATCGCGACCATTCCGCTCGCACCGCTGGAGGAGACCGCCGTCACGCACAAGGAATGGTCGGTGCAGACCAAGGAGTTCAGCTCCATCGTGACCGACTCCCTGGAGAACACCAGCGAGACCGGGGTCACGGACAACACCGAACTGGCCCGGGCATCCCTCCGGCCAACCTCGGGCGTTCCGCCGTGCGGCTGGAGGACGCCGTTTACACCACCTGCGCGACCCCACTGGCACCGAACCCGACCAACCCGCAGGGCCCGGTGACCATCAAGGTCGAGTCGGCGGCGGGGTTCGTCGTCGGTGCGACGGTGGTGATCGACGTCGCGGACGAACGCGGGGTCCAGGAGGCCCAGACCGTCGTAGCGGTCAACACGGACCGCGACCAGATCGTCGTCGGGATGCTGAGTTGGTCCCACTCGGCGTCGCCCGCCGCGATCCCGGTCCTCCAGCCGGGGACCAAGGGGGCGCTCATCGCGGAGTGGAACGAGTACACCCCGTCGTCCGGGACGGACATCGCCATCACCTCCAACCTCGGCACCATCGCATAGGGAGGGGCAGTGCCCACGGACGAGCTGGACGAAGACACCCGCTGCGAACTCCTGGGTGAGCGGGACCCCAAACTGCTCACCGGATGGGAGTGGATCACCGCCGATCTCTGAGTCAGGTACCACTTCGAGCGCTACGTGAGGGAGTTGCCGGGCTCCACCCACGTGACACACCAGTTGGACCGGCTGCAGGAGGTCTTCGACCTGATCGCCGGTCAGGAGAAGGCGCAGGGCGGTCGGCCCCCGCTGTCCCGCGGCGAGGCCGCGCCGTACCGCAGGCTCACCGTCCAACCCAGCGATCCGGTGCTGTGGATGGCCTTGGAGGTGCTGAGCGAGGACTTCCGCAACCCGTCTCACCCTCCAAGGTCCTGGAGTTCCAGAAGCTGCTCGACCCCGCCGCGAAGACTCCGGCAGGCGTACTGATCGAGGCCGTGCGCAAGCTCACGCCGGGCGGTCAGCTCAAGCCGGACATGCTGGGGCTCCAGTCCTACGGCCTACGGCGGCGAGCTCACCATGGAGCAGGTGGAGGTCGGCACCCGGCAGGGCGGCCTGGAGACGTACTAGGCCGTGTATCGAAAGTAGATCTTGAGCTGTGCATGATCACGGTTCATGGGTCGGGGAGATCTCACGGACGAGCAGTGGGTGGTGTTGGAGCCGTTGTTGCCGAAGGGGGCGAAGGTGGGGCGGCCGCCCATCTGGCCTCGGCGGCAGTTGATCGACGGTTTACGGTTTCGGGTCCGGACCGGTGTTCCGTGGCGGGACGTGCCCGTCGAGTACGGGCCGTGGGGCCGGATCTACGACTTGTTCCGTCGCTGGCAGCGGGACGGGACCTGGCACCGGGTCCTCACCGGCCTCCAGTCCCTGGCCGACGCGAAGGGTGCGATCACGTGGGACCTGAGCGTCGACTCCACGGTGTGCCGCGCCCATCAGCATGCGGCCGGGGCTCGCAAACAGGGTGACCTGCAGAAGGAACCACCGGGCGGCGTCTTTGACGAGCCCCGCGATCACGGACTGGGACGCTCGCGCGGCGGGTTCACCACCAAGCTGCACCTGGCCGTCGAGCAAGGGCAGAAGCCCATGTCGATCGTGGTCACGGCAGGACAGCGCGGCGACTCGCCGCAGTTCGAACCCGTACTGGAGAAGGTCCGCGTGCCCCGCACCGGGCCGGGCCGGCCACGCGTCCGCCCCGACCGCGTGCGGGCCGACAAGGCGTACGCCTCCCGCAAGAACCGCGCCTACCTGCGCCGCCGGGGAATCCGCTGCACCATCCCGGACAAGGCCGACCAAGCCCGCAACCGGAAGAAGCTTGGTTCCCGCGGCGGCCGTCCGCCGAAGTTTGACCCGGAGGATTACAAGTCCCGCCACGCGGTCGAGTGCGGCATCAATCGCCTCAAAAGGCACCGCGCCGTGGCCACAAGGTACGACAAGCTCGCGGTCCGCTACGAGGCGACCGTCCTCGTAGCGGCCATCAACGAGTGGCTGTGACCAGCGGTCATACGAAACCGGCCGGGATTGCGCGTGGGCGTCAGGAACTCATCGCGGCTCGGTCGGACTCGCTGCGGAGAACGCAGAATTCGTTGCCCTCGGGGTCAGCAAGGACTGCCCACCCAGAGCCATCGGGATTCCGGTGATCGGTGACAAGGGTGGCACCGAGGGCGAGCAGCCGTTCCACCTCCTGCTCACGGGATGTCTCAGGGCGCAAACACAGATGGATCCGGTTCTTGATCTTCTTGGCCTCGGGCACCTGGTTGAAGTACAGCACTGGGCCCTCCGCCAGCAGCACCTGAGTCTCCCGGTCACCCGGTTTGTCCTCCGGATGGAGTGGACGGTCAGTCACTCTGCTCCAGAACCGGGCCAGCTCGTAGGCATCCGCACAGTCAATCGCCACGTTCTGCAATACCGAAACCATGCGTGTGATCCTTCCTCACTTCCACTTCCAGGCGCCACCGAGTTGCACTCGGCCTTGGCGCACACAGCTCAGGCGCATGGCAGCACTTTCGATACACGGCCTAGGAGCTGCAGAGCAAGCTGTCCATCCTGGAGGATCCCTGCGCGGTCCGGATGCGGCTCGAACTGACGTGGATGCAGCGCTCGCTCCAGGTCAGTGCCCGGGCCAGCACGTGGCGGCTGCATCCCGCCCTGATGCTCGTACCCCTGCCCCTGCACATCGACACCACGACCGGGAAGGCCGTGGTGTCCGACTGGCTGCGCTTCTGGCCCACCAACCGGGCACGGTTCCAGGCGTATCCGCAACAGGAGGGCGGCCGGCCTGGCTATTACGGGCTGGTCCTCTACCACGTGCACCGGGCGGTGTTCGACAGCTCCCTGATCCCGAAGAAGATCAAGGAGCTGATGGGCAAGGCGGTACGGGAGTGGCACCAAAGGCGCCGGGCGCCCGGGCCGACGCTCGTGCCCGAACTGGTCACGGTGATGCAGGCCGACCGGCGCCTCTTCACACGGGCCGGCGAGCTGTTCCTCGCCGACCTCGGCGCGACCGCCCTACTGGCCCTCTTCGTCTGGGTGGCCGTCGAGGCGGGGGTGATCGCCGGACTCGCCGCCGCTGGCCGCGTGGGCCTGTCCGCACTGGCGGCCACGCCCGCGGCGCTGTCCCGGGCGGTCGTCGACATGGCGGAGTTCACCCGTGATTTCCTGGCCGTGGCCACCCAGATGGCCTTCGCCATCCCGGCCCGGCCCTGACGGCGTCCGGCCGGGTCCTGATCCGCCGCGGGCGGCGGCCGCCCCGGCGCCGGCGCGGGCCATCCGGGCGGGCCATCCGGGCGGACGCCCGGGCCGTGCGCCCTGGCACCACGGCGCCCCTGTGGCTGCCGCTGTACGTTGGGAGTGGCCGTGCTGGTCGGGACCGGAGCGCGTGAGATCCGGCAGTCCTGAGCAATGAGGGCGACGGCCGGCCGCGGGACCGTCGGCCAGAGCACTGGCGCGTCGTTGTCGCTCTCACGCAGGCTCCCGGACGGCCGACGGAAGCAGACAGGGACAGAGTCCGCGGCAAGGCCCCACTGCCCGCTCCCGTCCCCCTCTCCCCCGTTGTGAGGAACGATGTCGCCTTTGATCCCGCAGGACCCCGGGTCGCTGAAGGAATTCCTCGCGCGCGAGGTGGCGGCCCTGCGCAAGGCCGCCGTGGGCGCCGCGGGGGTGCGGCTGGATGAGGGGGCGTCCGCGTCCGACCTGGCGGACGGTCCGCCTGAGACCTGCGCCTGCGGCGAAGGCCACGCCCACGGCCACGCCCACGGCCACGGGCATTCCAGCGGCGACGGGCCGGAGGGCCACGATCCGTGGGCGTGCATCTGCGCCACGCTGCCCGCCATCCCGGTTTCCGCGGCACTGCTCGTACCCGTGCGCGACGACGACGGCCTGACCGTGGACTTCACCGTCAGGGCCGGGAACCACGTCCGGCCGGCCCGGTGGATGGAGGCACCCGACCGCCACGTCGGCAGCGCGCTGCGGGACGTCCAGCCTGGGGCCGCCGCCGCTGGTCTGATCGACGCGCTGGCCGGAGTGCTTCGCACCGGTCGCGCCCTGACGTCGATGGCGGTGGACTACACCGAGCGGCGCGCGGACGGCCTGCACCGCACGCAGTTGCTCTACGAGGCCGCATCGTGCGGGGACAACGTGCTGGCGACCTGGCGGCCCGCCCACAACCGTGCGGAGCTCCTGTCGCGCGACGCGCAGTACATCGCGTCCATGGGCTGGGGAACCTGGGACCTGCTGTCGGGCGAGACCACCTGGTCCGAAGGGCTGTGCTCGATCTTCCGCACCGATGCGACGCGGCCCCTGTCGCTGGCGGACCTCTGCGACGCCGCCCTGCTGGAGGACGTTCCCCGGTTCGGCAAGCTGCTGACGGGCCTGCTCGACGGGGAGGAGCCGCCCGGAGTCGAGGTCCGCTTCAGCGTGCTGGGCGAGATCCGGACCTTGCACCTGGTCGGCCGTCCGGTCCTCTCCACGGACGGGCTGGTGTGGTCGGTGCACCTCATCGCTCGCGATCTCACGACGCAGGTCCGCAGCCGGCAGCGGCTCGCGGCGACCCGGCGCCAGTCGGAGCGGCTGCGGGAGGAGGCGGCGGCCGAGCGGCGGGTGGCCGCGGTGCTGAGGGAGGCGCTGATGCCCACCCACTCGGCGGAGCTCGCCGGGATCGGGCTGTCCGTGGCGGCCGCCTACGTACCCGCGGAATCGGAGGCCGCCGTCGGCGGTGACTGGTACAAGTGCCGCCTGCTGCCCGACGGCCGGGGCCTGCTCGCCATCGGTGACGCCTGCGGGCACGGGCTGGGTGCCGTCGCACGGATGGCGCAGCAGCGGCACGCCCTGGCGGGTCTCGCGCACGCGCCGGGAACCCACGCCGGTCAGCTGACCACCTGGCTCAACGAGCTCCTGTGCAGCGACCCGGCAGCCCAGACCGCGACCGGGATCATCGGGCACGTCGACGCCGACCGCAACTTCCGCTGGGCCTGCGCGGGCCATCCGGCACCCCTGCTGCTGCGCGAGGGCCGGGCGACGGCCCTCGACACCAGCCACCGAGGACCGCTGTTCGGCATGCTGCCCGGCCACGAGTACGCCACGGTCACCCTGCCGCTCCGGCCTGGCGACCTCCTGCTGATGTACACCGACGGCATGGTCGAACGGCGCGGGGAGGACATCACCACGGGCATCGACGACCTCCTCGCGGAGCTGGTGGCGTGCGACGGGCTCACCGCCCAGGACGCCCTCGACCACATCATGGCCGCGTACACGCCGGAGACCCACGAGGACGACACCTGTCTGCTGGCCATCCGGCTGGACTGACCGACACGGCACCTGTCCCGGGCCCGGCGAGACGTGTGCGGGCGCTGTGCGTCAGATCGAGCCGACGACCTTGCGCGGGGTGATGCGGACGACGACGCGTTCGGCGTCGTCCTTCGACGCCGGGTTGAAGTCCGCGTAGTCCTTCCCGGTGTACTTATGCGACAGCGCGTTGATCAGTTCCTGCCCGCCCTCCAGCTCCAGAGTGGCCGAGCCGCGGACCTCGGCGTAGGTGTAGGGCGCGTTGTGCGGGTTGATCATGACGGTGGTCCGCGGGTCGGCGCGCAGGTTCTTCTCCTTGCGGCGGCCGACGGTCGTGGAGATCAGCAGGTCGTCGCCGTCCCGGGCGAGCCAAGTGATCGACAGCTGCGGGCTGCCGTCCGGCTGGATGGTGGCCACGGTCGCGAAGACGGGGCTGTCGTCGATGAGCTTCTTCAGGTCATCGGAGAGTTCAGCGGACACGGAGCGGGTTCCTTCCCTCGGCTGACTGCTGTCCCCGGACCGACTGCCGTCAGTGGAGCTCAGCACGGACAGCCTGCAAAATCAGGGCTGCCCCGGCAAGCTCGGCCGCTCCCGTGCCGCGCCGCGCGCCGCGGCTCTGACGCGCCCGATCCCGGGGATGGCCGGGCCCTCCCGACCGGTCCATCCGAGCCGCGCACGCCGGACAGTCCACCCGTCCGGCCCAACCGGTCACCCGCTCACCCGCTCACCCGCTCACCCGCTCACCGGCTCACCGGCTCACCGGCTACGGAGCCGTACGACCGGCATCCACGATGGACGACACCTACTCCCTGCCGGCCGTCCTGCTGGAACCGGCGTGACCCAGCTCGTCGGTCTCCTCCGGTGTCGAAACGATTCTGTCGTGGCGTTCGAGTGAACGCCCGTTCCCGGCGGTTCTGTCCGGCCGTTGAACCGGCCGACGCCCCCATCCATCGGCGCGTCGTTCCGAAGATCCTTAGGGGAATCATGCGTATTCGCTCTGCTGTGACCGCCTCCGTCCTTGCCGCCGGCATCCTGCTCGGCGGCGCCGGCGCCGCCCTGGCCAACGACGGCGTCGACATCGACTACTTCTCGGGCGGCCACAAGGCGTTCTCGTCCAGCTGCTCCTCCGCGGCCGCGGTCGCGGCGCCCTTCGGGCCGGCCTACACCTCGACCTGTGCGAAGGACGGCGAAGCGAAGTGGGTCGACGGCGCCCACCTCGGCACCAGCTGAGCACGTCCGGCGCGAGCCGGAGCCGCGGGGGCGGACGGACGGCGACGTCCGCCGCCCCCGCGGCGTTCGCGGGCCAGCAGGTCAGCAGGTCAGCAGGTCAGCAGGTGACGGTTCCCTTGCGGAGGGCGTGGCCGCTGGTGTTGCTGTCGTCGGACCAGTAGACCGGCTTGGAGCCGGCTACGCATTCGGCGGCCGGGGCGATCGCGAAGCCCTCGTTGTTGAGGTTGGACATGCCGCTCGGGCGGTTCAAGACGGCGCTGGGGGCGAAGGCTCCGGAGGCGTCGACCCGCAGGGTGCGGTGCCGGCCGGAGCAGGTGTCGTCGCAGACGGCCCACAGGCGGTTGGCCCGCGGCTCCCACTGTAGTTCCATGATCGCCGACATGCCGCTGCTGAAGGCGGCGACTCGGGTGTACGCGCCCGAATCCGCGAGAACGTAGCCGTAGATCGTGCCGGTGCCCTCCAGGCCGACGAAGAACACGCCGTTGGTGTGGGCGCCGTAGCGGGCCGGATCGTAGGCGGCCCCGGTCGAGGCGTCCTTGAAGCCGGCGCCGGTCAGGTAGCCGTCGGGTACCCAAGTGACCGCCTCGAGGCCGAGGTTGGAGCTGACGGCGGGGAGGTCCTGGGTCAGGTTCCACTCCTTGCCCGCGGTGAGGGTGGTGGCCGTGCCGCTCACGTCGTAGCGCAGGACGGACAGACGGCTCGTGCCCGAGGAGGCGGCGTTGCGCTCGCTGGCGACGTACACCCCGCCCGAGGCTCCCGCACCGGTGACGGTGACGCCCTCGCTGTCGGGGCTGCCGGAACCGGCGGGGAAGCGCAGCGACTTTCCGGCGGACCAGCCACCGGTCGTGTCAGGACGCCAGCCTCCGGAGCCGTTCTTGACGAGCCGCCAGAGCTTGCCGGAGTTCTGCGCGCCCCACATCACGGAGCCGTCCTGCTGGAGAGCGCTGAGGTCCTCGCCGAAGACGTTCGAGGCGTCGGCCGTGGACACCGAGGAGCCGCCGGGCCAGGCGACCGGGGTGGTGCTGCCCCCGCCGGGGCCGGTCCCGCAGTCGTTGGGGGCGCCGAGGGTGAGTGCGGCGGCCTTGAAGGTGCCCGTTCCGTCGGCGCAGCGCGACCAGGACGGCTCGGAGTGCTTGCTCCAGGTGAAACCGTCGACGAGCGTGCTGCCGTCCGGGAGGTACAGGCGCGCCTCGTCGGAGGAGCCGAGGCCGAAGGAGGAGCGGACGTCGAAGGCGCGGAAGGCGCCCGGGGCCAGGGTGGTGCCGGAGGAGATCTTGTACTTCGAGCTGCTGCTGTCGTCCTTGAGTATCCAGCCCGAGAGGTCGACGGGGGTCGTGCCCTTGTTGTAGAGCTCGATCGAGTCGTCGGCGTCGCCGGTGGTCACCACCTCGTTGATGCGGATGCCGTCGGCCGGGGCGGCGTGGGCGGGGCCGGCCGTCAGGGCGGCGAGCACGGCCAGCGCCGGGACGGCGCCGAGGCGCAGGGCGGGGGTGCGGGCGGAGCGCGGGTTCGGGTGCGAGGTGCGGGAGGCGGTCATCGTGTACTTCCCGGGGTTCGTCGTGTCGGGGGCCGCCTGAGGGTAGCCGCCCGGTCCGACCGCGCGCCCCGCCAGGAGATGGGGAGTTCGTGAACGGCTTCGGAACGCGGCGCGTGCCCCGCGCGGTGCCCGCGGTCCGGGCGGAGACCCCGCACACCGCGGTCCACGGACGGAGGCGTAACCCGTGCTCCTACGAGTCCTTCGAGTCCTTGCGGGTGCGCGCCGAGTCGGCTCCGGACATCGCCCGGTCGAGCTCGGCCCGCAGCAGCGACTGGAAGACGGGCACGTGCTTGGGTCCCATGAGGGTGTGGTGCTCGCCGGGCACGTCGATGTACCGGGGAGCCTCGCGCGTGAAGTCCGCCCAGCGCTTGAGCTCGTTGTCCAGCCAGTCCTGCTTGTTGCCGCGGAGCGGGGCGGCGTAGAAGACGCTCATCCGGTCGACGCTGCCGGCGGGCCGGTAGGTACGGCCGAGGCCGGTGAGGCCGTCGGCGAGGTCCGCCCACGCGGTGAACCGCTCCAGGTCCAGGTCCAGTTCGGCGAGGCGCTCCGGGGACGCGATCTCGATCAGGCGGCCGAGCCGCTCGCGGCGGCCGAGCGGGCGCAGTTCGGCGGGCAGTGTCCGGGCCCGCTCCTCGGAGACCAGGCCCAGGAACATCGCGAGGTTGACCGCGGTCTCGACGAAGTCGAGCTCGTCCATGCGGCCCTTGATGTGCGGGGCCAGGTTGAAGCTGCCCAGGAAATCGACGCTCTCGCCCTGCTCTTCGAGGTGCTTGGCCACTTCGAAGGCCACCGCCGCACCGAAGGAGTATCCCGCGATCGCGTAGGGCCCGTGCGGCTGTTTGGCGCGGATCGCCTCCGCGTAGGTGCGCGTCATTTCCGCGAAGCTCGTGAAGGACTTCTCCCCCGGATCGAACCCGCGCGCCCGCAGGGCGTAGAAGGGCCGCTCGTGGACGAAGTACTTGGCCAGGTTCACGAAGACGAGCACCTCGCCGACCCCGGAGTGGACGCAGAAGAGCGGGGTCTTGTCCCCGCCGGCCTGCAGTGCGACGAGCGGATCGTACGCGGGCCCTCCGTCCCGGTCCGAGCGGGCCTCCTCGATCCGCACGGCCAGTTCGCGGATGCCGGGCGAGGTGAGGATCGCGGGCACGGAGAGCTCCGTGCCGGGGAAGCGCAGGGAGATCAGGTGCTTGAGGCGCAGGACGTCCAACGAGGTCCCGCCGAGGTCGAAGAAGCCTGCCGTGGCGCTGATCGTGGACGGTTCGGCCCGCAAGAGGTCGCCGTAGAGCTCCGCGAGGGTCTCCTCGACCACGCCGGTCGGGGTCGTCTGACCGCCGGGTCGGCGGGTGACCAGATCCCGCACCGATGCCACCTGCGCGGAGTAGTCGCCGGATTCCAGCCGCCGCCGCACGAGCGAGCGCCGGATCTCGCCCGGCCCCGTCTTCGGGAAGGCGTCCTCGGGGAGCGGCAGCACCAGCGCCGGGCGCAGCCCCCAGTGCAGTACGGCACTGTTGGCGACCTCGGTGAGCAGGCGGCGGAGCGCCTCCTCGTCGGCGGCCACCTCGGGGCCGGCGGCGAAGACGATGGCGAGCTGCTCGGTGTCGCTGCCCGGGGGGCGCGTCGGGAACACGGTGACGAAGGACTTCCGCACGCCCACGAGACCTTCGAGTACGGCTTCGAGGTCGTGGCTGTGGTGGTTGACGCCGTTGACGACGATGCTGTCCTTGATCCGTCCCACGAGCGTCAGCCGCCCGTCGGCGAGCCGGCCGAGGTCACCGGTCCGGAACCATCCGTCCGCCGTGAACGCGCCCCGGGTCGCCTCCTCGTCGTTCCAGTAGCCATCGGTGATCATCGGGCCGGCGAGCTGGACCTCGCCGACCTCACCGGCGGCGAGAGGAGTGCCTCCGCCCTCTTCCGTGACCACCCTGATCCGGAGCCCGTCGACGGGCTGCCCGACCGCCGCGAACTCGGCTCCGAGGTCGGCGTCGGGGAACGCCCGGTTGTAGATGCTGCCGGCGCAGGTCTCGATCATCCCGAAAGCGGGCCAGAGGGCTCCGCGGTGCAGGCCGTACGGGGCCAGCCGGTCCAGGAATCCGGTGCCCGTGGCGACGGGATTCGCCTCACCGCCCGAGACGATGTGCCGCAGGCAGGAGAGGTCCAGGGACAGGGACGGGGACCGGGGCGGGACCGGATCCGGGTGCGGGCCCGGTCTCAGGGCCGGGTCCGGGTCCGGACCCGAAGTGGGCGGCAGCTGGTCGAGGGCCTTGTTGATCAGGCCGAGCAGGAAGTTGGGCGTGACGGTCATCGTCACCCGGTGGGCGTCGATCAGCTCGAGGAAGTGCAGCGGGTCGGCCAGTACGCAATCCGGTGTCACCTGGAGCTGCACGGCTCCCACGGACACCGGGAGCAGGTGTGCTTCGAGGAGCGCGGCGACGTGGTCGTAGGAGATCCAGTTGAGCGTCACGTCGGCCGAGGTGAGCCCTTGTACCTCGGCTTTCGCCGTCAGGGAGGCCAGCAGGTTGCCGTGGGTGAGCCGGACCGCTTTGGAGGCGCCGGTGGACCCGGAGGTCAGCAGCAGCAGGGCGACGTCGTCCGGACCGGCGCCGCTTCCCGCGATCGTGCGCGGGTCCGTACCGGCCGAGGACGCGGCCAGGTCCTCGATCGTGGCCACGGCCAGGCCGTGGACGGCGGGCAGCTCCGCGTGCGTCCGGCGGTCGGTGACCACGAGCGGTCCGTCGAGCAGGGCGTTGACGTGGCCGAGCCGCGCCGCCCAACGCTCGGGGTCGTCGCGGGAGGGGGTCAGTGGGCACACGGTGATCCCGCCGAGCAGGCACGCCCAGAGGGCCGGGACGAACTCCTCGGGCCGTTCGAGCAGCAACACCACGACGTGCTCCCGGCGGACACCCGCCTGCCGCAGTGAGTGCAGAAGGCGCAGCGATGCGTCGAGGAGCTGCGGATAGGTCTGGAGCGTGTGCGCGAGGGGCCGCTCGGCCGGGCGGTAGCGCACCCCGTGCGCCGGGAACTCGGCCGCGGCCCTCACCAGTAGTCCGCCCACGTCGGCACGTGCCGCGTGCTGGACCGCGACGCTTCGACCGGCGGCTGGTGCCCAGGAGGTCTCCTGGCTCGTCGGCATGACGCTCCTCTCTCGGTTCTCAGTGGTTGCTCCGGGCCGGCAGGACTCGGCCCGACGCGCGTCGTGCGTGGAGGGTTTCGGGGGCCGGCCGATCCACGGGCGGCGGCCGCCCCGTCGGCGGGCACTCCGTCCCCGTGGGCAGCCGTCAGGAGCGGGGCTCGCGTCCGTCTTGGAGATCATCGACCGGGGAAACAACATAGTGATTATTACGTTTTTTGTCGAGAACACTGCGGACCGGCCCCGCAACCACGCGGGGCCGGTCCGCCGGCGGCGTCAGGGCCGGCCGCGGCCCTTTTTGGAGAGGAACTCCCGGAACACCCGTCCGGAGCGGGGGTTCTGGCCGCACTGCCACACGCCGTGCGGGCAGTAGTCGGTGATGCTGTGGTAGAGCGGCTTGTGCTTGGCGATCCATGCCAGCATGCGGCGCACGTACTCGGGGTTGTCGCCGTTGCGGAACAGCCCCCACTCGGGGTACGAGATCCGCTTGCCGTGCGCCTTCGCGAAGTCGACCTGCTGCTGGAGCCCGTACGGCTGGGTGACCTGCTCGGCGAATGTGTGGCCGGGCGGCTGGTCGTAGGAGTCCATGCCGATGATGTCGACCACGTCGTCGCCGGGGTAGCACCTGGTCCAGGCGATCGCGTCACCGCCGCGGTTGGGGGCGAAGTCGAACCGGAACCGCTGTCCCTCCACCGAGCGCATGGCAGCCACGATGCGCTGCCAGTACCTCTTCCAGCTCTCGGGGTCGGGCCGGCAGCGGTGGGTGTAGTTGAAGCCGTTCATCTCCCAGCCGAGCACGATCACCGTGTCCGGCACGCCCAGTGCGACCAGACGCTTGGCCAGACGCTCGAAGTGGTGGTCGTACTCGCCTTCCGCGCCGGAGCGCAGGAGCTCGGCGACCTGGTCGTCGGGAGCGCCGGTCTCGTTGCCCTCCAGCATGGGCACGTTCAGGACGAACAGCCGGTTGGCTTTCGCCTTGCGCCACCGTGCCCAGCTGCGCAGGGAATCGGGTGCCCCCTCGATGTTCGCCCAGGTGTCGCCGGGCAGGTAGGTGTGGCCGGCGCGCAGCTCGGCACCCCCGAGCCAGCGCGAGAGCCCTTGCATCCTCTCGACGCCGGGCGAGCCGTAGTGGAGGTAGGCGCCCACTGCGATGCCGGTCCCGGCTTTGCCGCCGGGAGCCGGTCGCTGCGGTGTGACGAAGGTACCTGCGGTGGCGAGCAGAGCGGCAGCCAGGGTGCTTATGCAGGCGCCGGCCAGCCAGCGGACTCGATGGGACATGACGTCTCCATAAGCTGCGCGAACGAACCGATGTGTCTGAAGCGACGATAGGCATCTCATCCGACTCGCGGCCTGTCCGGTGCCCCGCCGCTGAGCCATTCGCGGCAGTCGGCCGCCTCCGCTTGGACCCACCGGATGAGAGACGGCGGCCCCGCGGCAGGGCGGCGGCGAGCGGCGTCCGCGGCGCACCGCCCGCCCCGCACCGCCGCCGCACGGCGAGCGGCCGGCACGCGATGCGTGCCGGCAGCGGCCTGTCCTGCTCTCCGCCCCGCGAGTGCTTAGGGCGCCATCTCGTAGGCCCCGGCCAGAGCCTCCACCCGCGCCCAGACGCGGCCCGCGCGGTCGGTGTCGACGACCGGACGGCGGACGGCGCCGAGGGCCCATTCCTGCTGGACGGCGGTGGCGGACTCCTTGCCGTGGAGCTCGACCGCGTGCGCGGAGAAGTCGCGCACGAGGGCGCCGAAGAGCTCGTCGAGCACGTCCTCGTCCAGGCCGGACAGGCGCGCCTGCTCCAGGATCAGCTGGCCGTGCACGACGAGCGCGAACAGCTGGCCCACGGCCAGGAGGAGGTCGAGGTCGCGGCTCTGCGCCTCGTCCGGAGCGGCCGTGGTGACGAACTCGCACAGGGCGTCCGCCTGCTCGCGGAAGCGGGCGACGTTCGGCACGGCGGCGTACGCGTCGTAGGCGGGGCGCCAGTCGTGGAAGCGTACGGAGCCCAGACCGCGGGCGGGGCCCTGGCGGAAGAGGAAGGCGTCGTCGGCCGCGTCGAGGCGGGTCGGGACGGGCGCGTACTCGGCCGGTTCCAGCAGGTGGTTGCGCATGAACTTGAGGATCAGGGCGAGATTGACGTGGACCGTGCCCTCCAGCTTCGGCAGCCCGCGGATCTCGACGGCCGCCTGCGCGAAGTAGGTGTCCTTCTCGAAGCCCTTGGCCGCGATGACGTCCCACATGAGGTCGATGACCTTCTCGCCCTCGGTGGTCACCTTCATCTTGGTCATCGGGTTGAACAGCAGGTAACGGCGGTCGTCGGGGCCGGCGGAGCGGAAGTAGTCGACGGCGCGGTCGCTGAACAGCTTCATGCCGACGAGGCGGACGTACGCGTCGGTCAGCTCGCGGCGCACGTGCGGGAAGGCCGTGACGGGCCGGCCGTAGAGGATGCGGCCCTGCGCGTGGGTGACGGCCTCGTACATCGCGTGCTCGCAGATGCCGATCGACGCGGTGCAGAGGTTGAACTTGCCGACGTTCACGGTGTTGAGGGCGGCGTCGAAGGCGGCGCGGCCGGTGTGCAGGACGTCGGAGGCGGTGACCGGGTAGTCCGTCAGGCGGAACTCGCTGACGTACTTGGACGAGTCGACGACGTTCTTCACCAGCCCGTAGGCGGGGTGGCGGCTGTCGGCCGCGAAGAACACGTAGCCGTCGGGGCCCTCGACGTCGGTGCGGCGGCCGAAGACGGAGACGAGTCCGGCGGCGTTCCCGTTTCCGATGTAGTACTTGGATCCGGTGGCCCGGAAGCCGCCCTCACCGTCGGGCTCGAGGAGCATGTCGGTCGAGTAGATGTCCGCACCGTGGGTCTTCTCGGACAGCCCGAACGCGAACACCTCCCCCTCGGCCAGGAGTTCGGCGGAGCGCGCACGGGCGGCGGCGTTGTCGCTCTGCCAGACGGGACCGAGGCCGAGGACGGTGACCTGCCAGGCGTACCAGTAGTCCAGGCCGTAGAAGCCGAAGATCTCGTTCAGGGCGGCGATCCGCGCGGTGTCCCAGCGCTTGTCCGGCTCGTCCTGGCCGGCGGCCGGGGCGGGGGTCAGGAAGGTGGCGAAGAGCCCTTCCTTCGCGGAGAACGCGAGGAAGTCCCCGAGCCAGGCCCGGGAGCGGTAGTCCTCCAGCAGCTTGCGCTTGCCCCGGTCCTCGAACCAGTCGACGGTGGCGCGCAGCAGCCTGCGGGTCTCGGGGTCGAAGTGCGCGGGGTCGTAGGTGCGCGGGTTGAACAGCAGGGGGTCGCTCATGGACGTTCGCCTTCCGGTCGGGTGATGAGGGGTGGGGTGAGGGGTGAAGGGGGAGGTGCGGAGGTTCGGGGGGAGGAAGCGGCGCCGGGGGGTCAGGGCGCCACCAGGCGGTGGAGCGTGGCGAGTACGTCCTCCAGCCAGGCGAGCTGCATCCGCTCGTAGGCGATGCCACCGCGGAGCACGACGTGCTGGAGTGCGCGCCCGGCGTCGTCCGCCGCGGGCGCGCCCACGGCAGGCGCGTCCGCCGCAGGCGCGTCCACGGCGGGGAAGTCGCGCAGTTCGCCCGCGAGATAGTGCGTGAGCCGGTCCGCGTGCGCCCGGTGGTGCCGCTCGACCTCGAGGATGAGCGCGGCCGGGTCGTCGAAGGCCGCCCCGCGGATCTTCACGGCGAGCTCGTGGCGGACGCTGTCGGGCTGGATCGGCTCGTGGAGCCACGCGCGGAGCGCGTCCCGGCCGGCCGGGACGACGGAGTACTCCTTCTTGTCCGGCCTCGCTCGCTGCGCCACTTCGAGGACGTCGACCCAGCCGTCGCCCTCCATCCGCTTGAGCACGCGGTAGATCTGCTGGTGGGTGGCGGTCCAGAAGTAGCCGATGGACCGGTCGAACCGCCGGGCCAGTTCATAGCCGGAGCCCGGCTTCTCCAGGAGAGAGACGAGGATCGCGTGCTCAAGTGCCATGGCCCCGATCTTTCTATGCAACTCGTTGCATAGACAAGCGCCGCCGTGCGGTTGAGACGCGGCTCACGCTGTGCGGCGTCCTCCCCGGGAGCCGCTCGGCCCGGTCGGGGCTCCCGCGCGCGGCCGGTTCGCCTCGGGGCCGGCCTCCCCCATCGGCCGGGTCGGCCCATGGCCGGACCGAAGGACATCCGGCCGAAATGCCCGGTTGGAGGGCGCTTTCCCGCTCGCCCCCTTCCCCGTACTGCTGTTCCCTTGGTTGACTGCCTGTCGGCGGATGGTCCGGCCATCCGGCCTGCAAGAAGGGGCCACCCTTCCGCAACGCGTTCAGGACGGCGAGCCGATGTCTGATTCCCCCGTAAGGTCCGGTGACTCCACCCCCAGCACTGCCGGCTCCGACTACACCCGGCGGCTCGCCCGTCTCGAGCAGTCGGGGATCAAGCGGCTGCTGCCGACCCAGGCGCCGTACCGGTGGAACCTGCGGCGGCTGCGGCTGGGCCGGGTCCTGGACATCGGCTGCGGCCTGGGGCGCAACCTGCTGAACTGCGGCCCCGAAAGCGTCGGCGTCGACCACAACCCCCACTCGGTGCGGACCTGCCGCGAACGCGGCCTGACGGCCTACACCACGGAGGAGCTGGCCGCCGCCCCGGACTGCGGGCCGGGGTCCTTCGACAGCCTGCTCGCCTCGCACGTGCTGGAACACGTGGACGAGGACACGGCCGCGTCGATCCTGGAGCAGTACCTCCCGCTGGTGAAGCCCGGCGGGACCATCGTCCTGATCACCCCCCAAGAGCTCGGTTTCCGCAGCGACGCGACGCACATACGGTGGGTCGGCTTCGACGAGCTGCGCGGTCACGCCGACCGAGCCGGGGTCGCGGTGCGGCGCACCTACTCCTTCCCCTTCCCCCGCCCGATGGGCAAGGTCTTCCCGTACAACGAGTTCGTGCTGGTGGGCACCGTTCCCGCGTAGGGGTCAGGACGCCGGACACGGCCGCGGCCAGGACGCCCTCAGGGGCCGGGCGGGCCCGTGTCCGGCGCCGCCGCCTGGGACGCGGGCCGGCCGGCTCCGGCTCAGGCCTGGGTCGGGTCCTCGGGGATCGGGTGCACCTCGACCGGGTCGCTGCCGGGCCGCCCGCCCGGACCGGGGCACGCGGACGCCCGGGCGGCGATCTCCAGGGCCCGGTCCTCGCTCTTGACGTCGACCACCCAGTACCCGGCCAGGATGTGGCCCGCCTGGGCCGGCCCGTCGGTCACCTGGGGCCGCCCGTCGCTTCCGGCCCGCACCGTCTTGACCAGTGAGGGGCCGCCGAGGCCTTGCCCGTCCACCCATTCTCCGGCGGCGGTGAGGTCGTCGTTGAGGGCGCCCATGTGGGCGAACATGGCCTGCATGTCTTCCTTGGAGTACGACGACATGATGGCGTCCCACTCGGCGGCAGGCACGTTCATCTGGATCATGTACTTCATGTTCCTCACCCTTCCGGGGCAGCTGTCGGGCTTCTCGGGCTTTCACAGGGGTAGACGCCCGGGCCCAGCGAAACTCATCGGCGCTCCCGGCACGAATCCCCGGATGGCCGTCCCGCTCGGCGAGTCGAATCCACACGTGGTCCTACCCGGGGGCCGGCTCGCAGGCGTCGGTGCCGCATCCCGCGCTCGGCTGCGGCCCCGGCTCGGCGCGATCTCCGTACGGAGCGCCGGTGCGGGAACGTGCTTAGGCTGGAAGAGGACCGCACGGCGAGCAGCGGACCCGCCGTCCCGGCGAGCGCCCAGATGAGGTGACGGCATGGCCATGGCCATGAAGAAGCGCGAAGCGCATGTGCGCCCGGGCAATCGCGTCACTGGGATTGCCGCTGTTCTCGCCGTCGCAGCCGCCTCGTGCCTGCTGTCCGCTCATACGGGTTCCGGCGCGAGGACGCCGTCCACGACGGGCGTTCCGGCCGTGCGCGCCGTCGGCGCGCGGGACGCGTCCTGTCAGACCTCGCTGCCGGAGAGTTTCTGGCGCGCACCGGTGGACACGCTTCCCGTGCACCCGCGCTCCGCGCGGTACGTCGCCTCGATCGGCTCCACCGAGCCCTTGCACCCGGACTTCGGGGCGGGGCTCGTCGAGGGACGGCCCTTCGGCATTCCCATCAACGTCTCGGACGGGACCGTGCCGGAATCGAAGGTTTCCCTGGACTACGCCGAGGAAAGCGATACGTCCGGGTACCGCATCCCGCAGGATGCCAAGATCGAGAACGGTCCGGCGAGCGACGGGGACCGGCACGTCATCGTCTGGGACCGCGACCTGTGCAAGTCCTACGAGCTGTGGGACGCGAAACCGCTGGGCGGCAACGCCTGGCACGCCGGCTCGGGCGCCGTCTTCGATCTGCGGAGCAACGCCCTGCGGCCCGACGGGTGGACGTCCGCCGACGCGGCCGGCCTTGCCATCCTCCCCGGTCTGGTGCGGTACGAAGAGGCGGCAGCCGGGCAGATCGATCACGCGATCCGCATCACCGTGCCCCGCTCGGACCAGAGCTACGTCTGGCCCGCGAGGCACCAGGCGGGCTCCGCGGCGGACGCGTCGCTTCCTCCCATGGGGCTGCGGCTGCGACTCAAGGGCTCGGTGGACACCTCGAACTTGGCCCCGCAGGCCAAGGCCGTGGCCGAGGCGCTCAAGAAGTACGGCGCCATCGTCGCGGACAACGGCTCTGCCTGGTACATCACCGGGGAGGAGAACTCCGGCTGGGACAACGCCCAGCTCGACGCACTCAAGGGCTTCAAGGGATCCGACTTCGAGGCGGTCGACGCGTCCGGACTCCAGCAGTCGCCGGACTCGGGAGCCGTTGCGCCGAGGTGACGTCGGGTCGGGTCTCCTCGACGCCCCCTACGCACTGTTCGCCGAGTACTGGGTGGGGGCGGGCGGGGCGATCATGGTGTCCAACCGACGGACCGCGGTGCGGCGTTGGACGGTCGAGAGGGCCGCGATCGCCGCGCCGAGGGTGAGCCAGCCCACCGGGCCGGCCGTCATCACCAGGCCGGTCAGGAGCAGCGGGCCGGCGGACTTCTGGATGGATTGGGCCATGCCCGCCACGCCCAGGTAGGACGCCCTGGCCTCCACCGGGGCGAGCGAGAGCGCGAGCTCCCAGGAACTCACCGAACGCATCAGCTCCGCCGCGGTGGCCAGTACCGCCGCGGCGAGGAGCACGAACGACGCGGCCCAGGCTCCGGCCCCGGCGGTGACGGCCAGGAGGGTGCAGCACGCCAGCATCGTCAGCCCGTACAGGACGACCGCGGCCGCGGCCTGGCGGGGCTCCTCGACCCTCGCCGACACGCGCAGCTGGAGTACGACGACGAGCACGGTGTTGATCACGAGGAAGGCCGGGACCAAGGCGTGCGGTGCGCCGGTGTGGTCCACCAGCCAGAGCGGCAGGCCGACGCCCAGGATCGAGTCGTCCAGGTTCATCGGTATGTCGAGCAGCACGAAACGCAGATAGCCGCGGTCCCGCCAAGGGCTCGGTGCGCCCGGTGGGCCCGCCGGAGCCGCCGCGTCGCCGGTGCGCGCGGCCACGAGCCCCTGGCCGCGCGGCTCCCGGGTGCGCCAGACGAGGGCGGCGGCCGCGAGGAAGGACAGGGCGTTGGCCAGGATCAGGGCGTGGTAGGCCTCGCGGGCCCCCACGGCGAGACCGATCGCGGCGATGCCCGCGCCGAGGGCGTAGCCGGCGTTCGCCGTACTGCGCGACAGCGCCTGGTAGGTGGTTCGCCGCTCACCCGCCACGCGCGTGGCGAAGAGCATCTCCAGGGTCTTGGCCGCCCGGTCTCCCAGGTACGTGACGGCGACCAGGGGCAGGAGCACGTCGAACCGGGTGACCACGAGCAGTGAGCCGAGGGTGCCGAGGCGCAGGAGGTGACAACCGATCAGCAGGGACCGCACCGGGAAACGGCCTGCCAGGTGGCCCGCCAGCGGCGATCCGGCGATGCCCGCCACGGCGGCCGCGCCGAGCAGGAGACCGAGCCGACCGGCGTCCAGGCCGATGACGAAGAGGAAGAACAGGACGGAGGAGGCGGCCCACACGCCCGTGCCGGTGCGGTCGAGGAACTGGGCGAGCAGCATGATGCGGGCGTCCCGGCCTCCCGGCGGACGGCGCAACTGCGCCACCAGGCCGGGCCGGACCGGCCGCACCTTCCGCGTCCCCACACCGCGCCGCCACATCCCAGGCCTCCGAGTCCCCCGCCGAAGGTATCTCGATATCGAGATACCTGGCGGTAGACTGCCCGAGATCAATCTTGACGTCAAGATACTTTCGGGCACCGGCCACGGGTCAGCATGCGGGACCCGGCGTGGCCGAAACTGCACGGATGCTGTCGTTCCAGACCCTCACGGTCGAACGCCTCGCGCGGCGAGACTCGGATCATCAGGACATCGAGGACGGGGAAAGACGATGAGCACGACGGCTGCAGTGGTGGTTTATGGGGCGACAGGGCACACCGGTCGCTTCATCGTCGCCGAACTCCGGAGGCGGGGTATCTCCAGCGTCATCTCGGGCCGCAACGCCGCCCAGTTGGAGCTGTTGGCGGCCGAGTGGCCGGGCGTGAGCGTGCGGCCGGCCTCCGTGGACGACACGGACTCGCTGGACCGGGCCCTCGCGGGCGCTGCGGCCGTCATCAACGCCGCCGGTCCCTTCGCGGTGACGGGAGGCCCCGTCGTCGAGGCGGCCCTGCGCGCGGGGATCCCGTACCTCGACGTCGCGGCGGAACTCGAGGCGAACACGGCGACGTTCACCGATCACGCGGAAGCGGCCCGGAAGGCGGGCACCCCGGTGGTGCCCGCGATGGCCTTCTACGGCGGACTGGGTGACCTGTTGGCGACCGCGGCGATGGGAGAGTGGACCTCCGCGGACGAGGTGCACGTCGCGTACGGGTTGAGCAGCTGGCACCCCACGCCGGGCACGCGGACGGCCGGTGAGGTGTCCCACGAGCGTCGCGCGGGCCGGCGGGTGCGGTACACGGGCGGTGCGCTCCAGTACCACGACGACAAGGTGCGGGAGCAGGACTGGCTCTTCCCGGAGCCGCTGGGCCGGCGGCCGGTGATCGCGGAGTTCACCATGGCCGACGTCGTCACCGTTCCCAGCCACCTGGACGTGCCCGAGGTCCGGACCTACATGGCCGTCGAAGCCGCGCGGGACCTGGCCGGGCAGGACACGCCGACGCCGGAGGCGGTGGACGCTCTGGGCCGGTCGGAGCAGACCTTCGTCGTCGACGTGCTGGTCCGCTCGGGTGGCGTCGAACGGCGCGCCACGGCCCGTGGCCAGGACATCTACGCGATCACCGCGCCGCTGGTCGTGGAGGCCGTCGAGCGGATCCTGGCGGGCCGGACGCGGACCACGGGCGTGGCCTCGGCGGGCGCGATGTTCGACGCCGCGGACTTCCTGCGGGCGCTCTCCCCCGACCTGTCGGTCGAGTTCCCGGGCTGACCCCCGCACGCAAGCGACGCCCGCCCAGGAGTAGCTCCTGGGCGGGCGTCGCCGCGTCGCGCCGTCACAGGACGAGGCGTCCTGGACATCGAACGGTTTTCAAAGGGCGTGGTCCCCACCCCCGCGGTTCCCTCCCCCGCCGGCGGCCGCCCCCGTCAGCGGTCGCGTCCTCTCATCGAAGGCTGGGGAGGAAGTTGTAGCAGCCGCTGCCGTCCCCGTCCTTGGTCTCAGTCAGGATCGAGGAGCCCGTTGCAGGGCCCACGATCCCGTCCTGGGACAGCCCCTCCCACTTCTGGAACGCCTTGATCGCACCGTAGGTGTCGGGGCCGAACGCGCCGTCCTCGTCGATCACGTGATAACCGGTCTGGTAGTGCAGGGAGTTGGCGAGTACCTGGAAGCACCTCACGCCGTTGTACGTGTTCGCCTGGCCGTAGCCGATCCAGGGCGCCCCGGGCACGGCGTTCGCCGGTCCCCCGGACACGCCCAGGACGAGGCAGGTGAGAGCGGTGGCGAGCCCGGCTCGCGTCATCGCCTTCTTGATGTTCACAGTCGTAGTCCTCGGTTGCTCGCGTTCCTGAATGGCGGTGAGCCGAGGGCAACGATGCCCACCTCCCCCAACGAAGGACCAACAAGGCGCCAACGGGGACGGTGGATCCAGGGTTCCCCGGGGTGCCTACACCCCGTACCGTTCCCCGGTCGCCTTCAGCTTCGCCCGCCCTGCGGATCACGGACGGCGGCGAACAGTTCGAGTGCGCTCTTGAAGTGCGCCTCGGCTTCGTCCTGCCGCCCGGACAGGTCGAGCGCCTTGCCCAGACTGCGGTGGGTGTGAGCCTGTACGACGAGGTCGCCCAGGCGTTGCGCGGCGCGCAGCGCCGCGGTCTGGGTGACGACCCAGTCGGCCCACTGCCCGCTCCAGTACAGATACGTCTTGACGGCATAGGCGAGCTGCCAGCAAGCCCTGTCGAAGCCGGCCGCCGACGCCTGGCGGATCACCCCCAGGAGCACCGCGTGCTCGGCCGTGAACCACGCCCTGGCCCCGGCCAGGTCGGCCAGGACCTCGGGCCGGACGTGCCGCGAGGCCAGTGGGGGGAGTTCGAGCGGGGCCAGTTGGGGATCCATCAGACGGATCCCTTCCTGGGCGGTGTACAGGTAGTGCTCCAGCTGCCGCTCCAGGGCCGAGGCCCGGGCTTCGCCGGTGTCCACCAGCTCCCCCAGCTCCGAAGGAGCTGGGGGAACACCGCGAGCGCCTCCCCCTGCCGGTCCGTCCGGTGCAGCACGAGCATCAACTGCCGGTGGAGGCCTCCCGCAAGGGGTGCTCGGCCGCGAGCAGCGCCAGTTCGGCCGCCAGGCCCTGGTGGCGGCCCAGTCGCAGCTCCGCCTCGCAGCGCAACTCCATGGCGAGCAGCCAGGATTCGTCGAGCGACTGGATGCGCCGCGCGTAGGGCATGACCTCCGCGAGGGCCGGGACGTCGGCCAGCGGCCTGCCCCGCCACAGTTTCAATGCCTTGGCGCACTCGCGGCGGACGGATTCCCAGTCTTGATGCCTGTGTGCGGCGCGGGCCTTGTCCAGCGCGGCCTGGTGGAGGTCCATGTCGAGTTCCCCCTCGCCCACCTCCAGGACGTATCCGGGCGGTACGGCGCGCAGTCGGCCGGCGGCGACCTCGCCGAGTGCCCGCCTCAGGCGCGACAGGTGGTTGTGCAGGGAGCTGGAGGCCGTGGCGGGCGGGCGTTCCCCCCACAGGGCGGCCTTCAGATCGTCCGAGGCGACCACTTGGTCGTGCTGGAGGAGCAAGCTGGCCAGCAGGACCTTGGCCTTGGGCTGACCGATGACGAGCGCGCTCGCGCCGTCGTGGACGGTCAGCGGGCCCAGCACCCCGAAGCGCATGTGCACGACTCCTCCCCCGGGACCCCGATGACCGGCGCGGTCAGCCGCTCACTCGGCTCAAGATACGGTGATCACGCCTCCGTACTCCAAGGGTTTGGCGCGAGTTGCGAAGCGGAGCGGGTCGCCGACGCCCCCCTTCGGCAAGGTGCGGGGCATCGGGTCCCTTCCGTTTCCCGTCGGCCGGCCAAGGGTTGCGGGATCCAGGGCCATCCGGCGTAACGGGGGCGTGTTCCCCCCGGCCGGCCGACCGGACGGTGGATAGTCGTTCGGTGGCCGGCGCCGTGCGCCGCCGATCCAGGCCGAGGCGACACAGGGAGAGTGGATCCGATGGTGAAGAAAGCACTGCTGACGTACGCACTGGCGGCGGGCGTACTGATCGGCCCGATGGGTACGGCCGGCTGGGCGGCCGACGGCCCCGAGCGGGCCGACAACCACCCCGTGGGTGTGGTGGACTCCCGGGCGCCGCTCAACGTCCGCGAGAGGCCGACCGTGTACTCGGACGCGGTGGGGAAGCTCTATCCGCACGAGCGGGTGCTCCTGTCCTGCCAGCAGCGCGGAGGATGGGTCGACGGCAACCCGGTGTGGTACCGGCTCCGAGGCTCCCAGGGCTGGGTGTCGGCCCGCTACGTGCACAACCTCCAGCCGGTCCGCCCCTGCTGAACTCCCCTCCCGGGTGCCTCACTTCGCTGGTCCGAGGCGCCCGTTCAGGGGTGCAGACGGCGCGTCCAGTCCTCGGGGACGCGGTCGGCGGGACCCGGGGCCGACTGGTCGGCGGGGTGGCTGCCGGGGGGTGCCAGCTCGGGACCCGACTCGTACAGCTCGTTGCCGGCGTAGCTCCAGAACCAGTCCTCGCCCGGTTCGAAGCTCTGCACCAGCGGGTGACCGGTGGACTTCCAGTGGGCGGTGGCGTGCAGGGCGGGCGAGGAGTCGCAGCAGCCGATGTGGCCGCACTGGGCGCATCGGCGCAGGTGGAACCACCAGCCGCCCACCGCGTCACAGTCGAGGCAGCCCGTACCGGTGGACGGGACGCCCGGGTCGACTCCGTCGATGGCGGTCATACGGGCTCCTCGGTGGTTTCGGGGCCGGACCCTGTGGCGGTGGCGGTACTCGCACCCGCATCGCCTTCGGTGTCCGTGTCCGTGTCCGTGTCCGTGTCGTGAGCGGTCAGCGGCAGCAGGACCTGGAACCGGGTGTCGCCCGGCGCGGACTCGACCTGGAGGCTGCCGTGGTGCTTGTTGACGACGATCCGCCAGGAGATGTCCAGGCCGAGGCCCGTGCCCTCGCCGACCGGTTTGGTGGTGAAGAAGGGATCGAAGATGCGGCTGCGGATGTCCGCCGGGATGCCCGGGCCGGTGTCGCGGAACTCCACCAGCAGCCGGTCGCCCTGCCGTGCCGTGCGGACCGTCAGCGTGCCCTCCCGGCCGGTGCCGGTGATGGCGAACACCGCGTTGTCGATGAGGTTGGTCCACACCTGGTTGAGCTCCGCCGGGTAGGCGGGCACGTCCGGCACCGAGCGGTCGTAGTCCTTGACCACCCGGATCCGGGGACCGATCTTGCCGGACAGCATCAGCAGGGTGCTGTCGAGGAGTTCGTGGACGTCGACGACCCGGTGCGGTGCGCGGTCGAGCTGCGAGTACTGCTTGCCGGCCTCCACGAGGTGGGAGATGCGGGTGGTCGAGTCGTCGATCTCGTCCATCAACAGCTCTGTCTCGACCGTGTAGTTGAGCCAGCCGATGGCCCCCGGCAGGATGTCCTCGGCCACGGTCGCCGCGACGTGCTCCAGCCAGTCCGTGTCCAGACCCGCCTGGACGAAGGTGGGCGCGACCCGCCAGCCCTCCGCGATGCCGTGGTCCTCGAGCCAGTCGGCGAGTTCGTCCTCCCGGTCGGAGGCCTCCAAGGGGCTCAACGACGGTGCCTTCGCGACCCGTTCCGCGGTGCGTTCCTGGATCTCGATGAGGTCGGCCAGCGCCTCACGGGAGTAGGTGCCCTGCGCGATGTGGGCCAGCTTGTGCCGCATCTTGCCGACCCGTTCGCGCAGCGCCGCGGTGGCCCGGACGGCGGCGGCGGCCGGGTTGTTGAGTTCGTGGGTGAGCCCGGCGGACAACGAGCCGAGGGCCAGCAGCCGTTCACGCTGCCCGATGGCCTGCTGGGTGGAGCGCGAGCCGAAGAAGAGTCCCTCCAACAGGTGCGCGGCCATCGGGAACCATTCGCGCATGACGTCCGAGAACGACTGCGCGGGCAGTACGAAGAACCGCGTCTGCTCGGTCACCCGCATCGAGTTGTTGTACGTCTGGGGCACCCGGTCACCCAGGTAGGCCTGCATGGCCCCCGCGTACACCCCGCGCTGCGAGGTCCGGGACACCTCCACCTCGTCGCCGCCGACCCTGCGGGACAGGACGACGGTGCCCTCGATCATCACGTAGAAGCAGGTGGCCGGGTCGCCCTCGGTGTACACCGGACCGGCTTCGAACCGCTCCACCCTGCCCTGCGCGCACAACCGGCCGAGCTGCCCGGGGGAGAGCTTCTCGAACAGGAACAGCGAGGCGATCTCCTGCGGGCCGCACGGCATGACCTGCCCGCTCATGACTGCTCCAGGTACCGGTGGACGAGCATCACGGCCATGGCTCCCTCTCCGACGGCGGACGCGACGCGCTTCGCCGACTGGGCGCGCGCGTCGCCCGCCACGAACACGCCGGGAATGTTGGTTTCCAGGTGGTACGGCGGGCGGTCCAGCTCCCATTCGCCCGGCGGCCGGCCGTCCGGGGTGAGGTCCGGTCCGGCCAGGATGAAGCCGTGCTCGTCGCGCAGCACCGTACCGTCCAGCCAGTCGGTCAGCGGGGCCGCGCCGATGAAGACGAACATCCACTGGGCGTCGACGAGTTCGGTCGCACCGCTGACCGCGTCCCGCAGCGTCAGCTGCTCCAGGTGCCCGTCGCCGTGCGCCGCCTCGACGACGGTCCGGGTCCGCACCGTGATGTTCGGCGACTCCTCGATCTGCTGGATCAGGTAGTACGACATCGACGCCGCCAAAGATTCCCCGCGCACCAGCAGGGTTACCGACTTCGCGCCCCGCGCCAGGTACATCGCCGCCTGTCCGGCGGAGTTCGCGCCGCCCACGATGTACACGTCCTGCTCCAGGCAGGAGGCCGCCTCGGTGAGCGAGGAGCCGTAGTACACCCCGCGGCCGGTCAGGTCGTCGCAGCCCGGCGCCCCGAGCTGCCGGTAGGAGACACCCGTCGCGAGGATGACGCTGTGCGCGGCGATCGCCGAGCCGTCGGAGAAGCGGACCACGCGCGCCGCGCCGTTGACCTCCAGCCCGGTGACCTCCCGCGCGGTGAGGATCTCAGCGCCGAACCGGCCGGCCTGGCGGCGGGCGCGGTCCGTGAGCTGCGCCCCCGACACGCCGTCCGGGAATCCGAGGTAGTTCTCGATGCGGGAGCTCTGCCCGGCCTGCCCGCCGGTCGCCGACCGCTCGACCAGTACCGTTCGCAGGCCCTCGGAGGCCCCGTACAGTGCCGCGCCGAGCCCGGCCGGGCCGCCGCCGATCACGATGAGGTCGTAGAAATCGGCGGTCGGCGTCGTCGCCAGCCCCACGTGGGCGGCCAGGTCGGGCTCGTCCGGCTCGATCAGCACGGTGCCCTGCGCGGTGATCACCACGGGCAGCCGGTGTCCGTCCGCGCCGGCCGCTTCCAGCAGGCGCTGCCCCTCGGGCTCGTCGCAGGAGTACCAGCGGTAGGGGATCTGGTTGCGGGCCAGGAACTCCCGGACGCTGGAGGACCGCGCCGACCAGCGGTGCCCGACCATCTTGGTGGCCCGCACCGGCCGGTGGTCGCTGGAGCGCCAGGCCGACAGCAGGTCGTCCAGGACCGGGTAGAGCTTCTCCTCCGGCGGGTCCCACGGCTTGAGGAGGTAGTGGTCGAGGTCGATGACGTTGATCGCGTCGATCGCCGCGTTGGTATCGGCGTACGCGGTCAGCAGCACGCGCCGCGCGCCCGGGTACACGCCCAGGGCCTGTTCGAGGAACTCGATGCCGTTCATCTGCGGCATCCGGTAGTCGGCGAGGATCACGGCCACCAGGTCGCCCCGCAGCTTCAGCTCGCGCAGTGCCTCCAGCGCGGACTCGCCCGTCTCGGCGCGCACGATCCGGTACGTGGCGCCGTAGCGGCGGCGCAGGTCGCGGGCGATGGCGCGGGACACGCCCGGGTCGTCGTCCACGGTCAGGATGACGGTCCGCGCTGTGCCGGCGACCTCTGTCATGCGTCTTCCGCCTCCGAGCGGCTGGACTGGCGGCACGGCGAGGCGTCCGCGCCCGGTTCCCGCCCATCGTAGGTGCGATCGTCCGGGTTCGCTGCGGGACCCCCGCGGGCCGGGGCGGCCGGGGTGGTCGGGGTGGTCGTGGGGCGGACGGCCAGCTGGGCGGGGGCTGTCGTCAGCGGCTGCGGCAGGCGCAGGCCGGGGCCGCCGGGCGTGATCGAGCCGAGGACGGTCGCATGGCGGGCACCGGTGCAGGAGGGAACGGTTCCGGGCAGGCCGTGTGCGGTGAGCCAGCCCAGGACGGCGAAGGCGTAGGCCTCCTTCGTGCCCGACGGCAGACCGAGCTCGTCCGACGTCCGCAGCGGTGCTCCCCCGTCGTCCCCGCCCAGTTCCTCCCGCAGCCACCGCATCAGCACCGGGTTGCGGGTCCCGCCGCCCGACGCGATCACCTCCGTCGCCCCGAAGGGGCGGACGGCGTCGGCTACGGTCCGAGCCGTGAGGCGGGTCAGCGTGGCGACGACGTCCTCCACGGGCAGCGGATCGAAGGCGTCCAGCGCCGCACGCAGGTAGGCCGTGTGGAAGAGCTCCTTGCCCGTCGTCTTCGGCGCGGGCAGGGCGTAGTACGGCTCGTCGAGCAGCCATCGCAGCAGGGGTGCGCGGACCCTGCCCCGTGCGGCGAGCCGGCCGTCGGCGTCCATGGTGTACGCACCGCCCGCGGCGTCGCGCCCCGCCAGCTCCCGCACCGCGGCGTCGATCAGCGCGTTCGCGGGGCCGGTGTCGAAGGCGAGCGGAGCACCACCCGACCCGTGGGCGACCACCGTCACGTTCCCGATACCGCCCAGGTTGAGCGCGACGGGCACGCCCGGTCGTCCCCGCAGCCACATGACGTCGAAGACGCTCACCAGGGGCGCGCCCTGGCCGCCGGCGGCCACGTCCCGCGTGCGGAAGCCCGAGACGACGGGGCGGCCGGTGGCTTCGGCGATCCAGGCCGGCTCCCCGATCTGGAGCGTGCCGTGCACCCGTCCGGTCTCGGCCCAGTGGTAGACGGTCTGGCCGTGCGATGCGATCAAGTCGGCGCGCCCGCCGCACAGTTCGCGGTCGGCGCGGACCGCCGCCGCGGCGAAGGCCCGTCCGATGCGCGTGTCGAGCCGGCACACAGTGGCCAGGTCCGTCCCGGCCGGCGGCAGTGCCGCGGCCAGCTCCGCCCGCAGATCGTCTTCGTACACCGTGCTGATCATGCCCAGCGGGGTGAGCGCCAGCGTGTCCCCGTCCAGGCCGAGGTCGGCGGCGGCCGCGTCGATGGCGTCGTACGACGTGCCGGACATCAGCCCGACCACCCGCAGGGAGCTCATCGCAGTGCCCTCACGTGGTCTTCGCCGCGCAGCGTCAGCAGCACGGCGGCGCTGACCGTGCAGGCGGCCGCCGCGTAGTACGCGGGAACGTCCACGTCCCCGGTCCGCTCGACGACCTCGGTGATGATCAGCCCGGCGCAGCCCGAGAACACGGCGTTGGACAGCGCGTACGCCAGCCCGAGCCCCGTGTAGCGCACCCTGGTCGGGAACATCTCGGCCAGCATCGCGGGCCCGGGTCCCGCCATCAGCCCCACGGCGGCCCCCGCGCCGAAGAGCGCGGCCCCCTTCGCGTACGTCGGCACGCCGGTGTCCTGCACCAGGTTCAGCAGCGGCAGTGCGAGGACGGCGACGAGCAGCGCTCCTGTCAGCATCACCGTCCGCCGCCCGATCCGGTCGCTCACCGTGCCGGCGGGCAGGATCGACGCCGCGAACCCGAGGTTGGCCAGGACGGTGGCGACCAGTGCCTGCTGGAACGTCGCGTTGAGCGTCGCCTGGAGGTAGGAGGGCAGGACCACCAGGAAGGTGTAGCCGGCCGCCGACCAGCCCATCACCCGCCCGGCGCCCAGCGCCACGGCCCGGATCGTCTCCCCGGCGCGCGGACGCCGTACGGGCTCGCTCCCCTCGGTGGCGGCCGCTGCGGAGACGGCCCCTACGAAGGCGGGTGTCTCGTCCAGCCGCAAGCGCAGCCACAGCGCGACGGATCCGAGCGGCAGCGTCAGCAGGAAGGGCACCCGCCAGCCCCACCCGTTCAGCTGCGACGTGGTCAGCACGGTCGCCAGGAGCGCCGTCGTCCCGGCGCCCGCGAGCAGGCCGAGCGCCACCGTGAACGACTGCCAGGCTCCGCACCGCCCTCGGCGGCCCGGCGGTGCGCACTCGGTCATGAGCGATACCGCGCCGCCGAACTCCCCGCCCGCCGAGAGCCCTTGGACGATGCGCAGCAGCGTGAGGAGCCAGGGTGCGGCCGCGCCGATGGAGGCGTACGTCGGCAGTGCGCCGATGAGCGTCGTGGCGCCGGTCATGAGGCAGATGACGAGGACGAGCGTCGGCCGTCGGCCGATGCGGTCGCCGAGCCGCCCGAACAGCGCCGCGCCGACGGGCCGGAAGAAGAACGCGAGGGCGAACGAGGCGTACGTCTTGACGAGCGCCTCGGCGTCGCTGCCGCCTTCGGGGGTGAAGAAGTGCGCCGCGATCACGGTGGCGAGGTAGCCGTAGACGCCGAACTCGTACCACTCGATGAAGTTGCCGACGGATCCCGCCACCAGCGCCCGGCGCGAGCCGGCCGACTGGGTCGTCACGGGAGACCGGACGGAACCGGGGGCGGGCGAGAGCATGGGGCAAGCGTGCTGATCGGGAGGCCCGTCCACAAGCTCCGTCCGCCATCTGCCGTACGGAGGACGTGGCGCCTCGCGTCGCGGGCGGGATGCGTCCGGATGCGTGCGGGCTCGTCCGGCGGCAGGCTGGGCAGATGGAGCATGCACCGATCGTCGTGCACCGGATCGCCCCGTCGGGCGGCCGGCGGGTCACGATTCGCGTGGGCGGTACGGAGACGGTCCTCGGCGTCGCGCACAAGGATGCCGACCTGATCGAGTTTCTGCGCCGGGTCGAGCTGCCGGACCCGGACGAGCTCGTCTTCGGGGATTCGACGGCGATCGAGTGGCAGGCGGACGGCCCGCACGTCTACGAGGCCGAGGACGAGCCGCCGCCTGCCGATCTTCCCTGACCTGCCTACGGGCCACGCGGTGTCGGCCGTCGTGGCCCCGTAGGTCGTCAGGTCGTAGCCCGTGGGCCTGGCCGTGGGCGGTGGGCCGTGGGCGGTGGGCCGTGGGCCTTGGCCGTGGGTCAGCGAGTGGCGATCAGCTCGAGCGTGTCGATGACGCGGTTCGAGAAGCCCCACTCGTTGTCGTACCAGGCGACCACCTTGATGTGGCGGCCTTCGACGCGGGTGAGGGCGGAGTCGAAGATCGACGAGGCGGGGTTGCCCGTGATGTCGGAGGACACGAGCGGGTCGTCCGAGTACTCGAGCACGCCGGCGAGCGGCCCGGCCGCCGCGGCGCGGTACGCCTCCAGCACTTCCTCGCGCGTGACGTCGCGGGCGACGGTGGTGTTGAGCTCGACGATCGATCCGACCGGAACGGGGACGCGGATCGAGTCGCCCGAGAGCTTGCCGTCGAGGTTGGGCAGCACGAGCCCGATCGCCTTGGCGGCGCCGGTCGTGGTCGGCACGATGTTGACGGCGGCGGCGCGGGCGCGACGGGGATCGCGGTGCGGGCCGTCCTGCAGGTTCTGCTCCTGCGTGTAGGCGTGCACCGTGGTCATGAAGCCGTGCTCGATGCCCGCGAGCTCGTCGAGCACCGCGGCCAGCGGTGCGAGCGCGTTGGTCGTGCACGAGGCGTTCGAGACGATCGTGTGCAGGGCCGGGTCGTACTTGTCGCTGTTCACGCCGAATGCGAGCGTGATGTCGGCCCCGTCAGCCGGCGCGCTGACCAGCACCTTCTTGGCACCCGCGTCGATGTGCGCGCGGGCGGCCTTGGCCGTGGCGAAGCGGCCGGTCGCCTCGAGCACGACGTCGACCTCGAGCTCGGCCCACGGCAGCTGCGCCGGCTCGCGCTCGGCGAGCACCTTGATGCGGCGGCCGTCGACGACGAGGACGTCCCCGTCCACGGTCACCGGGCGGCCGAGGCGGCCGGAGGTCGTGTCGTACGCGAGCAGGCGCGCGAGGGTGGCCGGCTCGGTGAGGTCGTTGACCGCGACGATCTCGAGGTCGCTGTCGCGTTCGAGCAGCGCGCGCAGCACGTTGCGTCCGATGCGGCCGAATCCGTTGATGGCGATGCGAGTCATGGTGTGTCTCCCTGTCCCTGTCCCTTGGGTTCGCCCCCAGGTTCGCGCGTGGCGGCCGCCGGTGACAGCGGCGCGATCGCCATGGTCCGCAAGGATCGCGCCAACGGCCGCCAACTGGTGCGGCTAACGGGGCGGACGACGGCGTACGAGGGCGTAGGGGTAGCCCGTCCGGGGCGGCGTCCGACAGGTAGTCCGTGCGCGTAGTCGCGCGTAGGCCGTACGGGCCGGCGGGTCACTCGCCCTGGGCGAAAGTGCGCCGGTACTCGCTCGGCGTGGTGCGCAGGATGTGCTGGAAGTGCAGCCGCAGGTTCGCGCCGGTCCCGAGGCCGACGTCCGCGGCGATCTGCTCGACGCCCCGCTCCGAACGCTCCAGCAGTTCGCGGGCCATGTCGATGCGGGCGCGCATCACCCATTGCATCGGGGTGTATCCGGTGTCTTCGGCGAAGCGCCGCGAGAACGTGCGCGGCGACACCGCCGCGTGCCGGGCGAGCACTTCCAGGGTGAGGGGCTCGCCGAGCCGGTGGAGCGCCCACTCGCGGGTGGCGGCGAACCGCTCGCCGAGCGGCTCGGGCACGCTGCGCGGGACGTACTGTGCCTGGCCACCGCTGCGGTAGGGGGCCGCGACCAGCCGCCGGGCCGTGTGGTTCGACGCGGCCACGCCGAGGTCGGTGCGCAGGACGTGCAGGCACAGGTCGATGCCGGAGGCGGCACCGGCCGAGGTCAGCATGCTGCCCTCGTCGACGAACAGGACGTTCTCGTCGACCCGGACCAGCGGCCACTTCGCCGCGAGCGCCCGCGCGTAGTGCCAGTGCGTCGTCGCGCGCTTGCCGTCGAGCAGGCCCGTGGCGGCGAGCGCGAAGGCGCCCGTGGAGATGGCGGCGAGTCGCGCGCCCCTACTGTGGGCCTCGATCAGCGCGTCGACCACGGCCCGCGGCGGGTCCTCCCGGTCCGGGAACCGGTAGCCGGGGACGAAGACGGTGTCGGCCCACGCGAGGGCCTCGAGGCCGTGGGCGACGGAGTAGGCCAGGCCGTCTCCGCCGGTCACGAGCCCGGGCTCCGCGCCGCACACCCGTACCTCGTACGGCATGCTCGCGCGGGTCGTGAACACCTGCGCGGGAATGCCGACGTCGAGGGGCTTCGCCCCTTCGAGGACGAGGACGGCGACGTGATGGGGGCGGGAGGCTGGCACGGAAAGAGGTTACGTGGGGGTTCGGGGGCTCCTGACCTCGGCCGGGCCGCCGCCGCGTGTCCTACAACTAGGCCAGCTGGTCCGTGGGGCGCTTGTAGTAGCGCCAGGGGAAGGACCAGGCACCGACCTGTGTCCATCCCTCCGCCTTCATGCGTCTGCGCTGGCCGCCGAAGGTCCGTCGGTGTTCCCAGATCCGGTCGGAGGCTTCCACCAGGAGGAAGAGCGGTCCGTAGTCCACCAGGTGCCAGCCGTCCCTCGCGGCCCCGTCGAGTTCGGCCATCTCGTTGAATGCGGTGACCGGGGTGATGGTCCGGCGCGCCGGCGCGCCGGGCGCGTGGTCCGCCGGACCGGTCGCGGAACCGGGCTCGGGCGCGGGCTCGGGAGCGGGCGACTTGACGGCGAACCGCTGCTGGGCCGCCTGCCGGCTCACCCCCAGGACCCCGCCCACGCTGTCCCAGCTGTGGCCCGCCGCCCTGGCCCCCTGGATGGCTTGCCGCAGGAGCCGGCTGGATTCCTCGGCTCCCACGCGGGCCGCGGCCACCAGGCGCAGGAAGCCCTCCGGGTCGTGCTCCAGTGAGGCGGCGAGGCCTTCGGGACCGCCGAGGACGGCTCCCGCGATCTCTTCCCGGATGGCGGCGATCTCCTGCGCACTGAGCAGTGGGGCCGGGGGGGCTTCGCTCATCGCCCCTCTCCTCCGGTTCCCCGGGCGGGAGCCAACGGCTCCAGCGCGTCGAGCAGTTCCTCGTCGCGGACTCGTCGCGCCGTACCGTCCGGCGCGACATCGCAAGCGGGGGCGGGAACGGGGGCGGGCTGTGCCCTCAGGGTGGCGAGCAGGGCGCCCATCGCCCCGACGAGGACGAGGTCCGCGCCGATGAGCGCGGCGGTGCCGCCCGTCCCGAGGTGGTCGGCGAAGGACATGGCCACGGCGATCAGGCTGATGGCGAGGGCGATCAGGCCCAGAGCGGAGGCCAGTGCGGGATGGGGGGTCGCGGAGGCGCCGGGTCCGGCGTCGGCCGGGGCGTTCTGGGAGGGGTTCATGACGTCAAGACTTCCTTGACATGATCATCTTGTCAAGGGAATCTTGACGCCAGGTGACGCTTCGACCATCGCTCCCCACCGCTACGCCTCCCGCTCGCCGCCGGCGAGGAGGTCACGCAAGGCGGCATCGGCGCGGTCGTCAAGGGTGGTGGCGAGCTGGGCCAGTTCCTCGCGGCGTTGCGCGTCCGCCCGCCCTCTCAGGCGCGCCGCCCAGAGCCTCTTCCGCTCGTCGGTGATCCCGGCCGTCTCGTTGAACAGCGCGTACAGGGCGTACCAGCGCACGGCGTCGTGGTCGTCTCCGGCCAGCCGCAGGAGGGCGTCCACGACCCGCGCCTGCGTCCGGTCGGGATCGGCCATGCCGGGCAGAGCGGCGGCCACCGCGAAACGTACGGGCTGCTCCGCGTGAGCCTGGTGGTCGAGTACCAGGTCGAGGGCCCGGCGGGCATGGTGGTAACCCAGTACCGAGATCATCCAGCCGAGGACCTCCGGATCGGGCTCGTCCGCCATCTCGGCCAGGACCACATCGATGGTTTCCGCGGTGAAGGGCCGACGCCCTTCGGTGCCGTACGGGCCCAGTTCGCGCAGGACCCGCGCCCCCAGCTCCCGCTCGACGGGATCGTCACAGGCCAGCAGGCGCGCCGCA
The DNA here is from genome assembly GCF_018614135.1 of Streptomyces sp. ISL-66. Taxonomy (GTDB): domain Bacteria; phylum Actinomycetota; class Actinomycetes; order Streptomycetales; family Streptomycetaceae; genus Streptomyces. Next base: position 48,842 of record NZ_JAGGOW010000143.1, read on the forward strand.
CGGTCGAAGACTTCCCGGGTCGGGCGGCCGTGCAGGGCTAGCAGAGAGGGCAGGGGGCCGTCATCCGCGCCCTCTCCGCTGCCATCCCTGCCCACCTCGCCCAGTGCGCTCGCGAACAGGTCGTCCGTAGATCCGCCGGCTCCGCCGACTCCCATGCGATTTCCCCCCCATCCCATGGCCCGTAGCCACTCCCGACCCGCACCCCGCCGAGGGCCGCCCACATTCTCACAGGGGCCCTCGCCGACCCGGAACGCCCATCGGCGACCAGGGCGGGCGCCCGCGCGCCCTCGCCCCTGGCGCGCAGCAGCTCGACGGTCAGGCCGCCCACGGGACGAGCTCGGGCAAACCAGCCAAGGCGCTCCGGGTGGCGTCGAGTTGACGGGAGCCCAGATCTCGAGAGGTGCCACCGAGACCCTTTTCAGAGCCATGTGATGTGTGCCATGTTACATCGCACACATCATTGCCGTGGTCACGCCAGAGTCGGAATCCCCGTCAACTCCCTTTGGTGCCACGGCCATTACTCCCGTTTCGCCGTGCCGCCAGCACGGCCGCAGACCGGCTCGGAGGCCCACCCCCATGCCAAGAACCCCCACGACGAAGGGCCGCGTCCGGCCCCTCATAGCCGCTCTGGCCTGCTGTCTGGGCCTGACCGTGCTCGCCCCCGCCGGCCAGGCCCTCGCCCGCGAGGTGAACCCCGCCGCCCCGGCTCCGGCCTGGAAGTCCAGCGCCGCCCCGCAGCCCTCGACGGAGACGGCAGCGGCCGCCGCGCTCACGGCCGAGCACGCCGCCCGGCCGAGCACGGACCTGTCGCAGCGCGCCCCGCTCCGGGCCGCCAACGACCCGGAGCAGAGCGAACGACGCAAGAGCACCGCGGAGTCGGCGCCCGGCGCCCGCGACGCCGCCGCGACCTGCAACGTCGCTGACTTCACCTCGAAGACCGGTGGCGCCCTGGTCCAGCAGATCAAGTCCTCCGAGCTGGACTGCGTGAACTCGCTGTTCCAGCTCAAGGGCACCAATGCGAAGGCCGCCTTCCGTGAGGCGCAGATGGTCTCGGTAGCCGACGCACTGCGCGCCGGCTCCGCCAACTACCCGGGAGACAACAGCACTTCGGTCGGCCAGCTGGTGCTCTACCTGCGCGCCGGGTACTTCGTGCAGTGGTACAACGCATCCACCGTCGGCGCTTACGGCCCGGCTCTGAAGAGCTCGATCCGGGGCGCCCTGGACACCTTCTACGCCGCACCGCGCTCCAACGACGTCACCGAGGCCAACGGACAGACCCTGTCCGAGGCGGTCATCCTGGTCGACAGCGCCCAGGAGAACGCCCGCTACCTCCGCGTGGTCAAGCGCCTGCTGACCGGCTACAACTCCACCTACGACAGCTCCTGGTCCATGGTCTCGGCGGTCAACAACGCCTACACCATCCTGTTCCGGGGCCATCAGACCCCGGAGTTCCTGCCCGCCGTGCAGGCCGACCCCGGCATCCTCACCGTGCTGCGGAACTTCGCCGTGGCCCATGACGACCTGCTCGGGACCGGGAAGGGCTACCTGACGGCCAACGCCGGCCGTGAACTCGGGCGCTTCCTCCAGCACTCCGCGCTCCGGGCGACCGTCCGGCCGCTCGTCAAGCAGCTGCTCGACCGCGGCGCGATCACCGGCCGGACCGCCGCGCTCTGGGTGCCGCTGGCCGAGATGACCTCTTCGTACGACGCGTCCAACTGCGCCTACTACAACACCTGCGACCTGCCGAGCCGGGTGCGCACCGCCGTACTCACGGTCAACCACACCTGCAGCCCGAGCCTGCGCATCGTCGCGCAGCAGATGACCGCCACCGAGCTGGCCGCGAGCTGCACCAGCCTGGCCAAGCAGGACGCCTACTTCCACGGCGTCGTCAAGGACGGCGGCGCGGTCGCGAACGACAACAACACCCGCCTCGAGGTGGTGGCGTTCGACTCCAGCACCGACTACCAGACCTACGCCGGCATCATCTTCGACATCAGCACCGACAACGGCGGAATGTACCTCGAGGGCGACCCGGCCGCCGTCGGGAACCAGCCGCGCTTCATCGCCTACGAGGCGGAGTGGGTGCGGCCGGAGTTCCAGATCTGGAACCTCAACCACGAGTACACCCACTACCTCGACGGCCGCTTCGACATGTACGGCGACTTCAACGCGGGCATGACGACCCCCACAGTGATGTGGGTCGAGGGCCTGGCGGAGTACATCTCCTACTCGTACCGCAACGTCACCTATGACCGCGCGATCACCGAGGCGGGCAACAAGACGTACAGGCTCAGCACGCTGTTCGACACCACCTACGACAACTCCGACTCCACCCGCGTCTACCAGTGGGGCTACCTGGCGGTCCGGTACCTGATCCAGTCGCACCCGCAGGACGTGGCCACGCTGCTCGGCCACTACCGCACCGGCAACTGGGCGGCCGCCCGCACACTGCTGACCTCCACCATCGGCACCCGCTACGACGCGGACTTCGGTGCCTGGCTGGCCAAGTGCGCCGCTGGTGACTGCGGTGGTGGCACCATCCCGCCGGCCAACCAGGCTCCGGTGGCCGGGTTCACCGCCTCGGTGAACGGTCTGGCCGTCAACTTCACCGACACCTCTACCGACGCGGACGGCACCATCGCGTCCCGTGCCTGGAGCTTCGGTGACGGAAGCGGCTCCACCGCCGCCGGCCCGGCCAAGACCTTCGCCGCGGCCGGCACCTACACCGTGCGGCTCACGGTCACGGACGACAAGGGTGCCACCGCCAGCACCAGCAAGGCGGTCACCGTGGGGGCTGCCGCGCCCGCCGAGTGCGCCGATGCCGACGTCCGCGTGCTGGGTGACAACTGCAGCCGCTCCAACGTCTCCGCCACCACCGGGAACCACCGCTACTTCTACCTGCAGGTCCCCGCCGGCACGACCTCCCTCAAGATCAGCGTCGCGGGCGGCACCGGCAACGCGGACCTCTACTACAGCCCCACCAACTGGGCCACCACCAGCAACTACACCGCCCGCTCGACCCAGAGCGGCAACACCGAGACCCTGACCATCAACAACCCCCCGGCCGGCTACGTCTACATCAGCCTCCACGCCGTCCAGGACTTCGCCAACACCACCATCACGACCAGGTTCTGAGCCTTACCGAGCTGCCGGCCCCACCCCTGCTCGCAAGGGTGGGGCCGGAGCCGTGCCCCTCTCGGGCCGTGGGGCACGGCAGACTTCGGCGATGGCGCCTTCGGCTATCCGGACGTCGCCAAGCAGGCGTACCGCGAGGAATACGACGCGGCCCGGGTCCTCGCGCAGGACTTGCCCCCGGCCTGACCCCGACCACGGCCGGTCTCGGGCCCCCCACCCCCGTGGGGGGGCTCCGATCCGGCCGGGACCCGTACTCGGCCCCGCGGTCGACCCCGTTCCACGAGGTCAACGGTATCTCCGGCGCCATGCGCACCGTGCGAGAACGAACACCAGACTATGGCCGAGAAAACCGCACGGCCCCGGGCAGCACACGCCGTCAAGGGGACCGAACGCGCCACGGGGGGACCCTCCGCGCCATGTTGGGGACACCAGGCCCCGCTACCCGCCGATCCTCTGGCATTTCGTCCTGCCCTATGCTCAACCCCCGTGGTCTCTCATGCACATCAGGGGACAACTTCCTCCGCCCTCGCCCGACTGAGCGTCAATGTCGCCCGGTTGCTCGGCATACCCCCACACGCATACGCGCACCTGCTGGGCCTGGCTCCCGAGCACCTCGACGACGACTCGTGCCGGACTCCGACGGCCACGAGCATCCGCGTCGCGGAGCTCACGACCGTCCACGCTCCCTGGACGGAGATGTCCATGCTGCTGGCGCGGCAGTCGAGCATCGGCAGCCTCGGGGTCTGGGACTACCTGATCACCTCGGCGCCCACACCGCTCGAAGGGATCCGCGACGCGGCGGCCTACTTCGCCACCGTCGCCGACACCGGCACGGACAACCTCCGAGTCACCGAGGACGGCGAACAGGTCACCATCAGCCACGTCAACGAGGCCGATCTGACCTACGAGGCGGCCTGCGCCATCCGCGGCTACGCGCTCGGCCTGTACCAGCGGCGGCTCGGCGAGGCCGCGGGGCGTCGCATCATTCCCCTGCGCGTCTCCCTGGCCGCCAAGGCACCCCGCCGGCACGACGCCCTGACCGAGCTCTACGGCACCCGCGCCATCGCGTTCGAAGCCCCGTCCAGCTCGATCACCTTCCTCACCGCCGACCTCGACTCCCCTACCCCGCACGCCCAGCCCGGCCTGTCGAGCGTGCTGCGACGACACGCCGAACAGACCCTCGCCACCGCGGTCCCGCTGCACGACTGGCTGGACCTCTTCCGTACCGCCCTGGCCTCCGCCCATGCCGAAGGCGCCCCCACGCTGTCCGTGGTGGCGCGGCGCCTGGCGGTCAGTCCGCGAACCCTCCAGCGCCGCCTCGACGAACACGGCACCACGTGGAGCGACGAGGTCGACGCCGTGCGCCGGACCCACGTCGCGCGGCTGCTCCACAGCACCGACCTCGGCATCGACTCGATAGCCGCGAAGAGCGGCTACGCCGACGCCCGCGCCCTTCGCCGGGCGGTCCGGCGCTGGTACGGCACCACCCCCGCCGCCCTGCGCCGCACCGGCCACCCCGTCGGCGACGCGACAGGCCTCCTGGACGCGACGCGAACGTAGCGGTCCGGGGCGCCGTGCGCGTGCGGCGGTCGTGGTGTCCCCACTCCGGCGTCGTCGCATCCGGCATCCGGCATCCGGCATCCGGCATCCGGCATCCGGCATCCGGCATCCGGCATCCGGCATCCGGCATCCGGCATCCGCTAACGATCTTGTTCGGGTGAGGCTGTGACAGCATGACTCGGGTGCTGAACATAGAGATCAACGGTCGGCCCGCAGAGGTCGCGGACGTGCACCGGGTCGCCACCTGGAACTACGGCCACTTCACCTCCATGCAGGTGCGCGCGAGGTCGGTCCGAGGTCTCGACCTCCACCTGAGGAGGCTGGAGGAAGGCTCGCTCGAGCTCTTCGGAGCGGGCGGCGGGAGCGACGGCGGCAGGATCCGGGAGCTGATCCGCCATGCCCTCGGTACGGAGCGGGACGCATCGGTGAGGGTGACCCTCGTCCCCCGGGCCGACGCGCCGTCGGCGGCCGATGTCATGGTGTCCGTGTCCGAGCCGGTCGACGACACGCCCGGACCGGCCCTGCGGGTGCGCACGACAACGTACGAACGCGAGCTGCCGCACCTCAAGCACGCCGCGACGATGGGCCTCTCCTACCACCGGCTCCAGGCCCGAGCAGCGGGCTTCGACGACGTCCTGTTCGTGGGGCGGGACGGGGCCCTACGTGAGGGATCGGTGTGGAACGTCGCGTTCTGGGACGGCCGGCAGGTCGTATGGCCCCGCGCCGACGTTCTGCCCGGCATCACCATGCAGCTGCTCCAGGGAGCCATGACCCGCAGCGGGACCCCGTGGTCGACGAGGCGTCTGACCCGGGGCGACCTTCCGGCACTGCGGGCTGCCGCAGCAACCAATTCCCACTGCCCCAGCCAGCCGCTGGCCGGCATCGACGAGGTGGCGTTCGCCGACCCGGGCGATTTGGAAGACGTACTCAACACCGCCTGGGCCGACGTCCGCTGGGACGTGGTCTGACAGCTCCCGACGCCGCGTCAGCTCCGGCCCGCACGGCGGTGGCACGGTCGAGGTCCGTGTCGATGCGGGTGGGTGTCTTCACGGTGATGTGAACGGCGGCGTCGGAACCGACACCGGCACCCCCGACCCGGGCGGCATCCGCGCCGGCCGCCCCTGGCATCCGTCCCTTCTGCGCGAGCCGCCGCCACCCTCGTGGCGACGGCTCGCGTCGGGGCCGGCGGAGGGCGTCACCGAGGCGGTATCGGCAGCCCAGTAGAATCCCTGACTGTGGCGGATACTCAGTACGAAGACTTGTTGCGCACCGTGCTCACCTCAGGGACGGCCAAGGCCGACCGGACGGGCACGGGCACCCGAAGTGTCTTCGGGCACCAATTGCGCTACGACCTCTCGCAGGGGTTCCCGCTGGTCACGACCAAGAAGGTGCACCTCAAGTCCATCGTTTACGAGCTGCTGTGGTTCCTGCGCGGCGACTCGAACGTCGGCTGGCTGCGCGAGCACGGCGTCACCATCTGGGACGAGTGGGCGAACGCGGACGGCGAGCTCGGCCCGGTCTACGGTGTGCAGTGGCGTTCCTGGCCCACCCCGGACGGCAGGCACATCGACCAGATCAGCGAGGTCCTCGACACGCTGCGTAGCGACCCGGACTCCCGCCGGATGATCGTCTCCGCCTGGAACGTCGCCGAGCTGCCCGCGATGGCCCTCGCGCCGTGTCACGCCTTCTTCCAGTTCTACGTCGCGGACGGCAAGCTGTCCTGCCAGCTGTACCAGCGCAGCGCGGACCTGTTCCTCGGCGTCCCGTTCAACATCGCCAGTTACGCCCTGCTCACGCACATGGTGGCGCAGCAGGTCGGCCTCGAACCGGGCGACTTCATCTGGACCGGCGGCGACTGCCACATCTACGACAACCACACCGAGCAGGTGACCGAGCAGCTCTCGCGCACGCCCTTCGAGTTCCCCGAACTGCGCCTGCGCCAGGCCGAATCGCTCTTCGACTACGCGTACGCGGACGTGGAGATCCTCGACTACAAGCACCACCCGGCCATCAAGGCTCCGGTGGCGGTGTGAACGTCGGGCTGATCTGGGCGCAGACCCCCGACGGCGTGATCGGCGCGGGCAACACGATTCCGTGGCGACTGCCCGAGGACATGGCGCATTTCAAGGCGACCACCCTCGGCCACCCCGTGGTGATGGGCCGCAAGACGTGGGATTCGCTGCCCCCGAGGTTCCGACCGCTGACCGGCAGGCGCAACATCGTGGTGACGCGCGATCCGAAGTGGGCCGCCGAGGGCGCGGAGCGCGCGGGGTCGATCGCCGAGGCGCTGGAACGCGCGGCCGAGCCGGACGCGGCGGCCCGCGCCCGGGCAGCCGCACCCGCGGCCGCCGTGTGGGTGATCGGCGGCGGCGAGATCTACCGCGCCGCCCTGCCCTACGCGACGACGCTCTCGGTGACCGAGGTCGACTCGCCGGTGGAGGGCGACACCCACGCCCCGATACCGGACGCGGCGTGGAACCTCGCCGAGGACGCGGGCTGGCAGTCCTCGGTGTCCGGGCTGCGCTACCGCATCCGCAGGTATACGCGGTAGTCGCGGAACCGGTCCTGAGGGTCCTGAGCAGGGGAAACGGAAGCGAGACCCCTATGTGCGCGATCGGCAACAATCCCCTGTGAGGGGGCGTACGGCGATTTCTTCGGAGCATAACCGAAGGACCAGCCAGCCACCTGAAGCACGTAGAAGCACACGGGGGACCACCATGCTCAAGACCCGCCCGACCCACACGACCCGCACGGGTTGGAAGACGTACGCCCTCGGGGCCCTGTCCATCGCCGCCCTCCTCTCGTCCAGCGCCTGCGGCCCCGACGGCAAGGACGACAAAGCGGACCCCGGCGTCCCGAGCCCGACCGCGACCGCCTCCGCCGCGCCCGGCGCCCCGGGCCCGACCGCCACCGCCACGCCCGGCCCCCCGACCGCGACCGCCGCCCCCGGCGCGGACGAAAGCCGGGACGGCTCCGGCGACGGCGGGAGGAATGCCATCGCCTCCTGTACCGACGCGAACATCTCGCTCGCTGCGACCTTCTACCCGCAGGACGGCAACAGGCACCTCCTCCTCACCGCCACCAACACCGGCGACAAGGCCTGTACCCTCTACATCTACCCGACGGTACGGCTCGGCGCGGCCGGGGATCCGATCGGTCCGCTGGAGTCCGACTGGCACGCGATCGCCACGATCGGACCGAACGAGAAGGCGTACTCGGGCATTCGCCTCTTCCGGGCGGGCGAGAAGACCGACACCGTGAAGTCGCTGACCGTCGCCTTCAGGAACCGGGACAACGATTCCGACGCGGGCAAGCCCCTCAACGTCCCGCTGACCACGCCCGATTTCCTGAACGTCGGCCCCATGCCCGGGGTCATCTTCTGGAACAACGATCTCCGAGTGGTCGAAAAGTACCTGTTGGCCACGTGACGGCTGTGCGGCCCCGCCCGGTGGCGGGGCCGCACACGAGGGTCGAGAGCGAGCCGTCGGCTCCTGTCAAGTAACGAATAGCCGGGGCTACGACCCCGCGCCTCCTGCGGGCACGGTGGAAGTCGACCGTCCTGTGGACAGCTCCCCGCGCACCGATGACCACCAGGGCGGCCCACATCCCCGTCCCCGTCGCCTCGGTTGCCGATCGCCCAGGGCGCTACGCCAAGGAAGCCCCCATGACTGACATCGCCATCACCGGACTCGGCTGCCGCTTCCCCGGAGCCCCCGACGTCCGCGGTTACTGGAAGCTCCTGATGAGCGGCGAGCGGCAGTTCTCCGCCGTCCCGGAGAAGCGCTGGAACCACGACATCTTCCATGCGCCCGGCGACCGATCGGCCCCCAACGCCGCGTACACCGACCAGGTCGCGTTCCTGGACGACGTGGACCGCTTCGACGCCCTGCACTACGGGGTGCCGCCCGCGCGCGCCCGCGCCATGGATCCGCAGCACCGGCTGATGCTCGACGTCACCCGCGAGGCCCTCGACGACGCGGGGCTGGGGCGCGGCGATTTCGACCGGGAGAACACCGGGGTCTTCTTCGGGATCTCGGTGTCGGACTACAAGGACCTCATGACGGCCCCCCTCCGGGTCATCGCCCACGCCGACGCGTCGTACGGGGCGGACGACGGCGACCGCCCCGACGCCGCCAGGGAGCGGGCGGGACAGCTCGGCACCATCGAGGCCTTCACCCTGCCCGGGAGCCTCCTCAACATGGCGTCCGGCACCGTCAGCCGGCACTTCGACCTCGGTGGCCCGAGCTTCGCCATCGACGCCGCCTGTTCCAGCTCGCTGGTCGCCCTCGACCAGGCACTGGCCCACCTGCGCCGGGGCACCTGCCGGACGGCTCTCGTCGGCGGCGTGTACCTCAACCTCACCCCCGACAGCCTGGTCGGCTTCTCCCGGCTCCGCGCCCTGTCCCCCACCGGGGTGTGCCGCCCGTTCGACGAGGGGGCCGACGGCTTCGTCCTCGGCGAGGGCGCCGGTGTCGTCGTCCTGCGGCCGCTGGCCGACGCGCTCGCCGACGGCGACCGCGTCTACGCGGTGATCAAGGGCATCGGCTCGGCCAACGACGGCGCGTCTCCCGGTCCGCTGGTCCCCACCGCCGAAGGCCAGCTGCGCGCCATGCGCCGGGCCTACGAAGACGCGGGGGTCACTCCTTCTTCCGTGGGCTTCCTCGAGGCCCACGGCACGGGCACCGCCGCCGGCGACCGTGCCGAGGCGCAGGCGCTGCGCCGACTGCGCAGCGAGTACCCCGACGACGACCCCGGTCTGTGCTACCTCGGCTCGGGCAAGGCCCTCATCGGGCACGCCCTGGCCGCGGCGGGCATCGCCGGACTGATCAAGACGGCCCTGGTCGTCCACCACGGCACGATCGTGCCGCAACCGGAGACCACCCCTCATCCCGACCTGGGCATTTCCGCCGCCGGCCTGCGCTTCGCCGGAACCGCGCGCCCCTTTCCGAGCGGCGGCACCCCGCGGCGTGCCGCCGTCAGCTCGTTCGGTTTCGGCGGAACGAACGTCCACGTGGTGCTGGAGGAGCAGCAGTCCGTCCCGGCCGTCGGCCGCCCCTCGGAGCGCACCGGACCCACCACGGGAACCGAAGGCACGGCAGGCACCGAGCCCACCGCAGGCACCGAGCCCAGCGAAGGCACCGAACCCGCCGAAGACGCCCAAGACGCCGGACCCCAGCTCGTCCTCCTCACGGCCGGCAGCCCCGAGCTGCTGGACCAGCACATCGGGGACGTACTCGACGCACTCGACACGGCGGACCGCCCGCCGCTGGCCGCCGTGGCCCACACCCTGGGTGGCCGTGAACCCCTGAGGGCCCGGCTCGCGATCGTCGCCGCCGACACGGACGGATTCGTCCAGCGGCTGCGCCACGCCCGCGAACAGCTCGTCGCCGGCACCCGGGGCGACCTCGGCGACGGGGCGTTCGCCGCCGATGCTCCCCTGCCGGCCGCACAGCGCCGCATCGCCTTCGTCTTCCCCGGTCAGGGCAGTCAGCAGCCGGGCATGATGCGGGACCTGTACGGCAGGTTCGCCGGCTTCCGCTCGGCGGTCGGCGTCCTCAGTGCCGTCGCACGCCCGGACATCGGCTTCGACCTCGGCGACCTGCTGTACGGCGGGGCCGCGGCGGGCGCCGGCGACGCGGAGGAGCACAGGCAGCGGCTCGCCGCCACCGATGTGTGCCAGCCGCTGCTGGGCACCGTGCAGATCGCCACCACCCGTGTCCTCGCCGAATGCGGTATCGCTCCCGATCTCACCCTCGGTCACAGCGTCGGAGAGTTCGCCGCGGCCGCGGCGGCCGGAGCGCTCACGAACGTGGACACCGTCCGGCTGCTGGTCCACCGGGGCGCGGTCCTGCGGCGGGCCGAGAACGGCCTGGGCGGGATGCTCGCCGTGCAGAGCGACAAGGACACCTGCCGCCGGCTCGTCGACGGCATCGACGACGTGTGGCTCGCCTGTTTCAACCAGCCGCGCCAGGTCGTGGTCAGCGGCACGCAGCAGGGCATCGCCGCCATGCGGCAGGCCTGCGCCGACGCCGGGATCGTCACGGCGGCCCTCGATGTGTCCAACGCCTTCCACTCGCCGCGGCTGGCCTCCGCCGAGGAGAGCATGCGCTCGGGCCTCGCCGCCCGGCCCATCAGCACCCCGGCACTGCCGTTCGTCTCCTCCGTGAACGCCGAGGTCTGCACCGACCCCGAGCGGCTGCGCGAGCTGTGGACGCGCCACGCGTCCACGCCGGTCCACTTCGGCGATGCCGTCCGTACCGCCTACGACCAAGGAGCCCGGGTCTTCCTCCAGGTGACCGGCGGCAGCTCGCTGCTCACCTCGGTCCGCCGCAACCTCACCGGCCACGGCGACGTCCACGCCGTCCCCGTCGGCGGGGAGGCGCCGGACGGCGGACGGACCTTCGTGCTGGCCCTGGCCCGGCTCGCGGTCCTGGGCGCCCCGGTCGACCCGCGCGCCCTGGTCCCCCAGGAGGACCGCCGGCTGCTGGACCTGCCGGTGGCGAAGCTCGATGCCCGGTCGTACTGGCTGCCGAACGGGCGCACCTCGAAGAACGACACCTCCGCGGGGTCCCTCCCGCCCCGGCCCGCACCGTCCGAGGAGACCTCGATGAACGACTACGTGTCCGACCCGATGAGCAACCCGACGAGCGACCCGATGGACGACCTGCGCCAGCTGGTGCAGCAGCAGGTCGCGCTGATCACCCGCCTCGCCGAGGCGCTCCCGGCACAAGACCGCGCCGCACAGAACCCCGCCGAACAGGAGCCCACCACGCGAGACCCCGCCCCTCAGGAGCCCGCCGCACAGGCCCCCTCCCCCACGACGGCCGAACCGGAGCCGGTGCCCGCGGTCGCCTCCCCGGCCGACCCGGCGCCTTCGCCGACCGGGAGCGTCGAGGAGGTCACGGACGCCGTGCTCGGGCACGTGGCCCGGATCAGCGCGTTCCCGGTGAGTCATCTGCGCGACGACCAGCTGCTGATCGACGAGCTCGGTTTCGACTCGCTGATGCTGACCGACCTGTTCACCTCCCTCAAGCGGCAGTGGCCGCAGTGGAGGTTCGACGAAGGGGTCGCCGACCGGCCGACCGTCGGAAGGATCGCCGCGCTGATCGCGAGCGGCCCCCCGGACGCCGTACCGGCCCCGACAGCCGTTCCCGCTGCCGTTCCCGTTGCCGTTCCCGCACCTGCTCCCACACCGGCTCCCACGCCGGCCCCCGCCCCGGCGGCCGTCCCCGTACAGCGCGCCGGTTACGGCGACACCCACGGCGACGGGGCCCGGCCCCCGCTGCCGGAGGAGCACACGCGCATCGAGTGCTTCCCCGAGGTCACCGCCCACGGCGAGCGCTTCGCCGTTCTCTCCCGGATGGGACTGCCCAACCCGTACTTCCTCGTCCACGAGGGCGGCATGACGGACACGACCGTGATCGACGGCCGGGAGCTCCTCTCCTTCTCCAGCTACAACTACCTGGGGATGGCGACGCACCCCGAGGTGAACCGGGCGGCCAAGGAAGCGATCGAGCGCTGTGGCACGTCGGTGTCCGCCAGCAGGCTGCTCTCCGGCAGCCGTCCGCTCCACCTGGAACTCGAAACCGAACTCGCCGAGCTGCTCGGATGCGAGTCCGCGATCACCCTGGCCAACGGGCACGCCACCAACGTCACCGTCATCGGGCACCTCGTCGGGCCCGGGGACCTCGTCATCCACGACTCCCTGGCCCACGACAGCATCCTGCAGGGCTGCAAGCTCTCCGGCGCGACCCGGCGGCCGTTCCCGCACAACGACGCGGCGGCCCTGGACGCCATCCTCACGCAGGTCCGTCACCAGTACCGGCGGGTGCTCGTCGTCGTCGAGGGCGTGTACAGCATGGACGGCGACATCGCCGACCTGCCCGCCCTCGTCGAGGTCAAGCGTCGCCACGGGGCACTGCTGATGATCGACGAGGCGCACAGCATCGGAACGATCGGTGCGACCGGGCGCGGCATAGGCGAGTACCACGGCGTCGAGCGCACGGCCGTCGACCTCTGGTCGGGCACGCTGTCCAAGGCCCTGGCGAGCTGCGGCGGCTACGTGGCCGGGAACCGCTCGGTCGTCGAGTACCTGCGCTACACCGTTCCGGGTTTCGTCTACAGCGCCGGCATGACCCCGGCCGACACCGCCGCGTCCCTGGCGTCCCTGCGCCTGCTGCGCGGCGAGCCGCAGCGCGTGGCGCGTCTCGCGGCGAACGCCGCACTGTTCGTCCGCCTGGCGCGGGCCGCGGGCATCGACATCGGGGACAGCCACGACACGCCGATCGTGCCGTGCATCGTCGGGGACTCGCTGAGGACCTTGCGGCTCGCCGAGGCGCTGTTCCAGCAGGGCATCAGCGTCAACCCCATCCTCCACCCGGCGGTACCGGAGGAAATGGCCCGGCTGCGCTTCTTCGTCACCTGTGACCACACGCCCGACCAGATCCGTCAGGCCGTGACCGCGCTCGAGCACGGGCTGCGGCACCTGGACACGGCGGCCCGCGCCGCCTGACACCCCGCCGCCGCGCCTCCCCGCGGCCCTCTTCCCCGGCCCGGCCGGCCGGGGAAGAGGGGCCCTCGTCAGGGCACTGCGTTGGTGCTCATTGGCCCGCCGGATCATGCTTGTCAGTGGAACCCCTGGCCGCGCGGGTCCCGTGCGTGAGCGCGGGCAGGAACTAGCGAGGGCGAGATGAGCTGCGATGGAGCGAGTTCCCACCTCTCCTGGTGAGCGGCCGGAGGATACGGACGCCTCCCACGGGTCGGCGTACACGGCCACGGCCACCGTCAACGAGCAGGGCATCGTCACCGAGTGGAGCGAGGGTGCCCGGCGACTGCTCGGCTACGCGGCTTCCGAGCTCGTGGGGCAGCCGGCCGCCGGCCTGCTTTTCGACGGCGCCGGCGATCCGCTGCGGGTCCCTGCCGACCAGCAGCGGTGGAGCGGGATCGCGGCCCTGCGGCACAAGGACGGCCGGCGCCTGGAGCGGAGGCTGCTCGCCCACCGTTGGACGTCCACCAGCGGGACCAAGAGATGGTTCGTGGTGTCCGCCGTGGCGGGCGAGCCCCGCCCGCCCGGGGACGCGCCGCTCGAGGAGTGGGCGTTCTCCCAGTCCCCCTCCTTCCTGGCGATCTTCGGCGAGGACCTGCGGCTGGTGCTGGCGAACGCCGGCATGAAGCGCGCGCTCTCCCTCGAGGAGGCCGAGATGCGCGGGCTGCGTCTGCCGGAGATCGCGCCGGACCCCGTGAGCGACGAGACCGAGCGGATGATGCGCCGGGTGCTGGAGACCGGTGAGCCGCAGTACGTCGATGCCTTCATCCGCCCCACGGGTTCGGGGCGCGGCTGGGCGACCTCGCTGGCCCCTTTGCGGGATCCCGCCGGCCGGGTGCGCGCGGTCTGCCTCACCGCGCAGGACAGGACCGGTGTCGAGGGTGACCGGGACCAGCCGCTCCTGCCGAACGCCGATGACGCCGCGCGCATCGGTACCACTCTGGACAGCGGCCGCACCGCGCAGGAGCTGGCCGACGTAGCCGTTCCCCGGCTCGCCGACTTCGCGGTCGTCGACCTGCTGGAGCCCCTCCCGCGCCGCGACGAGCCGTCCTCCGGCCCGGTGACGGGCCCGGTCACCGTGCGCCGTACCGCGGTGCGGTCGGTCCTCGTGGGAAGCCCGGAGTCCCGGGTGGCGGTCGGACAGACGGCCGTCTATCCGGCGCTGTCGCCTCCCGTCGGATGTCTGGTAGCGGGCCGCGGCGCCCTGTACGGGGCGAGCGACCCGGCCATCGTCCGGTGGGTGGCCGAGGACCCCAGGGGGGCGGCCTGGATCCACGAGTCCGGGACCCACTCGATGATGGTGGTACCGCTGAGCGCCGACGGTTTCGTTCTCGGGGTGGCCGTCTTCTGCCGTCACCGGCGCCGGGAGCCCTTCCAGCCGAAGGACCTCTGGCTGGCCGAAGAGCTCACGGCCAGGGCTGCCGTCAGCATCAACAGCGCGCCCCGGCACCTGCGGGAGCACACGTCCACCATGACGCTTCAGCGCAGCCTGCTCCCGCACAAGCTGCCCGATCAGACGGCGCTCGAGATCGCCACCCGCTACCTGCCCGCCGGTGGCGAGGCCGGTGTGGGCGGCGACTGGTTCGACGTGATCCCGCTGTCCGGCGCGCGCGTGGCCCTGGTCGTGGGCGATGTCGTCGGCCACGGCATCCGGGCCTCCGCGACCATGGGACGGCTGCGCACCGCGGTACGCACCCTGGCCGATGTCGACCTGCCGCCCGACGAGCTGCTCACCCACCTCGATGACCTCGTCATCCGGCTGTCCGCCGAGGAGTCCGATCCGGGAGGAGCAGGAGAAGCCGCCGGGGGCATCGGCACCACGTGCCTGTACGTGGTCTACGACCCGGTCACCCGCCGCTGCACCGTCGCCCGGGCGGGCCACCCGCCGCCCGTCGTGGTGTCCCCGGAGGGCTCCGTGTACCTCCTCGACGTCCCGGCCGGCCCGCCGCTGGGCCTGGGGGGCCTGCCCTTCGAGACCATCGAGGTCGAGCTGCCCGAGTGGAGCATCCTCGCCCTCTACACCGATGGTCTGCTGCAAGCCCGCGACCACGACATCGACGAGGCCCTGGACAACATGTTCACCGCCCTCGCCCGTCCCGCGTCCACGCTGGACACGGTCTGCGACCGCATTCTGACGGCCATGTTGACGCATCCTCCGGACGACGACGTCGCCCTGCTCGTCGCGCGGACCCGGGCCCTGCATGCCGACAAGGTCGTCGTCTGGGACGTGCCGCCCGACCCTTCCGTCGTCGGCCAAGCCCGTCGGGACGCCACCGAGCAGCTGACGGCCTGGGGGCTCGACGACGCCGCCTTCGTCACGGAACTCGTGGTCAGCGAACTGGTCACCAATGCCATCCGCTACGGCGAGCCTCCCATCCAGCTGCGGCTGATCCACGAGAACACCACCCTGATCTGCGAGGTCTCGGACTCGAGCAACACCGCCCCGCACATGCGGCGTGCGCGGATCTTCGACGAGGGCGGGCGTGGACTGCTGCTGGTGGCCCAGCTGGCCCAGCGCTGGGGCACGCGGCAAACGCCGTCGGGCAAGACCATCTGGGCCGAACAGTCCCTCGTCGGGTACTGACGAGCACAAGGCCCGTCGCGATCGCGTCAGTGACACGGGGGAAAACGTGCCCTGTGACACGGCTGTGACAGTTGACGGACACCCTCATGAAGTCCCACCGACAGGCTCTTTAACACGGACATACACCCACATTCGTGGATATGTCTCCTGCTTCCGAAGGTGCGAGCAGCGATGACCGAGCCGATGCGTCGGAGGAAATCCCATGAGCCTCACACTTGCCGCCCCCGCCACCGCCCTCGCCCCGCGTGAGCAGGAAGCACTGCGACACATCGCCGCGGGGTGCACGTACGTACAGGCCGCCCGCTCGATGGGCCTCTCCCGGCACACGGTCGACGCCTACCTGCGCCGCATCCGGGCGAAGCTCGGCATCAACACCTCGGCCGAACTGATGCGGGCGGCCTTCTCCATGGGCCTGTGACCCCCGGCCCCTCGCCCGCGGCTCTACGGCCTACCCGGGCGGCCCGGTGAAGACCGGCCGGGCCCAGTCCGGGGGCTCCGGCGGCGGAACGTGCTTCCCCGCCGACGCGGCCCCCCGAGGATCCACCCACGGAGGCGGATCGACGCGCTTGTCGACGCCGCTCGCCGTGGCGACGCGCAGGGCGGCCACGAATTCCCGGCAGGAGTCGTAGCGGTCCTCCGGGACCTTCGCCAGAGCCTTCGCCAGTACCTCGTCAGCAGCCGGCTCCATTCCCAGCCGCCTCTCCGCCAGGAGGGGCGGCTTTTCGTATTGGTGCGCCCACAGCAGCGCCGGTGCGTCGTCACGCTCGAAGGGCGGCCCGCCGGCAAGGGTTTCGTACACGACACAGGCCAGGCTGTAGACATCGCACCTGCCGTCCACCGGGCGGCCGGAGATCTGTTCCGGCGCCATGTAGTCGAGCGTGCCGACGAACTCGCCCGCGGTGGTGAACCCGGTGAGCGACAGCGATCTCTTGGTCAGTCCGAAGTCCGTGAGGTAAACGTGCTCGGGGTGGTCGCTGTCGGTACCCGCGGCGACCAGGATGTTGCCGGGCTTGACGTCCCGGTGCACCAGATCGTGCTCGTGGGCGGCGTCGAGCGCCGAGGCCACTTGGGCGGCGATGCGCACGGCCTTCTCCACGGGGAGCGGACCTTCCCGGTCCAGCAGTCCCCTCAGATCCAGCCCGTCGACGTACCGCATGGCGATGTACAGGATGCCGTCGGTCTCACCGGCTTCGAAGATCGGCACGATGTGCGGGTGGTCGATCCTCGCGGCCACCCGCGATTCGTGGGTGAAACGGCGGCGGAAGACGTCGTCGCGGACGCGCTCCGGGGCGATCAGCTTGAGCGCGACCGTGCGGTCCAGGCGCAGGTCCTTCGCGCTGTAGACGACGGCCATGCCGCCGCGGCCGATCAAGCGCTCGATCCGGTATCCAGCGATCTCCGTGCCGATCAGGCCGGAGGGCCGGCCCGTGTCGGGGCCCCGGTTCGATGCCGTGCCCATCAAGCGCCTCCCCGCACCCGGCCGACCGTCCAGCGCCGCTGCGATCCCGCACGCGACAGCGCCGACCGGGGTGCTCGGTCGGCGCGATCGGGCCGCTCTTTCCGTACGTGAAATCTTATCGAGCGATCCATCCGAGCGCCCGTCAAGGAGGGGTCGCCCGTCATGGGCGGGTCAGCCTTCGCCTCCGTTTCCGCCGCTGCCGCCCTGACCGCTGGTCTGGCAGCCGGATCCGACGCAGATGCCGCCCTCGCCGCCCCTGCCGCCGTTGCCGCCGTCACCACCGGCCGGCGCGGCCCCGCCGTTGCCACCGTTGCCTCCGTTGGCACTGCCGCCGCACACCCCGGCGCACACCCCGCCCTTGCCGCCGTCGGTGCCGTTGCCGCCCGTCCCGCCCGTGGTGCCGGCGCCGCCGTTGGCACTGCCGTTGCACAGACCGACACAGACCCCGCCCTTGCCTCCGTTGGTGCCGTTGACCGTTCCGCTGCAGCTGCCCGCGCACACCTTGTCGCCGACACGGACACTGCCGTTGCCCACCTTGACTCCGCTGAGTTCCACCTTGCCGCCGAACCGGCTCGCGCCCGGACGACTCTCACCACCGCCGGGTGCGGGGCCGTGGCGCTCCCCGGTGGCGGAGACCGCCTGGGTCGTCAGGCTCGTCGACGCCTGGGCCGCCGTGGCGGCGGGGACCATGGCACCGGCACCGATCAAGCTGGTCGAAATGACGAGACCGAGGCGGAACTTCCAAGAACGTGCACGCATGAGGTTCTCCCTTGCTGAAGAATTGCTTCCGACTGAATTGGCCGCCCGCTCAGGAGGAGAAGGGGGAGAAGGGGGAATTGATCCCCATCAGGGCGAACCAGTCGCCGTCGACGTAGTTCTTCTTCCAGGTGTCGAGCTGCTTCTCGGAGATCTTGTACTTCTTGATGATCTTGTCCCTTGTCTTGTCGGAGTCGTCGGCGATCAGCGTCATGGCGATGCGTACGCGGTCCACGACCGTCAGTTCCGACGCGGTCTTGTCGGGGAGGTCTTCGAAGCGGAAGCAGCCGGCTCGGCCGGGCTTGCCGGGTTCACCGGGCTCGCCGGGCCGGCCGCCCCTGCCGCCCTTGCCACCTTCTCCGCCCTTGCCGCCTTCGCCGCCCGCCGCGCAGTGCGTGGAGTCGCCGGCCGGAGCCGAGGAGACAGCGCCCGTGGGGGTCTGGGACTGCGAGGCCTGGGCGGCGCACGCCGTACCGGTGAAGAAGGCCAGGGAAGCGGCGGCCAGGATGATCGGACGCTGCCAGGAGCTTGTGAACATGAGACTTCTCCAATTTCGTGATCACGGGGTGCTGCCTGTGGGAACGGGGCTGAGAAAGGGTGGGGGGGAGGGGGGAGGCCCGGGGGCCTCCACCCCGTCGATCCGGTTCCGGGGTTCAGGGGTTAGAAGATGCTGCCGCCTCCGGCGCCACCGCCGCCGCCCAGGCCGCCGAAGAGGCCACCGAAGCCGCCCTTTCCGCCCTTGCCGCCGTTGCCGCCCTGGAAGACGCCGAAGCCGCCCTTTCCGCCCTTGCCGCCGTTTCCGCCGATCAGGGTGCCGTCACCGCCGCCGCCGCCGTTGCCGGC
>NZ_JAGGOW010000144.1 GCF_018614135.1 Streptomyces sp. ISL-66
CCGGGCGCTTCCTTCGTTCTTGTGTCTCCGACTCTATCAGACTCTTTCGTGTCCGATTCCCAGTCAGCGGGTTTCGCTTTCCAGTTCTTCGCTTTCGCGTTTCCCTTTCCGGCGATTCCAACTTTACCAGATCATTTCCGCACCGTTTCGGGCTGGATTTGAATTGGACGGCCATTGGATAGCCATTCCCTTTCGGGCGAGCCAGACTTTATCAGGTTTCCCTGCTCTGGAATCCCACCCGCCCGCATCGATGCGTCCGGACACACGTGTGTGCCGGGGTCTCTTGCGGGCTGGAGACGCAAACGTACTGGAGCGGGGCCCCCGGATGCAAATCCGGTTGCCCCGCTCCGGCGAGGTCGCTACGAACGCCGAGGTCAGACCTCGACGACGACCGGGAGGATCATCGGGCGGCGGCGGTAGCCGTCCGATACCCACTTGCCCATCGTGCGGCGGATGAGCTGCTGGATCTGGTGCGGCTCGGCCACGCCGTCGGCCGCGGCGCGGGCGATGGCTTCCTCGATCTTCGGCAGGACGGCGTTGAACGCCGCGTCTTCGATGCCGGAGCCGCGGGCCTGGATGTTCGGGCCGCTGACGACCTTGCCCGTGGTGCTGTCCACCACGACGTAGACCGAGACGATGCCCTCTTCGCCGAGGATCCGGCGGTCCTTGAGGTGGACCTCGGTGACGTCGCCGACCGAGAGGCCGTCCACGTACACGTAGCCGGCCTGGACCTTGCCGGAGATCCGCGCCTTGCCGTCGATCAGGTCGACGACCACGCCGTCCTCGGCGATGACGATGCGGTCCTTCGGGACACCCGTCAGGGCGCCGAGCTCGGCGTTGGCGCGCAGGTGGCGCCATTCGCCGTGGACCGGCATCAGGTTCCGCGGCTTGCAGATGTTGTAGAAGTACAGCAGCTCGCCGGCGGAGGCGTGGCCCGAGACGTGCACCTTGGCGTTGCCCTTGTGCACGACGTTGGCGCCCCAGCGGGTCAGGCCGTTGATCACGCGGTAGACCGCGTTCTCGTTGCCCGGGATCAGGGACGACGCGAGGATCACCGTGTCACCCGGGACGATCCGGATCTGGTGGTCGCGGTTGGCCATGCGCGACAGGGCGGCCATCGGCTCGCCCTGGGAACCGGTGCAGACCAGGACGACCTCGTGGGCCGGCAGGTCGTCGAGGGTCTTGACGTCCACGACGAGGCCCGGCGGAACCTTCAGGTAGCCCAGGTCACGGGCGATGCCCATGTTGCGGACCATCGAGCGGCCGACGAAGGCGACCCGGCGCCCGTACTCGTGGGCGGCGTCGAGGATCTGCTGGATGCGGTGCACGTGGCTCGCGAAGCTCGCCACGATGATCCGGTTGTTGGCGTTCGCGAAGACCGTGCGCAGGACATTGGAGATCTCGCGCTCGGGCGGGACGAAGCCCGGGACCTCGGCGTTCGTCGAGTCCGAGAGGAGGAGGTCGATGCCCTCTTCGCTCAGGCGCGCGAAGGCGTGCAGGTCGGTGAGGCGGTTGTCCAGCGGGAGCTGGTCCATCTTGAAGTCACCGGTGCACACGACCATGCCGGCGCCGGTGCGGATGGCCACGGCCAGGGCGTCCGGGATGGAGTGGTTGACCGCGATGAATTCGCAGTCGAAGGGGCCGAGGTTCTCGCGCTCGCCTTCCTTCACCTCAAGGGTGTAGGGGCGGATGCGGTGCTCCTGGAGCTTCGCCTCGATGAGGGCCAGCGTCAGCTTGGAGCCGATCAGCGGGATGTCCGGCTTCTCCCGGAGGAGGAAGGGGACGGCGCCGATGTGGTCCTCGTGGCCGTGCGTGAGGACGATGCCCTCGATGTCGTCGAGGCGATCCCGGATGGACGAGAAGTCCGGCAGGATCAGGTCGATGCCCGGCTGCTCCTCTTCGGGGAAGAGGACGCCGCAGTCGACGATCAGCAGGCGACCGTCGAACTCGAAGACGGTCATGTTGCGGCCGATCTCACCGAGACCGCCCAGGGGGGTGACCCGAAGGCCGCCCTTGGGGAGCTTCGGCGGCGGACCGAGTTCAGGATGCGGATGGCTCAAAAGGTTCTCCTTCACCACGCGCGCCACGTGTCCGTCGAGGAATGTGGCCGGCGTGTCATTCGTGCACTAGCTGTTGTCTTGTGTGGTGTCGCTTATTCAGTTGTGAAGTCTGGTGTCAGAGCTGCACCCCGCCGGCGGCAAGGTCGATCTTGAGCTGAGCCGTCTCTTCGGCGGTCAGCTCGACCAGCGGGAGCCGCAGCGGGCCCGCCGGCCGGCCCTGCAGGTTCAGCGCGCCCTTGGTGGTGATCACACCCTGGGTGCGGAACATGCCGGTGAAGACGGGGAGCAGCTTCTGGTGGATCTCGGTGGCCTTCTGGACGTCGCCGCCCAGGTGGGCCTCGAGCATCGCGCGGAGCTCGGGGGTGACCAGGTGGCCGACCACGGAGACGAAGCCGACCGCGCCGACCGACAGGAGCGGCAGGTTCAGCATGTCGTCACCCGAGTACCAGGCCAGGCCGCTCTGTGCGATGGCCCAGCTGGCGCGGCCGAGGTCGCCCTTGGCGTCCTTGTTGGCAACGATACGGGGGTGCTCGGCCAGCCGGACCAGGGTTTCGGTGTTGATCGGGACACCACTGCGGCCGGGGATGTCGTAGAGCATGACCGGAAGCCCGGTGGCGTCGGCGATCGCCGTGAAGTGCCGGAAGAGGCCCTCCTGCGGCGGCTTGCTGTAGTACGGGGTGACCGCGAGCAGGCCGTGTGCGCCGGTGCGCTCGGCCTGGCGGGCGAGCTCGAGCGTGTGGCGGGTGTCGTTGGTGCCGATGCCGGCGACCACGTGGGCGCGGTCCCCGACGGCTTCGAGGACGGCTCGTACGAGGTCGTTTTTCTCCGCGTCGGTGGTGGTCGGGGACTCACCGGTGGTGCCGTTGATGATCAGGCCGTCGTTGCCTGCGTCCACCAAGTGGACGGCGAGCCGTTGCGCGCCGTCGAGGTCAAGTGTGCCATCCGCCGTGAACGGCGTGATCATGGCGGTGAGGACCCGCCCGAAGGGGGTCTGCGGAGTCGAGATCGGAGCCATGGGTAACACGCTACTCGCTGCCACGCTCTCGGTGTCCCCTCGGGGGACGTGATGGGGGTGTTGGAGCCCGGCACTGCCTGCTCGGGGGTTCAAGCAGTGCCGGGTCCGTTTGATCAGCCTAGATGAACTTCACGAAACGCCGCAATACGGACACTTCGGACTTGGTCCGCACATCTGTGCGGAACGGCCCGTTCCGGCCTTACGGGGCAACACAGCCGCCGCCGGCCTTCGGGAACAGGGTGGCTCATGCGGTCACTCCGAACAGGTCGGCCAGCAGCGGCGCCGCGGCTTCGGGGGCGCGCACGGTCAGCTCCAGCGCGGCCGGGGCCAGGTGCAGGGTGAAGTCGAAGAACGAGCAGCAGCCCTGCTCGGCCGCCGCCAGGGCGGCGACCTGCCCGGCGAGCTCCGCCGTGGCGGGGAACGTGAGCCGCACCCCGTCGGGGATGTCCTCAAGGGTCTCGGCCTTCTCAACCAGCCGCCGCCACTCCTGGGTGCGGCCTTCCAACTCGGGGCCGCCCAGAGTGCACGCCACGGGCGCGCTGCGCCACGGCTCGGCCGCCGGTACCGGCGCGGCGGGCCGGATACGCGACAGCGTCACCGGGACCGGCCCGCTGGCCGATGGGGTGGTGGTGCAGCCGCAGTCCGGTCCGCACCCGCCCTCCGGCGCCGGACCCGACAGATCGTCGCGCACGGCCGCCAGGTGCGCGGAGAACGCCGACAGCTCGGCGATCCGGCCCTCGGTCTCCGCGATCCGGCCCGCCACCAGCGGCACCATCCGCGTACGGACTGCCGCGCACATCCCTTCCTCGCGCACGTCCAGGAGCTCGCGGATCTCCTCCAGGGCCAGGCCCAGGAGCTTGGCCGAGGAAATGAAGCCCAGACGCTCGACGGCGTCCTCTCCGTAGACGCGGTACCCCGACGGGGTCCGCCCGGCCGGGAGCAGCCCGGCGTCCTCGTAGAAGCGCAGCGTGGTGGCGGGAACGCCGCAGCGTTCCGCCAGCTGCGAGATCCGGTAGGTGCTCATGCCTCCGACGGTAAACCTTCGACCCGACTCGAAGGTCAAGCCGAGGGCAGGGCGACGGACGGGTAGTCCTCGGTGTAGGACTCGCCGTTGGCGCCGTAGTAGGTGCAGGTGTGAGCGGCGGTGTCGACGCCCTCGTCTGCGAGCGGGAGTTCTTCCTGCGCAATTTTCGTTAATGTCCCGACTTTCGGCACCTCGACGGGCTCTCGCGCGTCCTACTCAGTGGAACGTCCACCCATCCTGCCCGCCGCCCCCGGGCACCGACCGTGAGGAGCGTCGCTCATGTCCCTCCCCCAGCTACCGCCGGGAGGTGCCCCCGGGCGCGAGCCCGTCCCGTTCGCCTTCGTCGCCGAGGCCGACCGATTCCGCAGTAACGTCACTCCGCCGCCGCGCGAGCGTCTGGGCGCGACGCAGATCGCCGCCCGTAGCCTGGTCGGACTCACCGTGGTCGCAGGGCTCGTGGGCTCGCTCCTCTTCGGCATGCCCGCACTGCGGCCGAGCGAGGCCCCGGCGAAGTCGCAACAGTCGGAGGCGTCCGAAGGGCGGTAGCCTCACGGGCACAGCCCAACCGAACGTGCATGTGAGTGAGGTCCTGCCGTGCCCCTGCCCTTCCTGACGGCCGCCGGCGCATTCGACGCGCACGACAACGGGGAGACGCTCCCCTACGACGACCCCGACCGCTGGCGCCGCCCCTACCGCCCGGGGCCCTGGCGGGTCGCCATCGCCGCCCTGCTGCTCCTGCTGGGCGCGTTCATGCTGTTCGCCACGGTGATCATCGTCGCCGTCGGCACCTGGGCCGGCGCCCTGGGCGGCCTGGCCGCCTCGCTCGCCGTGGTCGGCACGGCGCTGCGGCTGCTGCGCACGGGAGTCTGGGTGAGCCCCAAGGGGCTGCGCCGGGTCGGGTTCTTCGGGACCCGCTCGATCCCGTGGAGCCAGGTCGCCGAGATCCGTACCGTGCAGCAGCCCGTGCGCTGGCTCGGCCTGCCGAGGACCGTACAGGGCCAGGCCCTGACGGTGGCCGCTCGCGGCGGCGCCACGCTGCCGGTGCTGCTGACCGACCACAACGCCGACTTCCTGTCGCGGACCGAGGCCTTCGACCGGGCGGCCGACTCGGTGGAGGCATGGGCCAACGAGTACCGGGCCGTGCCCGTCTGATCCGGCGTCACGCGGGCACGGCGTACGACACGAGAAAAGCCGTACGGGGCCGCGCCCCGTACGGCTTTTCTCGTCGGTACGGTCCTTCGTTACGCCGCGTCGTGCAGGGAGATCGCCCGCTGCATGGCCTTGCGCGCACGCGGGGTGTCGCGCGCGTCGCGGTAGGCGACGGCGAGTCGGAACCAGCTGCGCCAGTCCCCAGGGGCATCCTCAGTCTCGGCCTTGCGGCGCGCGAAGACCTCGTCGGCGGAGTCCCGCAGGATCCGGCCGTACGTGTCCCGCTCCAGCTCGTCCACGGGCAGTCCGCCCTCGGCCTCCAGCTGGGTCGCGAGCTGGTTGGCCCGGGTGACGAACCGGGTGTTCTTCCAGAGGAACCAGACGCCGATGACCGGCAGGATCAGCACCGCCACCCCGAAGGTGACGGTGAGCCAGGTCCCGTGCCGGATCAGCATCAGCCCCCGGCTGCCGGCCAGGACGAAGTACACGACCAGGACGGCGGCCGTGAGGAAGTAGGCGATCTTCGCGCGCATGGTTCCGCTGTCCGCTCGTCAGCCGAGTTCGAGGAAGTTTTCCAGGCCGAACGTGAGGCCCGGAGTCTGCGTCACGCGGCGCGCGCCGAGCAGGATGCCCGGCATGAAGCTGCTGTGGTGCAGGGAGTCGTGTCGGATGGTCAGGGTCTCGCCCTCGCCGCCGAGGAGCACCTCCTGGTGGGCCAGGAGGCCCCGCAGGCGGATCGCGTGCACCGGGACGCCGTCCACGTCGGCGCCGCGCGCGCCGTCCAGTGCGGTGGCGGTGGCGTCCGGCTGCGCGCCGAGCCCGGCCTCGGCGCGGGCGGCGGCGATGAGCTGCGCCGTACGGGTCGCCGTGCCGGAGGGGGCGTCGACCTTGTTCGGGTGGTGCAGCTCGACGACCTCGACGGACTCGAAGTACCGGGCGGCCTGCTCGGCGAACTTCATGGTGAGGACGGCGCCGATGGAGAAGTTCGGGGCGATGAGCACACCCGTCCGCGGCGAAGCGGCGAGCCAGGTGTTCAGCTGTGCGAGGCGGTCCTCGGTCCAGCCGGTGGTGCCGACCACCGCGTGGATGCCGTGGCTGATGAGGAAGTCGAGGTTCTCCATCACCGAGGCCGGGGTGGTCAGCTCGACGGCGACCTGGGCGCCGGCCTCGGCCAGCGTCTCCAGCTTGTCGCCGCGCCCGAGGGCGGCCACCAGTTCCATGTCCTCGGCGGCCTCGACGGCCTTGACCGCCTCGGAGCCGATGCGGCCCCGGGCGCCGAGGACTGCCACGCGCAGCTTGCTCATTTCACGTCCCTCAATGTGTTCACAGACTCAGACCAACGTACGGAACTAGGCGACCGCTTCGTCGAGGCGGGCCGCCTGCTTCTCCTTGAGCGGGCCGATCACCGCGAGCGAGGGCCGCTGGCCCAGGACGTCCCGGGCCACCGAGCGCACGTCGTCGGGGGTGACGGCGGCGATCCGGGCCAGCATGTCGTCGACCGACATCTGGTCGCCCCAGCACAGCTCGCTCTTGCCGATGCGGTTCATGATCGCACCGGTGTCCTCCAGGCCGAGGACGGTGGAGCCGGACAGCTGGCCGACGGCCCGCCGGATCTCCTCGTCGGTGATCCCCTCGGAGGCGACCTTGTCGAGCTCCTCCCGGCAGATCCGCAGTACGTCGTGGACCTGGCCCGGGCGGCAGCCCGCGTAGACGCCGAAGAGGCCGGTGTCGGCGAAGCCCGAGGTGTACGAGTACACGCTGTAGGCCAGGCCGCGCTTCTCGCGGATCTCCTGGAAGAGGCGCGAGGACATGCCTCCGCCGAGCGCCGTGTTCAGCACGCCCAGCGCCCAGCGGCGCTCGTCGGTGCGGGCCAGGCCCGGCATGCCGAGGACCACGTGGGCCTGCTCGGTCTTGCGGTTGACCAGCTCGACGCGGCCGGAGGTGCGGATCCGCTTGGTGCCGGAGCGCGGGCCGACCGGTTCGGCGTCGGTGCGGGTCAGGCTGCCGGCCTTCTCGAAGGCCGTGCGGACCTGGCGTACGACCTTGTCGTGGTCGACGTTGCCCGCGGCGGCCACCACCAGGTGGGTCGGGTCGTAGTGCTTCTTGTAGAAGCGGCGGATCCGGTCGGCGGTGAGGGCGTTGATCGTGTCGACCGTGCCGAGGACGGGGCGCCCGAGCGGGGTGTCCCCGTACATGGTCTGGGCGAACAGGTCGTGGACCACGTCGCCCGGGTCGTCCTCGGTCATCGCGATCTCTTCGAGGATGACTCCGCGCTCGGCGTCGACATCGGACGGGAGGATCAGCGAGCCGGTGAGCATGTCGCACACGACGTCGATGGCCAGCGGCAGGTCGGTGTCGAGCACCCGCGCGTAATAGCAGGTGTACTCCTTCGCCGTGAAGGCGTTCATCTCGCCGCCGACCGCGTCGATCGCGGAGGAGATGTCGAGGGCGCTGCGCTTCTCGGTGCCCTTGAAGAGGAGGTGCTCCAGGTAGTGCGTGGCGCCGTTCAGCGACGGCGTCTCGTCCCGGGAGCCGACGTTGGCCCAGATGCCGAACGTGGCGGAGCGGACGGACGGCAGCGTCTCGGTGACGACGCGCAGTCCACCGGGCAGGACGGTGCGCCGGACGGTGCCGATGCCGTTCGTGCCCTTGAGCAGTGTTTGGGTACGGGCGACGGCCCGCCCCTCCGAAGAGGGGCGGGCCGTCACACGCGAACTACGCGACGTCACTTGTCGGAGTCGTCCTTGTCAGCGTCGTCGCCGGCGGCCTCGCCGTCGATCACGGGGACCAGGGAGAGCTTGCCGCGGGAGTCGATCTCGGCGATCTCGACCTGGACCTTGGTACCGACCGCGAGCACGTCCTCGACGTTCTCCACGCGCTTGCCACCGGCGAGCTTGCGGATCTGCGAGATGTGCAGCAGGCCGTCCTTGCCGGGCATGAGGGAGACGAAGGCACCGAAGGTGGTGGTCTTGACGACCGTACCCAGGTAGCGCTCGCCGACCTCCGGCATGGTCGGGTTGGCGATCTGGTTGATCGTGGCGCGGGCGGCCTCGGCGGCCGGGCCGTCGGAGGCACCGATGTAGATGGTGCCGTCGTCCTCGATCGTGATCTCGGCGCCGGTGTCCTCCTGGATCTGGTTGATCATCTTGCCCTTGGGGCCGATGACCTCACCGATCTTGTCCACCGGGATCTTGACGGTGATGATCCGGGGGGCGAACGGGGACATGGCGTCCGGCGTGTCGATCGCTTCCATCATCACGTCGAGGATGTGGAGGCGGGCGTCGCGGGCCTGCTTGAGGGCGGCGGCCAGGACCGAGGCCGGGATGCCGTCGAGCTTGGTGTCCAGCTGGAGCGCGGTGACGAACTCCTTGGTGCCGGCGACCTTGAAGTCCATGTCGCCGAAGGCGTCCTCCGCACCGAGGATGTCGGTGAGGGCGACGTAGTGCGTCTTGCCGTCGATCTCCTGGGAGATCAGACCCATGGCGATACCGGCGACGGGGGCCTTGAGGGGCACACCGGCGTTCAGCAGCGACATGGTGGAGGCGCAGACCGAGCCCATGGACGTCGAACCGTTGGAGCCGAGGGCCTCGGACACCTGGCGGATCGCGTACGGGAACTCCTCGCGGGTCGGGAGGACCGGCACGATCGCGCGCTCGGCGAGCGCGCCGTGGCCGATCTCGCGGCGCTTGGGCGAGCCCACGCGGCCGGTCTCACCGACGGAGTACGGCGGGAAGTTGTAGTTGTGCATGTAGCGCTTGCGGGTCACCGGGGAGAGGGTGTCCAGCTGCTGCTCCATGCGGAGCATGTTGAGGGTGGTGACGCCCAGGATCTGGGTCTCGCCACGCTCGAACAGCGCCGAGCCGTGCACGCGCGGGATGGCCTCGACCTCGGCGGCGAGGGTACGGATGTCCGTGATCCCGCGGCCGTCGATGCGGACCTTGTCCTTGATGACGCGCTCGCGGACCAGGGCCTTGGTCAGGCTGCGGTACGCGGCGGAGATCTCCTTCTCGCGGCCTTCGAAGGCCGGGAGGAGCTTCTCGGCGGCGATCTCCTTGACGCGGTCCAGCTCGGCCTCGCGGTCCTGCTTGCCCGCGATGGTCAGCGCCTGGGAGAGGTCGCCCTTGACGGCGGCCGAGAGGGCCTCGAACACGTCGTCCTGGTAGTCCAGGAAGACCGGGAACTCGCCCTCGGGCTTGGCGGCCTTGGCGGCCAGGTCGGCCTGGGCCTTGCAGAGCGCCTTGATGAACGGCTTCGAGGCGTCCAGACCCGCGGCGACGACCTCCTCGGTCGGCGCCTCGGCGCCGCCCTTGACGAGGGCGATGGTCTTCTCGGTGGCCTCGGCCTCGACCATCATGATCGCGACGTCGCCGTCGTCCAGGACGCGGCCCGCGACGACCATGTCGAAGACGGCGTCCTCGAGCTCGGTGTGCGTCGGGAAGGCGACCCACTGGCCGCGGATCAGCGCGACGCGGACGCCGCCGATCGGGCCGGAGAAGGGCAGGCCGGCCAGCTGGGTGGACGCGGACGCGGCGTTGATCGCGACGACGTCGTACAGGTGGTCGGGGTTGAGCGCCATGATCGTGGCGACGACCTGGATCTCGTTGCGCAGGCCCTTCTTGAAGGACGGGCGCAGCGGGCGGTCGATCAGGCGGCAGGTGAGGATCGCGTCCTCGGAGGGGCGGCCCTCACGGCGGAAGAACGAGCCGGGGATCTTGCCGGCCGCGTACTGGCGCTCTTCGACGTCGACCGTCAGGGGGAAGAAGTCGAGCTGGTCCTTGGGCTTCTTCGACGCGGTGGTAGCGGAAAGCACCATCGTGTCGTCGTCCAGGTAGGCAACGGCGGAGCCGGCGGCCTGGCGGGCCAGACGGCCCGTCTCGAAGCGGATGGTGCGGGTACCGAAGGAACCGTTGTCAATGACGGCCTCGGCGTAGTGGGTCTCGTTCTCCACTAGCGTGTTCTCCATTTTCGTCGTCTCCGTCCGCCACCCGTGTGGTGACCGACGGTTGCGGAGAAGCGCTCCTGGCGTGCGGGCCGGTCTTCGATCGAAGCACCCGGGCTGAGGCCCCTTGCGGGCCTTCCGGATGCCACTACCGAGGACCGGCGGCGTAGGGAGGGCGCTCCTCCTCTTCAGTTGTGCACGTGGTTCCAGACTACAAAGCGTCCGGTCCGTCGCGCACGTACAGCAAAGGGAGCGGCTCCCCTCGTGTGGGAACCGCTCCCTTCACAGCGTCTTTACTTGGCGCCGGCCGCACCGCGGCGGATGCCGAGGCGCTCGACCAGCGCGCGGAAGCGCTGGATGTCCTTCTTGGCCAGGTACTGCAGCAGGCGGCGGCGCTGGCCGACCAGGATCAGCAGACCACGACGGGAGTGGTGGTCGTGCTTGTGCAGCTTCAGGTGCTCGGTCAGGTCCGAGATGCGGCGGGACAGCATGGCGACCTGGACCTCGGGGGAGCCGGTGTCGCCCTCCTTGGCACCAAACTCTGCGATGAGCTGCTTCTTCGTTGCGGCGTCGAGCGGCACGCGTACTCCTCGTTATAGGTCTTCGTTGCCACCGAGTGCCCCAGGTCGAATTCTCTGGGGATCTTCCGTGACTCGGGAGGCGGGGTCCGCTGAGCGCAGCCCCCAGAGGATTCCGGGAGCGCGTACACAAACGGCCGTCACACAGCGTACCAGGCTGCCGCTGCGCCCCGTCTCAGCTGGTGAGAGACCGGGCCCGGGCGTAGACGTCGAGCACGGCCAGGGTCAGCGGGACCAGGCTGAGCAGCACCGCCGCCTCGGTGAGGTCGAGCAGGCGCCCCCAGAAGGGTGACAGACCCCTGGTGGGAATGACCAGCGCGATTCCCGCGAGGAGGGCCGCGCCGGCGGCCACGGCCGCCGAGAGCCAGATGGTACGGAGCTCCAGGCCCGCGTGGTCGCCGTACAGCGCGAGCTCGCGGAGCAGGTCGGCCGGCGGGTGCATGGCCAGGCCCAGGATGAGCAGGCCGAGGGCGGCGAGGCCGGCCACGAGGGTGCAGGCGACCTGGGAGGTGTAGCGGAAGAGGCGGGCGCGCAGCAGCATGGCGAGCCCGGTGGCCAGGGCCAGGAGCCGGGCCCAGGTGTTGTCGGAGAAGCCGAGGACGGCGGCGGAGCCGACGGCGACCGCGGCGCAGCCGCCGACGAGGCCGAGGAGCATTTCGTGGCCGCGGCGGGCCTGGGCGGCGATGGCCTCGGCGTCGAGCGGGGCGCCGGCGTCGTGCTGGTCGGCGGCGGAGCGGTCGCCGTACGGCTCGGTCTCGTAGCGGTCCGGGGTCTCGTACTCGGCTACGGCGCTCTGCGGGGCGGCGTAGCCGATGGGGAGCCGGGCGAAGCGGGCGGAGAGGCCGGGGAGGAAGGCGACGAGGCCGATGGCGACGGGGGCGCAGACGGCCGCGGCGGAGGTCGCGCCGGCGTCGGTGGCGATGGCGGCGAAGGTGGCCGCGGTCCCGGTGGCGGCGAGGAAGGTGGCCGCGACGAAGGGGGCGTCGCCGTCGGGGGTGAGCGCGACGAGGGCGACGCAGGCGACGAGCACGCAGACGCAGCCGAGGAGGAACTGGAGCCGGCCGGGTCCCTGGCCGGCCGCGGGGGCGATGATGCCCACGCCGGCGAGCAGCAGGTGCGGGACGGCGGCGAGGCCGAGGGCCACGGCGGATCCACGGTCGCGGTAGACCCGGGCGCGGACGCCGGCGGCGGCGGTGAGGAGCACGCCGACGGAGCCGGCGATGATCCCGGGCAGTCCGTGCATGTCGTGCAGGGCGGGGTCGGCGTACCAGAGGACGAAGCCGAGGAGCACGAAGAGCAGGGCGGCGCCGGCCAGGCCCGCGCCGCGCAGCATGTCGTCGCTCCAGCGGTGGCGGTCGCGGACCACGGCGGAGGCGACGGCGTCGGAGACGTCGTCGAAGACGGCGGGCGGCAGGGACTCGGCGAAGGGGCGCAGGCTGAGGACCTCGCCGTCGAGGACCTGCTGGGCCGCGAGGGTGCGCGCTCCGTCGAGGACGGTGCCCGAGCGCAGGACCAGGTGGAACCCGGTGGGGGCGCCGACGGGCTGGGTCTGGCCGGTGAGGCGCAGCAGCTCGGGGTAGATGTCGGCGACGGCGATGTCCTCGGGGAGGGCTACGTCGATGCGGCTGTCGGGGGCCACGACGGTGACCCTGCGGAAGCCGGTCGCCTCGGCGGTGTTCACCTGGTGTCCCCCGGTTGGTGTGTGCGTCGGTGTGTACGTCGGTCTGTGCGTCGGTCTGTGCGTCGGTCTGTGCGTCGGTCTGTGCGTCGGTGTGTGGTGCCGCTTGTCGTTCCGCGTGCGCCGCCGCGTGTGCGTCGGTGCGTGGTGCGGTGCTCCCGTGGGGACGCGCCGCCGGCCGGTGCGCCGGCCGATTCGCGGATGCGCATGCTGCGCGCGCCACCCTACCGGGAGTGTGGGTGACTGTCGGCAAGTAGGATCACCTCTCCGCGGAGGAGACCCCCTCCGCGCCCGGGACTTGAGGGCGCCGGTTGCGACGTCCCGTCTGTTTTCGAGGGATTGATTCTCCGGTGAGCCAGATCGTCGTCAAACGTCCGCCCCGGTCGCTTCCGCCCGAAGTTCCTTCGGACGAGCTGAGACTGGAGGCTCCGCCGGAGCTTCCGAGGGGGCAGCAGGAGGGCGTGCTGATGCAGCTCCTCCCGATGCTCGGGATGGGCTCGTCCGCCGTCTTCTTCTTCATGCCGGGTGCGGCGCCGTTCATGCGCATCATGGGCGTGCTGATGATGGTGTCGACGGTGGGCATGCTCGTCGCCCAGCTGATGCGGCACCGGCGGGGTACGCAGGGGCAAATGTCCGATACCCGGCGGGACTACCTCAAGTACCTGGCCCAGACCCGCCGTCAGGTACGGCGGACCGCGCGGGCCCAGCGCGACGCGCAGTTGTACCTGCACCCGGCGCCGGAGCAGTTGTGGTCGGTGGTGGCCGAGGGCTCGCGGCTGTGGGAGCGGCGGGTCGGCGACGCGGACTTCGGGCAGGTCCGCCTGGGGCTGGGCGCGCAGCGGCTGGCGACGGCCCTGGTGGCTCCGGACACGGCCCCGGTGGACGAGCTGGAGCCGCTGACGGCGGGCGCGATGCAGCAGTTCCTGAAGGTGCACTCCTCGCTGGACGGCCTGCCGGTGGCGGTGTCGCTGCGGGCGTTCTACCACGTGACGGTGTCCGGGGAGCCGGAGTCGGCGCGCAGTACGGCGCGGGCGCTGGTGGCGCAGCTGGCGACGCTGCACTCCCCCGAGGACCTGGTGGTGGCGGTGGTGGCCGCGCCGGGCGCGGTGGCGGAGTGGGACTGGGTGAAGTGGCTGCCGCACACCCAGCTTCCGGGTCAGATCGACGGGGCCGGTACGAAGCGGCTGTTCGGCGACGACATCGCCGAGGTGGAGGGTCTGCTGGGCTCCCGGCTGGAGGGGCGGCCCCGGTTCAGCCGGGAGGCTTCCCCGGTGCTGGACCAGCCGCACGTGGTCCTCGTACTGGACTCCGGTTCGCGCGGTGGCCTGGTGCCGCCGGACTCGGTGTTCGCGGCGGCCGAGGGCCTGCAGGGCGTGACGGTCGTCGAGGTGGTGGCGGGCGATCTGGACGAGGCGCGCGGCGGCCTGTCGGTCGTGGTGCGGCCGGGGCGGCTGCGGCTGGAGTCGGGTGCGGGCGTGGCCTACGAGGGCGTGCCGGACACCTTGTCGCCGCCGGCGGCCGAGGCGCTGGCGCGGCAGCTGGCGCCGCTGCGGACGGGCGGCGGGGACGACGACGAGCCGCTGCTCGCCAATCTGGACTTCACGGACCTGCTGAACCTGGGCGACGCCGCGGCCGTGGACGTGGCCCGGACCTGGCGGCCGCGTTCGGCGGGTGAGCGGCTGCGCGTGCCGATCGGTGTCGGCGAGGACGGCGCGCCGGTGATGCTGGACCTGAAGGAGGCCGCGCAGGAGGGCATGGGCCCGCACGGGCTGTGCGTGGGCGCGACCGGTTCGGGCAAGTCGGAGCTGCTGCGCACGCTGGTGCTGGGTCTGGCGGTGACGCACACCTCGGAGACGCTGAACTTCGTCCTGGCGGACTTCAAGGGCGGTGCGACCTTCACCGGGATGGGGCAGATGCCCCACGTCGCGGCGGTCATCACCAACCTGGCGGACGACCTGACGCTCGTGGACCGCATGGGCGACTCGATCCGCGGTGAACTCCAGCGCCGGCAGGAGCTGCTGCGCTCGGCGGGCAACTACGCGAACATCCACGACTACGAGAAGGCCCGCGCGGCCGGTGCTCCGCTGGAGCCGCTGGCCTCGCTGGTGCTGGTCATCGACGAGTTCTCCGAACTGCTGACCGCGAAGCCCGACTTCATCGACATGTTCATCCAGATCGGCCGCATCGGCCGTTCGCTGGGCGTGCACCTGCTGCTGGCCTCGCAGCGGCTGGAGGAGGGCAAGCTGCGCGGGCTGGACACGTACCTGTCGTACCGGATCGGTCTGCGGACCTTCTCGGCGGCGGAGTCACGGACCGCGATCGGGGTGCCCGACGCCTATCACCTGCCGTCGGTGCCCGGTTCGGGCTACCTGAAGTTCGGTACGGACGAGATGACGCGCTTCAAGGCGGCGTACGTCTCGGGTACCTACCGGACGGGCGGGCCGGACCTGTCGGTCGGGCTGTTCCCGTTGGAGCGCCGGCCGGTGCTGTTCACGGCCGCGCCGGTGCCGGTGGTCTACGCGGCCCCCGACCCGGCGTACCTGACGGCGCGGGCGGAGGAGGCCGCGCGCGGCGGGCAGGGCGACGACGCGCTGGCGGACACGGTGCTGGACGTGATCGTGAGCCGGCTGGAGGGGCAGGGGGTGCCGGCGCACCAGGTGTGGCTGCCGCCGCTCGACCAGGCTCCGCCGCTGGACCAGCTGCTGCCGGCGCTGGCGCCTTCGGCGGAGCGCGGGCTGCACGCGGAGGGCTACACGCGGCCGGGCGGGCTGGTCGTGCCGCTCGGGCTCATCGACAAGCCGTTCGAGCAGCGGCGCGAGGTGCTGTACCGGGACTTCTCGGGTGCGGCGGGCCACATGATGGTGGTCGGCGGCCCGCAGTCGGGCAAGTCCACGCTGATGCGGACGCTGATCTCCTCGTTCGCGCTGACGCACACCCCGCGCGAAGTGCAGTTCTACGGGCTCGACTTCGGCGGCGGGGGCCTGTCCTCGGTGGCCGACCTGCCGCATGTGGGCGGGATCGCCTCCCGGCTGGACCCGGAGCGGGTGCGGCGCACGGTCGCGGAGGTCGCCGGGGTGCTGCGCCGGCGCGAGGAGTTCTTCCGCTCGAACGGCATCGACTCCATCGGCACCTACCGGCGCCGCCGGGCGGCGGGTGAACTGCCCGGCGAGGCCTGGGGCGACGTCTTCCTGGTCATCGACGGCTGGGGCGGCTTCCGCGGCGAGTACGAGGCCCTGGAGCAGGTGGTCACGGACATCGCGGCCCGCGGGCTGGGCTACGGCATCCACGTGGTGATCACCGTCGCCCGGTACATGGAGGTGCGGGCCGCGCTGAAGGACCAGATGCTCAGCCGGCTGGAGCTGCGCCTCGGTGACGTCATGGACTCCGAGTTCGACCGCAAGGTCGCGGCGAACGTCCCGACGGGCATGCCCGGCCGCGGCCAGGTGGCGGAGAAGCTGCACTTCCTGGGCGCGCTGCCGCGCGTCGACGGCTCGCACGCGGCGGACGACCTGTCGGAGGCCACCGCGGCCTTCGTGGCGGCCGTCAAGCAGAACTGGGCGGGCCAGGCGGCTCCCGGCGTACGGCTGCTGCCGCGGCTGCTCCACGCCGACCAGCTGCCCAAGGGCGGGGAGCACCCGGGTCGCGGCATCGCGATCGGCATCGACGAGACCGAACTGGAGCCGGTGTTCGTCGACTTCGAGACCGACCCGTTCCTCCTCGTGTTCGGCGAGAGCGAGTCGGGCAAGACGAACCTGCTGCGGCTCATCGCCCAGCGGATCGCGGAGCGCTACAGCCCGGACCGGGCCCGGCTCGTGGTCGGCGACTACCGGCGCAGCCTGCTCGGGGCGCTGCCGGAGGAGCACATGCTGGAGTACGCGCCGATGGCGAGCTCCCTGCAGATGCACATGGAGGCGCTGGCCGGGGTGTTCGCGCGGCGGCAGCCGCCGCAGGACGTCACCCCGCAGCAGCTGCGCGACCGCAGCTGGTGGACGGGCCCCGACGTGTTCATCATCATCGACGACTTCGACCTGGTGGCCACGAGCCAGGGCAACCCGCTGGCGCAGCTGGTGGAGTTCCTGCCGTTCGCGCGGGACACGGGCGTCCGGTTCGTCATCGCGCGCAGCTCGGCGGGCGCCTCGCGCGCCCTCTACGAGCCGTTCATGCAGCGGATCAAGGAGCTGGGCGCGCAGGGCGTGGTGCTGTCCGGAGATCCGTCCGAGGGCGACCTGGTCGGGTCCGTCCGGCCGCGTCCGATGCCGCCGGGCCGGGCCTCGTTCGTCTCGCGCAAGCGCGGGACCTCCCTGATCCAGATCGGCCGGATGCAGGGCATGTAGGGGCTGGGGCGGGGTGGCGGCCGGGCGGCGGTGCGGAAGGGTTGGCCAAAAACTCCCGCGCGCGGCCGCCCGCCCCCGATAATCGGCAGCGACCGCACCACCGAAGGAGAGGCCGCTCATGGGCACTCAGCAGGAGAAGGACGAGCTGTACGCGCTCGACATCAGCGGCGTCGAGTGGGAGGGCCCGCCCGGGACCGACCCGGACGAGGAGCGGGTCGAGATCGCCCGGCTGCCCGAGGGAGCGGTGGCGATGCGGTCCTCGCTGGACCGGGACACCGTGCTGCGCTACACCGCGGCCGAGTGGGAGGCGTTCGTACTCGGCGCCAGGGACGGGGAGTTCGACCTGGACCGGGGTCCGCGCTAGGCGGCGTACGGCTCGGGCCGCCCCTGCCGGGGCATGGTGAAGGGGGCGCGCCCGCATCGGGCGCGCCCCCTTCTCGTACCAAGTGGCGCGTGACGTGCCGCGTTGCTCAGTAGGCCTCGGTGAACAGGCGCGAGGCCTTCACGTCGGTGGCGCGGTAGTCGTTCTTGCCGCGCTCGATGAGGTCGGCGACCTGGCGCAGCGTGGCGCGCATGTGGTCGGCCTTGCCGTTGTACTTGCGCTGCAGCTCGATGTACTGGGCGTGCGCCTCGCCGTCCCAGGTGTCGGTGACGACCGTCAGGGCCGCACCCATCTCGTCGAGGTCCTTCTTGATGTTGTTCGAGACGATGCGGATGCGGTCCGCCATCACCTGGACGCTCTCATACCGGACCTTGGTGTGCCCGTCGTTCGCGGTCATCTTCTTCTCCTTCGCACGGTGCGGGGCGGGTGGTTCGAGGAAACGGGTCAGATCCCGTTGAGGGCGGAGGTGTTGCCGCCGCCGCTGGAGGCCTTGACCGCCTGGAACGCCGTGACCACGTCGTCGTCCTGCGCGTTGCTCAGGTTCTTGGTCTGCGAGACCGCGTTGTGCAGAACGCCGAGCAGGCGGCGGATCTCGTCGTGGTCCTCGTTGACGACCGTCTGCGCGGAGGTGAACCCCGACGCACCCACACCGGTCCAGCCGGCGCTGACGGTGGCGAGGATGTCCGCCAGCTCTCGGGACTGCCGGGTGACGCTGTCGGCGGTCTCCGAAATCTTGTTCATCGCTTGCTTGACCGGGTCGTCAGCAAGGCCGAAATTATTGGTCATCCGAAGCTCCTCATTTCTCAATTCACCAGACAGAACCGGTGGATCGTGCAGCGGAGCAGCAGCTCAGGAGGGCGGTTTTCAGCCACGCGCCCCCGGAGCTCCCCCTCCGCCTCACGCCACATCCCCGATCACAGTCGTGAAGCCTTCGATCACTGTAGTCAGTTCATCGTCCTGACCCAACACAGCTGTTTGACCCGGGTCGACGAACCGCACGCGTTCACTGCAAACGGCGCCTTCGGTTCCGGGCCTCCCGGACCACCGTCGCGGCCCCGGCGATCACGGCGATGAGCACGCCGCCGATCCCCAGCGCGTACGTTGCCAGGCGCTCGTCCCGCTCCCGCGCCGTCTCGCCCGTCCGCATCGCGGCGGGCTGCGGAGCCGCCGCCGGGGGCGGGCCCTGGTCGGGGACGGGGGCCTTGGGGGTCTCGTGGTCCTGGGTCAGGGCGCGGACCGGGTCGACCACGCCCCAGCCGACGTAGTCGTCGTGGCCGTTGACGGAGCGCTCGGCGGTGTTCTGGAGCTGCCAGACCACTTGCTGGGCGGACCACTGCGGGTGCTTGGCCCGCACCAGGGCCGCGACGCCCGCGACGTAGGGCGCGGAGAAACTGGTGCCGTTGTCCACGCACTGGCCGAAGCCGGGGACGGTGGAGACCATGTCCACGCCGGGGGCCGCGATCCCGACGAAGGAGCCGGGCTGGGAGAAGGCGGCGCGCTCGTTGTTGCGGTCCGAGGAGCCCACCGCCAGGACGCCGGGGAAGGCCGCCGGGTAGGTGGCGCGCTTCTGGCCGGTCAGGCCGTCGTTGCCCGCCGAGGCGATGACCACCACGTTCGCCTCGATGGCCTTCTTGACCGCCTGGCCGAGCTTGGAGTCCTGGCTGAGCGGTACGTCGGTGTCCTGCGAGATGTTGATGATCTGGGCGCCCTTGGCCACCGCGTGGTCGATGGCGGTGCTCAGGGACTCGGCGTTGCCGTTGCCCTGCCCGTCGTTCTGCCGGATCGGGATGATCGTGGCCTCGGGGGCGATGCCCACGAAGCCGGTACCGGGCTTCGGCCGGCCCGCGATCAGCCCTGCGACCTTGGTGCCGTGCCCGACGGTGTCGTTGGTTCCGTCGCCCTTGGGATCGAGGAGGTCCTGTCCGGACCCGATGTCGATGGCGTCGCTGAGCTGGGGGTTCACCCGGTCGACCCCGGTGTCGATGACGGCGACGCGCACGCTCTTGCCGTCGGCCGTCCGGCCCTTGGTCTGCGCCCAGAGCTCGTCGAGCAGCAGCCGCTGGAGCGCCCAGGGACGGTCCTCTATCTGCTTCTTCATGGGGAAGGTGCACTCGCCCGCGCCGGCGGGACGCAGCGCGTGCGGTGCCTGACCCGCGGCCGCGCCCGCGGCCGCGTACGGGGCCTCGCTCGGGCTCCCGTACGGGTCCTCGTACGGGGACTGCGGCGGCGCGGCGGCCAGGGCGAGGGCGGCGGCCGCGAGCAGCGCGGCGACGGCGGGCTTCGGGGCCGTCGGCCGGGAGGCGGCGCCCATCACGAACCCTGGGGCTGGCGGGCGGAGTTGCTGTCCAGGCGGGGCCCCTTGGAGAGGAACTCCGACCACGCGATGGGCACGGTCACCGGGACCACGCTCGCGTAGCCGAGCCGGGCCTGCGCCTGGCTCGGCGCCGGACGGCCGTCGGAGGTGGACGGGCCGCTCTGGCCGGAGGCGGAGGCCGCTCCCGGCGACGCGCTCGCGCTCGCTCCGGGCGAGGGCTGGGCCGCGTCGCTGTCGCCGTTGGCCTGGACCGCGTACCGCAGGCCGGTGTCGGTGACCAGGAACAGGGCGCCGCCGGCGGTGGTCTGGCGGCCCTGGGCCTGGGTGTAGAGCAGGCCCGTGCCCGGGGTGACGTAGGCGCTCGTGCCGCTGGCGGTGATGTCGACGGGGAAGCCCGTGCCGGCCCAGGTGCTCAGCGTCTGGTTGCCCTGGGCGTCGACCGAGCGCAGGACGCTGCAGACGGTGTCGCGGTCGCCCTCGGCCCCGGTGGTCGCGGCGCCCGCCGCGCGGACCTCGTTGATCCGGTCGGTCTTCTTCTGCGGCCACTTCGTGTCGCCCTTGAAGGGGACGGGATCCGGGTTGATGGACTGGAGGTCCACCTCGCGGGGCTTGCCGTGCATGTCCAGCCCGTCGGTCGCGGGCGAGGAGATCATCAGCCAGGCGACGAAGTCGGAGACGGGCACCACCTTGCCGGGCAGGACCAGGTAGTGCTGCGTGCCGGAGCCGGTCATGGCCATCAGCACCATGCCGACCTTGTCGTCCGCGCTGGCCAGTCCCTTGACCCCGGCGGCCGTCCCGGACTTGGCCCCACCGGGCAGCTGCGGGAAGGCCAGGTCCTCGCCGGAGTCGAGGGTGGCCAGCCACTCGTCGGTGACCGGCTGCGGGACGGCGCTGCCGCCGACCAGGGCGTTGGTCATCGTGCTCGCGTCCGCGGAGTCCTCGGGGAACCGGTACTTCATGCCCGCCGCGTCGATCAGGTACCTGCCCTTGGACGGGCCGGTGCTCTGGACGTACAGCGCCTGGGTCTCGGAGAGCCGGCGCCCGTCGTCCATCAGCTTCGCCTCGCGGTCGGCGAGGACGAAGGTGGCGGTCTGCACGCCCCGGCCGTTGCCGCCCGGCTGCTGGCACACGGCCCAGCGCTTGGCCTTGGCCGCGTCGGCGGGCGCCGGCAGCCGGTCGGGGGCGTAGGGGATGCCGATGATGGGACCGCGCGGCAGCTTGCCCGCATCGAGCACCTTGTCCTCGACCTGGACGACCTTGGCCTTGGCGGGGTCGAGCAGGAGCCGCGCCGAGGCCAGGTTCAGCACCGGGTGCAGCCGCGTCTGGTCCTTGCCGTCGACCTTGGTCGTCAGGACCACGTACCGGGTCGTCGACTGCTTGCCCACGATGACCTGTGCGCCCGGGGCGTCCCAGCCCTTGGGCGCCGTAGGCTTGAACATTCCCCAGGCTCCGAAGGCCGCCAGGACGACCGCCGCCATCACCACGCCGGGCAGTACGGCGCGCAGCGGCCGCGGCGCGCCCTCCTCGGTCCCGGTCGCGGAAGGCTGAAGGAACGCGGCCACCGTGCGTCGCTTCGCAAAGGTGTACGCGTTGAGCTCGTCACGTCGTGATGCCATGGCCGCCTGCTTCTCCCCGCCCGGCCCGTCGGTGCATACGGTCTCCGGGCCTCTTTCGTCCGACCGGCCACCTACTATGCCTGCTGGCGGAGGGTGCGCGCGGGCCGGGTAGGGTGAGGCAGCCGCTCCACGCCTTCCGGGCCGGGGGAAACAAGGGGTGTTGGGGCGGATTGGGGAGATTCCGGGGTCAAGCGGCCGGCTGTCGCGCGTGGCGCCGGGCTCACGGGGCCGAGCCCCTGAAAGGGGAGGTGCGCGAGAGATGGCCACTGCCGTCAGGCCGC
Source organism: Streptomyces sp. ISL-66 (assembly GCF_018614135.1). Classification (GTDB taxonomy): domain Bacteria; phylum Actinomycetota; class Actinomycetes; order Streptomycetales; family Streptomycetaceae; genus Streptomyces. Next base: position 21,371 of record NZ_JAGGOW010000144.1, read on the forward strand.
GGACCGGAGCGTCCGCACCCGCGCGCGCCGGTGTGACGCCGTATCCGAAGTCCAGCCCGGGGCGGTTCGGTCCGTTCCGACTGCAACAACTCGTACTCCTCCAAGTCGCCGCGGCCGCACTGCTGGTGGCCTGGGTCGTGGAACCGCTGCTGCTCGTCCCCGCGGGCGTGCTCGCGCTCGTCCTCGTGATCCTCGCGGTCGTACGCAGGCACCGGCGCTCGCTGCCCGAGTGGATCAGCGGTGCCCTCGCCCTGCGCTCGCGCCGCCGCCGGGCCGCCGCCACCGCCGTACCGGCGGGCACCGAGCCGGGGCTGGCCCCGCTGGTCGAGGCCGATCCGGCGCTGCGGACCCTGACGTTCAGCGAGCGGGAGCGCGAGCGCGGCCGGGACCGGCGGCCCGTCGGAATGGTCGGCGACGGCACCTTCCTGACCGCCGTGGTCCAGGTCGACATGGAGGCCACCGCGCTGCGGCCCGACCGGGGGGCACGGCCCCTGCCGCTGGGCCTCGTACGGGACGTGCTCGAAGTGGACGGCATCCGGCTGGAGTCCGCGCAGCTGGTGCAGCACACCCAGCCGGCGCCGGCCCCGCACCTGCCGGCCCAGTCGATGGCCACGCGCAACTACGCCCCGCTGCAAGCCATGACGGGAAGCCCGGCGGTGCGGATCACCTGGATCGCACTCAAGCTGGATCCCGAGCTGTGCCCCGAGGCGGTCACCGCGCGCGGCGGCGGGCTGACGGGCGCGCAGCGATGTCTGGTGCGGGTGGCCGACCAGTTGGCGAGCCGGCTGGCGGGCGCCGGTTTCCAGGCGACCGTGCTGACGGAACAGGAACTGACGGGCGCGCTGGCCACTTCCTCGTGCGCCAACCCGATGGCCATCACCCAGGCCGGGCGCTCGGCCGCCACCGGGCGGCGCACCGAGGAGACCCCGCGGACCTGGCGCTGCGACGACCGCCGGCACACCACCTACTGGATCAGCCGCTGGCCGCAGCTGGGCGGCGGCGCCGGGGCGGCGCTGCCGCAGTTCGTGGCGCTGCTGACCTCGCTGCCCGCCCTCGCGACGAACTTCAGCCTGACGATGACCCCGGCCGAGCGGCACGAGATCACCCTGACGGGTCACGTCCGGGTCACCGGGCGCAGCGACGAGGAACTCGTGGCCGCGCGGCGCGGATTGGAACAGACGGCCCGGGGCGTGAAGGCCGGGCTGGTACGGCTGGACCGGGAGCAGGTACCGGGGCTGCTGGCCTCGCTGCCGCTGGGAGGAGCACGATGAGCGGCTCGAGAAGGGCTTCGGCCGCGGCTCCGGCCGCCGCTTCGGCTTCGGCGGGGGCCCCGGCGCGGGGCCCGGCCCGGGCCGGCGCCCGGGGCGGCTTCGGCCTGGTGGGCCCGCGCCGGGAACGGCACGCGGTGGCCGCGGCCGGATACGAGGAGGCGCTGCGCCGCTTCCTGACTCCTCTTATGTAGCGACTCCCACGGAGCGACCCGTCCGGCGACCCGTCCGGCGGGCCGTCCGGCGGTCGTTCGGCGGGTCGAACACCCGGCAGCCCGGCGGCTGTCCGAAGCGCGTGTGCCGGACGGGGCGCGGATGGTGGATTGC
>NZ_JAGGOW010000145.1 GCF_018614135.1 Streptomyces sp. ISL-66
CGCTCGTCGTCGGTCAGAACCACCTCGGCCGTCGGCCGTCCCATGCGTGCCATGAGATCAGCATACTTCTATGGACTTTCCGAGACTCAGGACACTAGCGCGGGGCCGTGAGTTCCCGGTCCAGGACCGTCACCAGGCGGGGGCCCTTGCGGGCTTGGTCCAGGCGGAGCCGCGCGGAGCGGCCCGACAGGGCGAGCGTCATGAGCTGGTTGCCGAACCACGGGCCGCCCGTACGCCGCCAGCTCAGCGGGGGGCGGCCCGTCCGGCCGTGCCGGGAGAAGCCGCGGCCCAGCCACCGGCCCCACCGGGACCAGCCCAGCCGGAAGCCCCACTTCACCGCCGTGTGGATGGAGTTGTGCACGGGCGAGCACGTCAGCTGAAAAACCCGGGCCGTACTGGGTATTCGGGGCTCGGCCACATACGCGTGGTGCACGTCGCCAGAGAGCACGCACACCGTCGCCGGGGCCCGCGGGCCCGTGCCCACTTCCTCGATCAGGTCGCTGAGCGCCGCGAACGAGGCCGGGAACGCCGCCCAGTGCTCCAGGTCGCTGCGCCGCCGCAGGTTCTCCCCGATCCTGGCCCACCGCGGGCCGCGCTCCCCGCGGCACAGAGCGGAATTCCACACTTCCGCGTCGTGGACGAGCGGCGGCATCAGCCAGGGCAGCGACGACCCGATGAGGAGGTGGTCGTAACCGCCGTGCCCGGCCAGGGCGTTGTCCCGGAGCCACTGATGCTCCGCCGGGTCGAGCATGGCCCGGCCGTCTTCGGCGAGCACCCGGGCGGCCCGGGTGTCCACCATCAGCAAGCGGGACCGGCCGAAGTCGCGGCGGTAGCTCCAGCGGACGGTGGCCGGGTCGGCGTCCGCCGCGGCGGCGAAGGCCCGGAGTGCGTCGGTGCCGTCGGGGGTCTGGCGGACCGCTTCGTACAACGGGTCGGCCGCGAGCTCGGCGGGGGAGAGGTTGCCGAGGTGCTGGTACACCCAGTACGACATCAGTCCGCTGAGCACTCGCTCCTGCCACCACGGGGTGGCGCGCATCTCCGCCAGCCACGCGGCGCTGGTGTTCCAGTCGTCGATGACGTCGTGGTCGTCGAATATGTGCAGGCTGGGGACGGTGGAGAGGAGCCAGCGGACCTCCGGGTCGAGCCAGGACTCGTAGTAGAGCCGGGTGTACTCCTCGAAGTCGGCTACCTGCGCGCCGGGGGCCTCACGGAGGTCCCGGCGGGCCGCGAGCCACTGGCGGGTGGGCCGCGACAGCTGGTCCGCGTACACCTGGTCGCCGAGGAGGAGCAGGACGTCGGGCCGCTCGTCCGCGTCCCCGCCGGCGGCCAGTCGGGCGGCGAGGGTGTCGAGCGCGTCGGGCCCGTGCGGTCCGCGCCGGCCGGCGGGCGGGGCGGCCTGGCGGCAGGAGCCGAAGGTGATGCGGAGGGTGGGCTGGGAGCGGGGGGTCGAGGGCGTGGTGATGGTGCTCGCAGGGAAGGGGCTGTCGGGGAGCGGCCAGACGCGGACGTCGTCGAGCAGGACCTCGTACGCCGTGGTGGAGCCGGGGGTCAGGCCGGTGACGGGGATCAGGGCGTAGTGGTGGCCGGCGACCTGGAAGGTACGGACGCTGCCGCCGGAGCCGTCGGCGCAGCGCACCTCGGCGGTGCAGGGGCGGTCCGCCTCGATCCATATCGTGGCGCAGTCGCCCCTGTCCCAGTCGACGTAGCGCAGCAGTGGTCCCAGACGCATCGCGGCCATGCAACTCCCCCTCCTGCGGTGTGGCGTTGACTAGTGATCGCCGGTCCTCGGGCGAGACCGCCGACTCTGTGATCACGGTACGACGGGGAGGGGGCGCTCCACCTCCCCCTGGCGGGGGAAAGATCCTTGGCCAGGGGTGGAGGCGGAGCGGGCGTGTCCGGGCGTCGGTCAGCAGCCGTTGAGGATGTTGACCAGGGCCGTCTTCTCCGTCGAGTCCATGCTCAGGTCCCAGTACTGCTTCACGTTGACCCACATCCGCGCGTACGTACAGCGGTAGGCGGTGCGCGAGGGCAGCCACTTGCCGGGGTCGAGGTCGCCCTTGGCCTGGTTGACGTTGTCCGTGACCGCTATGAGCTGCGGGCGGGTGAGGTCGTTGGCGAACTGCTGACGCTTGGTGGTGGTCCAGGAATTGGCGCCGGAGCGCCAGGCTTCGGCGAGCGGGACGACGTGGTCGATGTCGAGATCGGAGGCGGCGGTCCAGGTGGCGCCGTCGTACTCGGAGAACCAGCTGCCGCTCACCGCCGCGCAGGCGGAGTCCTGGACGACGCCCGAGCCGTCGCGCTTCAGGACGGTCTCGCGGGTGTTGCAGGTGCCGGAGACGGTGCTCCAGTGGGGGAAGAGGTCCCGGCTGTACCCGCTGGTGCTGCCCTCGGTCTTCGGAGTGACCGTGGCGAGGTAGGAGCGGGCGGCCGCCGCGCTGATGGGGGCGGGAGGGGCGGCGGAGGCGGCGGGGGCGGCGAGGAGGGTGGTGAGGGAGGCGGCAACGACCATTGAGGCGAGCATGCTAAGTCGACGCGCGTAGACGGAGGGCGTGAAGAACATGAGGGGCTCCTGGGTGGGGGTGGAGGCGGGGGTGGGGATGGGCGGGGGGCGGGAAACGCCGTGGGGCGCCGCCATCGTGACCGCGCCGGGTTTCGAGGGAGTGGGCGTCAGGTGACAGTGTGACGACATGGGCATGTCATGGCGAGGTCCGGAACTTACCTGGATTTAACGGAAGTTGAGAATCCGGTTGGGGCCGCGGGAGGGGTTGCGAACGAGCCGCCGCGGGCCGCCCCGGCCGGCCTGGTGTCGACGGGGTGCCGACGGGGTGCCGACGGGGGCCCAAAGGCCCTTGCGGGAGGCCTGGAGACGTCGCGTACCCTGGAGGAGCAGAAGGGGAGTAGCTCTTTGCCGGACCGTCGACATACTGCTGGGTCACACCAGCCGGCGCCCGGAGGCAGATCGCGGGCGCGTGTGCGCGGGGTCGGCCAGCGAGACCTTCGGCCGCAGTGTCCTGCGCGTATGTTCGCGTACGTATTCCAGGGCGCCGCCGAGCCGAAGCGACCCGTGATCCCCTTCCGGACTTGGTCTCTCGGTACCGACGGCGTCCTGGCCGACCGATAGAGGTTCCGCTCCGTGTTCAGCTTCACCGTGATGGCGATCGCCTTCGGCGTCGTCTTCCTCGCCGAACTCCCCGACAAGACGGCCCTGGCCGGCCTGATGCTCGGCACCCGCTACCGCGCCTCGTACGTCTTCGTCGGCGTGGCCGCCGCCTTCGCCGTGCACGTGGTCCTCGCCATCGCCGCCGGCAGCGTGCTCACCCTGCTGCCGCACCGGCTGGTGCAGGCCGTCGTGGGCGTCCTGTTCCTCGGGGGCGCGGCGATGCTCCTCCTCAAGAGGAGCGAGGGGGAGGACGAGGTCAAGGCGCCCGCCGACCAGTCCTTCTGGAAGGTCTCGGGGGCAGGCTTCATGTTGATCCTGGTCGCCGAGTTCGGTGATCTGACGCAGATCATGACCGCGAACCTCGCCGCGCGGTACGACGACCCCCTCTCGGTCGGCCTCGGTGCGGTGCTCGCCCTGTGGGCCGTGGCGGGGATCGGGATCCTGGGCGGGCGGACGCTGATGAAGTACGTGCCGCTGAACCTGATCACCAAGATCGCTGCCGCCGTGATGGCGGCGCTCGCCGTGTTCTCGCTGTACGAGGCCGTCGCCTGATGGAGGTGGCGGGGCGGCGGGTCGCCGCCCCGCCACCTCCCGACGTGCCGCCTCGCCGCCCGATGTCAGAGGTGTCTGGGACGCTGCGGGGATGGAGCCGACCTTGCAACTGACAATCGACTGTGCGGACCCGCGGCTGATGGTGGCCTTCTGGAGCCGGGCGCTGGGATACGCGCCGGAACTTCCGCCCGGCGGGCAGCCCACCTGGCGTGCGTACTGGCAGGACTTGGGGGTGCCCGAAGAGGAACTGCCCGAGGGGGCGGGGGAGAGCCCGGAGTCGATCGTCGACCCGAAGGGGCTGGGGCCGCGAGTGTGGTTCCAGCAGGTCCCCGAGGCGAAGGCCGGCAAGAACCGGGTGCACCTGGACCTGAAGGTCGGCGGCGGCAGCGACGCCCCGGTGCAGGTCCGGACCCGGCGGATCGACGAGAAGGTCGGGCAGCTCACGGCCGCGGGCGCGACCGTGCTGCGGGTCATGGACGAGCCGGAGGGCTTCTACGCCGTGGTGCTACAGGACCCTGAGGGCAACGAGTTCTGCGTCGCCTGAGGGGCGGCCGCCCGGTCGGCGCGCTCGGCGCGTCCGCCCGGCGCGCCTGAGCCGCCCCGCCCCGCCCGCCTGAGCCGCCCGGCCGGGGCCGAGCGGGCCCGGGATCAGGCCGACCGGAGCGTGAGGGTGATGGAGCCGTCGGTGTCGGCGGTGACGGTGATCTCCGTCAGGTCGAGCACGTGGGCCGTGGGGGCGTGGGCGGCGGCGCGCGGGCCGACGCCGATCACGCGCATGCCCGCGGCTTGCCCGGCGGCGATGCCGGCGGCCGAGTCCTCGAAGACGATGCAGTCCGCGGGGTCGACGCCGAGGGCGGCGGCGCCCTTCAGGAAGCCCTCGGGGTGGGGCTTGCTGGCCTGCACGGATTCGGCGGTGACCCGGACCTCGGGCATCGGCAGGGCCGCGGCGCTCATCCGGGCCGTTGCCAGGGCCGCGTCCGCGGAGGTGACCAGGGCGTGCGGGAGGGAGCCGATGGAGGCCATGAACTCGGGAGCCCCGCCGACCGGGACCACGCCTTCGGTGTCGGCGGTCTCGCGGGCGAGCATCACCGCGTTCTCGGCGAGGTTCTCCGCCATCGGGCGGTCCGGCAGGAGGATCGCCATCGTGGCGTAGCCCTGGCGGCCGTGGACCACCTTGAGGGTCTCCCGCGGGTCCAGGCCGTGGGCGACGGCCCAGTCGCGCCAGCAGCGCTCGACCGCCGCGTCGGAATTGACGAGGGTGCCGTCCATGTCCAGCAGGAGGGCCTTGGCGGTCAGAACGGCGGGGGCGGTGGTGCTGGCCGGCATCGGCGGGGCTCCAGACGGGGCGGGAAAAGAGAACAAGTGGTTCCGTCCACCGGTCAGGGGAGAGGACGGAACCACTTTGTTTCTGAACCATACAAAACAGGAGCGGGTCCGCGCCACCGCAAGGAGTGTGTTCTATCCCTCCAGGGCGCGGCGGGTCTCCGGGCCGTAGACGCCCCAGTCGTCTCCCTCGATGCCGTTCTGCCACTGGAACGTCGACACCGCGTTCTCCGTGCGAGAGCCGTACTTGCCGTCGGCCTTCCCCGAGTACACCCCCTGCGCCGCGAGCAGGCGCTGGAGCTTCTCCACCTCCGGGCCGGAGTCCCCGTAGCGCAGGACGGGGCCCTGGGGCTTCGGCGGAGGGCTGGAAGGCCGGCTCGTGGTGGGGGAGGGAGCGGGGGTGGCCGCGGGCGCGGACGAGCGGCTCGGGGTCGCCGAAGGGGTCACGGACGGGGAAGGGGTGCGGGAGGGGCTCGGGGAGCGGGAGGCGGAGGGGCTCGGCTTGGCGCTCGCGGAGGATTGTGAGGGGGCCGCCTGGGCCAGGCTGATGACCGGGGCGGAGGGTTTCGCGTCGAGGAGGGTCACCTCGGGTTGGTCGGAGCCCGAGAAGGCCGTCAGGGCCAGGGCGGCCCCGCCGAAGGCGACCACCGCGCAGGCGGCCACCAGGAGCGGACGCGTGCGGCGGGGCGGGCGCGCCTCGTACGCCGCGACGGGGCGCAGCAGCATCGTTTCCTCGGCCGCTGGCGGGGCCGCAGCCGCGGGCGCGGGCGGCCAGGACACCACGGGCGTTCCGTACGCCGGGGTCTGTGCCTGCGCCCGGGCGGCTTGGGCCTGCGCCGGGGTCTGTGCCTGCGGCGGGGTGTGGGCGTGCGGCGGCGGCATCTGGGCGTGCGGCGGTATCCGGACCTGCGGCGGCCGGTCGGCCGACTGCCCCGGGTCGGGCAGTGACACGTACGGGCGCACGCGCAACGAATGGGAATCGCATCGGCAGGCGTCGCCGACGGCGTCGCAATCCGGACAGTGCTCAGCGCTCACTAGTACCCCTCACCTGGCCACTTGCCTGCGATTATGCAGACCCGCGGGCCCGCTCCCAACCGCCCGACAGGCCATAACAGGACACACCGCTCAGGATGGAGGAGTCGATCAGGCCTGAGGAGGAGCCGATGGTTCAGGACATGGCGACGGAGCCCGACCCGAGGAAGTCCGGGCCCGGTGCCGAGCGCGCCTCGCGGGACGTGCTCGTTTCGATCGGCGCGCTGCTGCTGGGACTGCTGATCGCCGCACTCGACCAGACGATCGTGTCGACGGCACTGCCGACGATCGTCAGTGATCTCGGCGGCATGGCGCACCTGTCGTGGGTCGTCACGGCCTACATGCTCGCGTCGACGGCCGCGACGCCGCTGTGGGGCAAGCTCGGCGACCAGTACGGGCGCAAGAAGCTCTTCCAGTACGCCATCGTGCTGTTCCTGATCGGGTCCGCCCTGTGCGGACTCGCGCAGAACATGCCGCAGCTCATCGGCTTCCGCGCACTGCAGGGCCTGGGTGGCGGTGGACTGATGGTGCTGTCGATGGCGATCGTCGGAGACATCGTCCCGCCCCGCGAACGCGGCAAGTACCAGGGCCTCTTCGGCGCCGTCTTCGGAGCGACCAGCGTGCTCGGACCGCTGCTGGGCGGGCTCTTCGTGGACCACTTGTCGTGGCGCTGGGTCTTCTACATCAACCTCCCCATCGGTCTCGTCGCACTCGTCGTCATCGCCGCCAGCCTGCACATCCCGGTGCGCGCCGAGAAGCACACCATCGACTACCTCGGCACCTTCCTCATCGCCTCCGTCGCCACCTGCCTGGTGCTCGTGGCCTCCCTCGGCGGCACCTGGGGCTGGAGCTCGCCCGAGATCATCGGGCTGGCCGTACTGGGCCTCGTGCTGCTGATCGCCTTCGTGCTCGTCGAGCGGCGGGCCCTGGAGCCCGTGCTCCCGCTCAAGCTGTTCCGCATCCGCACCTTCGTCCTCTGCTCCCTGATCAGCTTCGTCGTGGGCTTCGCGATGTTCGGGGCGATGGTCTACCTGCCGACCTTCCTCCAGGTCGTCCAAGGGGTCTCGCCGACCATGTCGGGCGTGCACATGCTGCCGATGGTGCTCGGCATGCTGATCACCTCCACCGGCTCCGGCCAGATCGTCAGCCGCACCGGGCGCTGGAAGGTCTTCCCGATCGCGGGCACGGCCCTGACCGCGATCGGGCTGGTGCTCCTGCACCAGTTGCACCGCACCAGCTCCACCTGGGAGATGAGCGTCTACTTCTTCGTCTTCGGCGCCGGCCTCGGACTGGTCATGCAGGTGCTCGTGCTGGTGGTGCAGAACTCGGTCGGCTACGCCGACCTCGGCGTCGCCACCTCGGGTGCCACCTTCTTCCGCTCCATCGGCGCCTCCTTCGGCGTCGCCATCTTCGGCACGATCTTCACCAACCAGCTCGACGACAAGCTGGCGGCCGCACTGGCCGGCATCCCGCTGCCGCCCGGGGTGGACGCGGCACGGCTGGAGGCCGACCCGCGCGCCATCGCCGCCCTTCCCCCGCAACTGCGGCCGACGGTGCTGGACGCCTACTCCACTGCCATCACCGACGTCTTCCTCTACGCCGTGCCCGTGGTGCTGGTGGCCTTCGTGGTGGCCTGGTTCCTCAAGGAGGACAAGCTGCGCGGCTCGGTGACGACGCCCGATGTCACCGAGACCCTCGCCTCGAACCCGGTCCAGCGCTCCTCCCGCGAGGAGGTCGCCCGCGCCCTGTCGGTGCTGGGCACCCTCCAGGGCCGCAAGCGCATCTACGAGAAGATCACCGTGAAGGCCGGCTACGACCTGCTGCCCGCCTCCAGTTGGCTGCTGCTGCGGATCAAGAAGTACGGCTCCGCCGACCCCGCCCTGCTCGTCGAGCGGACCATGGTGCCGATGAGGGCCATCACGGACGCGGCCCGCCAGATCGAGGAGCGCGGGCTGGCCACCCGCGACGGGCTGTCGCTGGTGCTGACGGAGAAGGGCCGCCAGAGCGCGCTGGAGCTGTCCGCCGCCCGTGAGGAGTCCCTCGCCGAACTGCTCGGCGACTGGTGGAGCCCGGACCGCCCCACCGACCTGTCAAAGCTGGTCGAGGAGATCAACGGGGAGCTCTGCGGATCCGACTCCGAGGAGCCCTACGACACCTCACCGCGCCGGGACCACTCGATGCGCTGATCCCGGCCGCGGCTCGGCCGACCTGCCGACACGTCGGCCCCGACCCGCGGCGCTCCCGTCGTCCGGTGGAGGCCGGCGGTCAGGGCAGGGGCTTCTCGAACCAGTGCTCGGCGTACGGCCCCGCGCTGTAGGCCGGTATCTCCGCGTACCCGTGCCGCGCGTACAACGCGCGCGCCTCCACCAGGTCCGACCGCGTGTCCAGCCGGACGCGCTCGGCGCCCAGCGCGCGGCCCGCCTCCTCCAGGGCTTCGAGCAGGGCCGCCCCGCCGCCCGTGCCGCGGGCGCGCGGGTCCACGTACACCCTTGTGAGCTCGGCGGTGACGGGGTCCAGGAGGCGTATGCCTCCGCACGCCAAGGGCCGTCCGTCGAGCCGGCCGACCACGAACCGGCCCGTCGGCGCCGCCAGCCCGTCGTCCGGGAAGTCCAGGAGCCCCTGGTCGATCTCGGCCTCGGTGACGGACCGCTTCCAGTACCGCCCGGCGACCTCCGCGTAGTACGCGCGGCGCAGCAGCGTGGCGTCCGGGGTGGTGAACGCCTCGGGGGCGACCCGCCAGGTACCGCCTGTCGTCGTGTTCATCGAATCGCTGGTCATGGCGCCATTGTGGAGCGGAAGGGAGCGACCCCGCGTTGGAATATCCACAGGCACGGGCCGATGATAGGAAAAGGGGCAACCGTGCACATGAAGGGCGTGAACCGTCATGTCGGAGCATCCTGACTGTGGCCTGGTCCGTCGAGCCTATGAGGCCTTCGGTCAAGGCGACATGGACAAGCTGAGCACGATGATGACGGCCGACGTCATCCAGCACGTTCCCGGCACCAGCCTCATCTCCGGGCACCACAAGGGGCGGGAGGCCGTCTTCGACCTCTACCGCCGGCTCGGCGAGGAGACGAACGGAACGTTCCGGATCGATCTGGGCAAACTGCTCGCGGACGGCCGCGGTCACGTCATGAGTTTCCACACAGTGCGCGCGGACCGCGGCGACCGGGGAATCGAGATCCACGACGGAATCTTCTTCACCATCGTCGCCGGAAAGATCAGCGACCTCGACGTCTGCACCGAGGACATCGACGAGACCGACGCCTTCTGGAGCTGACGGCGGCCAGCAGCCGGCAGCCGGCAGTCGGCAGCCGGCGGGACAGTAGTTGCTGCCGAGGGGCCCGGAGCGTCCGCTCCGGGCCCCTCGGCAGCTGCTGCCGCGCTCAGGCCCGCTTGGGCGCAGCCTGCTGCACGACCTCGAACGACCACACCGAAGACCCCGTCGCGGCGGGCTTCGGCCGCTCTGCGCCGCCCCCGCCGCCCGCCGCGCCGCCACCCTGGTGGGCCGCCTTCATCGGGCCCTCCATCCACGCCTGGAAGTCCTCCTCGGAACGCCACCGCGTGTACACGAGGTACTGGTCCGTGCCCTCGACGGGACGCAGCAGCTCGAACCATTCGAACCCGTCCGAACCCTCCACGGACCCCGCCCGCGAGGCGAACCGCTGCTCCAGGACCTCCCGCTGTTCGGCCGGGACGGTGAGGGCGTTGATCTTCACGATGCTCATGCCCGCCATCCTAGGTATCGCGCGGGGGATATCGTCGTCCGGGTAAATGAAGCGCGCGGTACGAAACGCGCGGTATGAAACCCGCGGTATGAAACGCGGTATCAAACGCGGCAGCCAGGCAAAGTCAGGGTTGCGGTCAACAGGGCGGGAGGCCGGCGAGGCGTGGCTAACGCGGCGGAGCACAGTGGTGCGAACGGGCATGCCGGAGTCATAGGCGGTAGCGGGGGCAGGCTCGGGGCCGCACGCCTCGTGCTGTGGGCGCTGGCAGGGCTGCTCGCCGTCAGGCAGGCCGCCGTGGTGCTGCGCGTGCCACCGGGCGAGTGGCTCAGCGACTTCCACCTCCCGGGCACCCCGGGCAGCCTGCCGGGTCTGCTCTACGAGAACGGGCAGTTCACCGGAACCCCCTTCGCGGGGCTGGTCCTCAAGCCGCTCCTCGGCCTCGCCGCGCCCTCCCTGGAGGTGGCCTGGACCTGTGTGACCCTGCTGGTCGTCGCCGCCATCGGGCTCGTCGCCGCGCGCGGCCTGCCCGATCCCGTGCCCCGGCGCACCGCGCTGCTGGCCGCGCCCGTGCTGGTCGCCCTCATGATGGTCTCGCTGCCCGTCCGCGAAGCCGCCTCGCCGGGCCAGACCGCCGTGCTGCCGGTCCTGCTGGTGCTGCTGGCCGTGTCCAGGGTTCCGGGCGACCGCCCGTCCGGTTTCCTGATCGGCCTCGCAGCCGCCCTCCAGCCCGCCCTGCTGCTCTTCGTCGCGCTGCTCTGGCTGACCGGGCGCAGGCCCACCGCGCGCGCCGCCGGCGCGACCTTCGCCGGCGCCACCGCGCTGTCCTGGGCGGCCATGCCGCAGGATTCCTGGACGTACTGGGTCGAGCACCTGGCCGGCACCGGCCTCGGCGGCGCCCCCGCCGGCCTCGCCAACCAGTCCGTGCACGGCGCGCTCCTGCGCCTCGGCCTCTCCGGCCCCGGCGAGATCCTGCTCTACGTCGCCCTCGCGGCCGCCGTCGCCTGGTTCGGCCTGCGCCGCGCCGCCCGCTACGCCCATGACGGACAGCTGCTGCTCGCCGTCGCCATCACCGGCTGCGTGGCCGTCGCCGTGTCCCCGACCGGCTGGCGCCACCAGCTGCTGTGGGTGCTGCTCGCGGTCGCCGGCAAGGTCGGCAAGCGGGCCGCCGACCGGCCCGTGTGGCCGGTGGCCGTGGTCCTCGCCATGACGCTGCCGAGCGACGTGCTGCTGCCCAACCTGGTCGCCCTGGCCCCCGTACGCGACAACGTGCTGCTCCTCGCGGCCCTCGCGGCGGCCTGCGCCGTGCCGTTCCTGCCGCGCTCGTCCCCGTACTGGCGCGAGCCCGTCCCCACGGCCTACGGGCGGCCCGCGCCCGCCCGGTGGGCGCGGGTGCCGCTGCTGCCGTTCTGGCGGCGCGTGCTCTCGCGCCCCAACCTGCTGCTGGAACTGCTGCTGATACGGGTCGGCTACTCGCTCTACTCGCACATCCGGGCCGCCGCGCCCACCAGCCGCAGCCTCGCCGAGGGCAACGGGAACCAGATCCACGGCATCGAGAAGGCCTTCGGCATCGACATCGAGCTGGCCGTGAACCATGCCGTGGCGAAGACGCCCTGGCTGGAGGCGTTCTTCAACTTCTACTACACCTCCTTCCACTTCGTGGTCCCGCTGACGATCCTGGCCGTCCTGTACTGGCGCCGCCCCAAGGACTACCGCTGGGCCCGCGCCTCCCTCGGCCTGGCCACCGTCCTGGCCCTCATAGGCTTCTGGCTCTACCCGCTCGCGCCGCCGCGCCTGATGCCCGGCCTGGGCTTCGTCGACACCGTGCACGGGGTGCAGGACCTGGCGAACCCGAGCTACGGGGCCATGACCGCCATCTCCAACCAGTACGCGGCGATGCCTTCGCTGCACTTCGGCTGGTCGCTGTGGTGCGGGATCGTGATCGTCACGCTCGCGCCGAAGGGCTGGCAGAAGCTGCTCGGGGCGCTGCACCCGACGATCACGGTGTGCGCGATCGTCGCCACCGCCAACCACTGGATCCTCGACGCGGTCGGCGGCGCGCTGGTCGTCGGTGCCGGTTTCGGGCTCGTCTACGTGCTCTCGGGCCCCCGGGGCGCCGCCGTGCCCGCCGGATTGCCCGTACCGCGGCCCAGACGGCCGGAACGGGTTCCGGCGGGGTCCGGATCGGGGTCGGAGCGCACGCGGGCGTAAGGGTCTGAGTGCGTCCAAGCCGTCCGAGCCGCGTCCAGGCCTTCGGGCGTGAGGCCCGGGGCGGGCACGGTCGTGGCCTATTCGCCCGGCAGGTGGGCCACGACGAGGGCGATCGCCGCACCCGCCGTGTCGGTCTCGCCGAGCACGGTGGTCTGGCGGGGGCCGCGCACGCGGAAGCGGCCGTCGGGCAGCGGCTCGACGGCGGGCGCGGTCACGGCGAAGGGATGGCCCTCGGAGGCGCTGAACCACAGGGTGAAGTGGCTCGTGTACGGGTACAGCCGGCGCAGCTCCGGCTCCGCGCGGGCGGCCTCGATGAGCGCCAGGACGCCTTGGCTCATGGGCTCGGACCCGGTCTGTTCGGCCATCCGCCGCCATGTGGTCGGCAGCCGCTGCCAGCGTCTGGCGCTGGGGTCCTCAAGGTTCATCCGGGCAGTCTGGTTCCGGCCCGCCGCCAAGGCAATGATCCGACGGCGGCGACACGGTAACGACCGACCGGTAACGACCGACGGAAACGACCGACGGTGACGACCGACGGTGACGATCGATCGGTAGCGACCTTCCGGTTACGACCGCCCGCGACGACCAACCGGTGACGACCGCCGGTGACGACCGGGCGGCCGCGAAGGCCGAGGGACGGCAGGGGCCGGGCGTGGGAGTTGGGGCCCCTGCCGTCCTGGACAACGGGTCAGCCGTGGCTGACCCGCAGCTCCTTGATGCCGTTCAGCCAGGCCGCGCGCAGCCGGCGCGGGCCCGCGCCGGCGAGGTGCAGGTCGGGCAGGGCGTCGGCCAGCGCGTTGAACATCAGGTCGATCTCCATGATGGCCAGCGACTTGCCGAGGCAGAAGTGCGGGCCGCCACCGCCGAAGCCCAGGTGCGGGTTGGGGTCGCGGGTGATGTCGAAGGCTTCGGGGTTGTCGAAGACCTCGGGGTCGTGGTTGGCGGAGGAGTAGAAGAGCCCCACCCGGTCGCCCGCTTTGATCTTCTGCCCGCCCAGTTCGGTGTCCTGGGTGGCGGTGCGCTGGAAGGACACCACGGGGGTGGCCCAGCGCACGATCTCCTCGGCCGCCGTCGAGGGGCGGGTCGCCTTGTACAGCTCCCACTGCTCGGGGTGGGTCAGGAAGGCGTGCATGCCGTGGCTGATGGCGTTGCGCGTGGTCTCGTTGCCCGCGACCGCCAGCAGCAGCACGAAGAAGCCGAACTCGTCGGAGCCCAGGTTGCCCTGGCCCTCGGCCGCGACCAGCTGCGTGACGATGTCCTGGGCCGGGCACTCCTTGCGGGCGGCCGACAGGTTCATCGCGTAACCGATGAGCTCCATCGCGGCGTTGCCGCCGACCTCCGCGGTGATCGCGTACTCGGGGTCGTCGTACGCGATCATCTTGTTCGACCAGTCGAAGATCCGGGACCGGTCCTCCTGCGGTACGCCGATCAGCTCGGCGATGGCCTGGAGCGGGAGTTCGCACGCCACTTGGGTGACGAAGTCGAAGCTGCCGTCCGCCGAGGCCTCCAGAGCCTCCGCGACGATCTTCCGGGCGCGGTCGCGCAGGGCGTCCTCCAGCCCGCGGATGGCCCGCGGGGTGAATCCGCGCTGCACGATCTGGCGTACGCGCGTGTGTTCCGGCGGATCCATGTTCAGCATGATCAGACGCTGGGCATCTATCGCTTCGCGCTGGATGTGCTCGTTGAAGCGGATGATCGCCGTGTTCGTCGTGGAGGAGAACAGCTCCGGGTGCGTGGAGACGTACTTGACGTCCGCGTGCCGGGTGACGGCCCAGTACCCCTCGTCGTCGAAACCGGTGATGCCCCGCCGCTGCGGGCACCACCACACGGGCGCCGTCTGCCGCAACTGTGCGAACTCGGGATAGGGGACCCGGTCCTGGAGCAGGTCCGGGTCGGTGGCGTCGAAGCCTTCGGGAAGCGCGGGGCAGGGCATCGGGCGACTCCAAGGTCTGACGGCCCATCAGAAGTTGGCTTGAAGGTAGTAACGAGTTCTACAAGTGACAAGGGGCCTCGCGCGAACTTCTGCGTGTGGAAACCGTGTAAGCCGCCTGCAAGACCCTTGCGTACCGGGTGTTCTGGTCATAAGACTGCGGGGAGAACTAGAACGCGTACTAGTTCGGGCGGGGCGCCGGGACGGCCCGCCCGCCCAGCCGAGGCGCGCTGCGCGCTACGCAGGAGCAGGAGAGGACGAGCTCATGGCCGCGGAACCCGTCATCGTCGAAGCCGTACGCACCCCCATCGGCAAGCGCGGGGGCGCACTCGCCAACCTTCACCCCGCCTACCTTCTCGGCGAGACCTACCGCGAGCTCCTCGCCCGCACCGGCATCCAGCCCGACTGCGTCGAGCAGATCGTCGGCGGCACCGTCACCCACGCCGGCGAGCAGTCGATGAACCCCGCCCGCAACGCCTGGCTGGCCATGGGCCTGCCGTACGAGACCGCCGCGACCACGGTGGACTGCCAGTGCGGCAGTTCGCAACAGGCCAACCACATGGTCGCCAACATGATCTCCGGCGGAGTCATGGACATCGGCATCGCCTGCGGGGTCGAGGCCATGAGCCGCGTACCGCTCGGTTCCGGTTCCAAGCACGGCCCCGGCAAGCCCTTCCCGGACGAGTGGAACGTCGACCTCCCGAACCAGTTCGAGGCCGCCGAGCGCATCGCCCGCCACCGGGGCCTGACCCGCGAGGACGTTGACACGCTGGGCGTCCTGTCCCAGCAGCGGGCCGCCGCCGCATGGGCCGAGGAGCGGTTCAAGCGCGAGACCTTCGCCGTGCAGGTGCCCACCACCGAGGCCGAGCAGGCCGCCGGCCAGGGCATGTGGCGCCTGGTCGACCGGGACGAGGGCCTGCGCGACACCTCCATGGAGGCGCTCGCCCGGCTGAAGCCGGTCATGCCGACCGCCGTGCACACCGCCGGGAACTCCTCGCAGATCTCCGACGGCGCCGCCGCCGTGATGTGGGCCTCGCGCAAGATGGCGCGTGCGCTCAAGCTGCGGCCGCGCGCCCGGATCGTCGCCCAGACGCTCGTCGGCTCCGACCCGCACTTCCACCTGGACGGGCCCATCGACGCGACGCGCGCGGTGCTGGGCAAGGCGGGGATGTCCCTCAAGGACATCGACCTCGTCGAGATCAACGAGGCCTTCGCCTCGGTCGTGCTCAGCTGGGCCCAGGTCTTCGACCAGGACCTGGAGAAGGTCAACGTCAACGGCGGGGGCATCGCGCTCGGCCACCCCGTCGGCGCCACCGGAGCCCGGCTGATCACCACCGCCCTGCACGAGCTGGAGCGGCGCGACAAGGAATTCGCCCTGATCACCATGTGCGCGGGAGGCGCGCTGGCGACGGGCACCATAATCCAGCGGCTGTAGCGGTCACCCGCTGCGCCGCTTCTCGGTCCCTGTGGGATGGGAAGCAGAAGGCCCCGGTGGCCGGACCTGGGGAGGTCGGCCGCCGGGGCCTTCGCACGCGCGCCGCGCCGGCCGGGGCCTGGTGGGGGCGGTCGTGCGGTGGTGTGGTCGTGCGGGTGCTGCTGGGTTCTGCTGCCGCTGGTGGCTTAG
>NZ_JAGGOW010000146.1 GCF_018614135.1 Streptomyces sp. ISL-66
GGCCGGCGCCGACGACGGCGAGCGCGACGGGCGCGGAGCCGCGGGCGCGGCCGGCTTCCGCGGCGGGGCCGGCGGTGGGGAGGTCAGACGGCGAGGTCGTCATGGCCGGTGCCTTCCTGGGTGGTGACGCGGTCGCCGGGGCGGGCGGGGACGAGGCACGCGCGTTGGTTCGGGCGGCCGTTGACGGTGACGAGGCAGTCGTAGCAGCTGCCGATCCCGCAGAACGCGCCGCGCGGGGCGGCGGCTTCCCGGGTGGTCCGCCACGCGAGGATGCCGGCGGACCAGAGGACGGCGGCGATGCTCTGCCCGGCTTGCGCGGGCAGTTCGCGGCCGTCGAAGCTCAGGGTCCAGGTTTCGGCGGGGGCGCCGCCGACCAGGTCGCGGGGCGACCTGCGCCGTCCCCTCGTCGCTTCGCTCATCGTTGTCCGTTCTCCTCGTTCCTCTGTACGGGTCCGTCCCTGACGATCACCACGGGGCCGGGCCGTACCGGCCCGGCGCCCCGCGGGGCTTGTCCCCTACCCACCCTTCCACCGTTCCCAGGGCTCCGCCCTGACCCGTAGAGCCCGGGCCGCGCCCGAACCCCCGGGGCTCCGCCCCGGACCCCGCGCCTCAAACGCCGGCGGGGCTTGAATGCGGGGTCAGAAGCGGGAAGGGTCAAAGGGAGCCGGGTCCAGGGGCGGGTTGGTGGCGGTCAGGGCGCCGGCGATCAGGAGGCCCGTCGCCGGGGCCAGGCCGATGCCCGCGCCCTCGTGGCCGCACGCGTGCAGCAGGCCCGGGACCCGGGGGTCCGGGCCGATCGCCGGGAGGTGGTCCGGCAGGTACGGTCGGAAGCCGTGGTAGGTGCGCAGTACCCGGACCTGCGCGAGGACCGGGAACAGCGCGGCCGCCTGCCCCGCGAGCCGCCGCAGCGCCTCGGTCGACAACGACCGGTCGAAGCCCACCCGTTCGCGCGTCGCCCCGATCAGGACCGGCCCGGCCGGGGTGCCCTCGACCACCGCCGAGGACTGGAGGGCCGCCGACCCGCTCGCCACGTCCGCGATGTAGTCCGCGGCGTAGACCTTGTGCCGCACCACCCTCGGCAGCGGTTCCGTCACCAGGACGAACCCCCGCCGGGGCAGCACCGGCAGGGTGACCCCGGCCAGTTCGGCCACCGCCCCGCCCCAGGTCCCGGCCGCGTTGACGACCGCCGGGGCGAGGAGGTCGCGGCGGGCCGTACGGACTCCACGGATCTCGCCCGCGGGACCCCGCAGCAGGGCCGTCACCTCTTCGCCGAGGTGCACCCGCGCCCCCGACGCCGACAGCAGCCGGGCGGCAGCCTGCGCGGGCTGGACCTGGGCGTCCTGCGGGTAGAGGAAACCGCCCGCCAGGTCCGGCGCCGAGTGGGGTTCCAGCTCGCGCAGTTCGCCCGGCCCGACCTCCACCGCGTCGACCCCGGCGGCGCGCTGGCCCTCCGCGAAGCTCCGTAGCGCCTTCACGGTGGCCTCGTCGGCCGCGACGACCAGGCCGCCCTTGGCCTCGTACTCGATCTCCCGGGGGAGATCGCGGGCGAGCTCGCGCCACAGGGCCGCCGACAGCAGGGCCAGGTCCAGCTCGGGTCCGGGTCCCTTGTCGGAGACGAGCAGATTGCCTTCGCCGGCGCCGGTCGTGCCGCCCGCGACCGGGCCACGGTCGACGACGGCCACGCGCAGTCCGGTGCGGGCGGCGTAGTAGGCGCACGCGGCTCCGACGACGCCCGCGCCGATGATCACGACGTCCAGGGAGGCCTGGTGCTGTCTCTTGGGCACGACAGTAATATGTCACATTCTTTAGGGAGGGAACAGGTCCCCCGGACGACCAGGACGGACGCGACGAACGGGCCGGCCCCCGCACCGGACCGGCCCGCGGCGGTCAGCTGCGCAGCGGACCCTCACAGCTGTAGGCCGAGGTCCCCGCCACGTGGTTGGTCCAGATCTCCACCGGGCCGAAGGAGCAGTTCATGTCGGCCAGGTTGTTCGAGGCCGCGCCCGCCCGGTCGAGGAGGAAGTAGTCGACCGTCTCGGACATGTCCTTGAAGTTCTGGTCGTCGTTGCGCCACTTCTTCAGGTTCGCGGTGATCCGGCCGGTACACGTGAAGCGCCGCTTGCCGGGGTCGCCGTTCTCCACGCAGTCCGGATTGTTGTACGTCGCCGTCGCGAAGGCGGACTTCACGTTCTCGAGCGCCGCGTCGCGCAGCTGCGCGTTCGGGGTGAAGGAGGTGTTCGGCACGTACAGCTGGTCCACCTTGGCGATCTGGGCGTCCAGGAAGCGGTTGTAGTCGCGCTGAAGGTAGGAGTCGCCGCCCATGCGGTGGCGCCAGGCGTCGAAGCCCTCCGGGTCGTTGGCGCGCAGGTAGCCGTACATCTCCTTGAGCAGCGTGGGGTGTTCGGTCCACATGAACTCGAAGAAGGTGCCCGCGTAGCTGTAGAAGCGGAAGCCGTCGCCGTCGTACGTGGCGTGCAGCAGCTCGTCCACCGTCATGCGCGGGCCGCCGCCGGCCGTGTCGCTGATGATGCTCTTGACCAGGGACTTGCGTACGGCGATGCCGTTGTCGCGGGTCGCGCCGTCGAAGAACTCGGCGGTGCCCTCGTCCATCGCGGTCGTGCGGTCGTTGTCGTACCAGGGACTGTCGCCGAAGAAGCCGGGGACGGCGAAGCGGCCGTTGAGGTAGTGCGTGTACTCGTGGCGGAAGAGCTCTTCCAGGGTGAGGGAGGAGTCCTGCGGTACGCGGCGCTGGTAGGTGTAGAAGGTGGCGCCGTTCTCGATGTAGATGCCGCCGTTGTTGGTGCCGTAGCCGGTCAGGATCGGGTGGTAGTTCTGGTAGTCCGCGCGGGAGGCGTAGAGCACGATGTTCAGCGTGGCGTTGACGTCTCCGGCGAGCGGCTCCTCGGTGCCGAGCACGCGGTGGAACTGCGCCTTGACCTGCTTGCTCGCGTAGTAGAGCTGGTCGACGGTGGCCTGGTCGAGGGCGGTGCGGACCTTGATGGCGCCGTTGTCGTAGGTGAAGGTGTTCGGGAAGAGCTGCTTCTCGATGTCCTCCTTGCACACGCCGTACGGCTTGCACGCCTCGTAGTAGTTGAGCCAGGAGACGACCTTCGCCCAGTGCTCGCTGCCGTCGCCGAAGGCGGCCTTGACCGGGCCCAGCAGCGCGCCGAGGTCGGCGACGACGCCGGCCTTCAGGCTGTCGATCTGGCCGAAGCGGCCGTACTCGCCGAGGGCGTCGCGCGCCACCCAGGCGTTGGAGGTGCCCTTGAGGTGGGTGTACGTCGCGAAGTCCTTGAAGAGCGCGCGGTACGCGGCGTCGCCGGCCACCGCCTCCTGGAACGCGGCGTCCTGGTTGCCCGGGTATACGCCGAGGTAGTTGACGGAGAGGGCGGCGAGCGCCGCGCCCGCCCAGGTGGTGTCCAGGTTCGTCGCGGGGTGCGACGGGTCCATGGTGGCCAGGACCTTCTTGATCGGGCCGAGCTGGTGCTGGCGCAGGCCGGGGGCGCTGCCCGCGTAGAGGGCCTCGCGCAGGGTGCGGGCGTTGGTCGCGGTGGCGTCGAAGGTGCGGGCGGCGTCGGCGAAGTCGGCGATGGCCCGGCGCATCGCGTCGACGGTCGGGGCGTCGGTGACGTCGATCTCGGTGCGCGAGTAGTCGTGGTAGGCCACGGCGTGCAGGTAGGTGAACATCTCCTCCAGGCGGGAGGAGTTGCGGCCGTCGTGGGCGGCGGCCAGCGAGGATATCCGGCGGGAGACCGCCTGGACGTGGGCGTCGGACATGACGGGCGCGAGGCGCGCGTCCCACGTCCAGATGAGGCCCCGCAGGCAGCCGTCGGCGGTGACGGCCTGGTCGCCGAGGAAGTCGGCGAGCTGCTCGGGGGTGAGGTTCGTGATCCCGTCGAGGGTGCAAGGGACGCCCGCGGCGGTGCTCCGCGCGGCAGGGGCGGACTTGCCGCTCTTCGCGGTGGCCACGGCGTCGGGCGCGGTCACGGCGCCGGGGACCTTGCCGTCGGCGACGGCCTGGCCGCCGGGGGCCGGGGCGGGGGCGGGGTCCGTCTTCGGCGCGTCGGCGAGGTGGTCGACCTCGTCGAACGGGTTCGCGCCCTGGGCGCCATCGGCGCCCGCGGTGAAGGTACCGGGAGCGGTAACGCCCTGAACGCTCGCCCCGGCTCCGGTATCGGCGGCCTGGGTCACGGCCTGGCCCGCGGTGGCGAGGAGGGTGACCGCGACGGCGGCGGAGAGGAGGGATGAACGCACGGCTCTGTGCTGGGACACCAAGTACTCCTGCTGGGAGGGGGGTGGGGAAGTGGTGCGTGAACTGCCCTGCGTCACGCGGCGTTTGACGAGGGTTAATGTGCCGCGGTGTGAGCTGTAACATAGTAATGTGAAATTGCACTGACAAGACCTGTGCACCCACCAGTTCGCGTCTTCTTGAGGGAGCCCCCGTGCCCGACACCCCCTCCCGCCCCGCCGCGAGGCTCAACACCAGCAGCCACGACCTGCCGGTGTCCGCGGAGTTGTCCCGTTTCATGGCGACGAACTGGGCGGCTGCGACCCCGCTTTCGTCCGCGGCCTCGCCCCCGGCCTCGTCCCCGTTCGGTGCCGCTGACGCCGCCGCCGGCACCTCCGCCCCCGCCCCCGCGCCCGCCCGCGCCGTCACTCCGGCCCGCCGCGACCGGCTCTCCGCCCGCTTCCCCGGCGAGCGGCTCGTGATCCCGGCCGGAGAGCTGAAGGTGCGCAGCAACGACTGCGACTACCGCTTCCGCCCGCACAGCGCGTACGCCTGGCTGACCGGGCTCACCGGCGAGGACCAGGCCGGCCACGTCCTCGTCATGGAGCCCGCCGGTCCGCACACCCACGAGGCCGTCCTCTACCTGCGCCCCCGCTCACCGCGCGCGGACGGCAACGAGGAGTTCTACCGCGACCGCCGCTACGGGGAGTTCTGGGTCGGCCGCCGACCCGCCCTGGCCGAGGCCGAGCAGCTCTCCGGCATCCGCTGCGCCCACCTGGACGACCTGACGGGCGGGCGCACCGCCCCCACCGGGCGCAACGCGGCCACGGACCCCGAGCTCGCCCAGGCCCTCTCCGAGCTGCGCCTCGTCAAGGACGCGTGGGAGGTGGCCCAGCTACAGCTGGCCGTCGACCACACGACGACGGGCTTCGAAGACGTCGTACGCGACCTCCCGCGCGCCCTCGCCCACCCGCGCGGGGAGCGCTGGATCGAGGGCGTCTTCAACCGCCGCGCCCGCGCCGAGGGCAACGGCACCGGGTACGACACGATCGCCGCGTCGGGCGCGCACGCGTGCGTCCTGCACTGGATCCGCAACGACGGCCGGCTGAACGGGGACGAACTCCTGCTGCTGGACGGGGGCGTGGAGACCGACACCCTCTACACGGCGGACGTCACCCGCACCCTCCCGCTGTCGGGACGGTTCTCCTCCGTGCAGCGGCAGGTCTACGAGCTGGTCCTCGCGGCCCAGGACGCGGGCATGGCGGCGCTGCGGCCGGGCGCGAGCTTCCGCGACTTCCACCGGGCCGGGATGCGGGTGATCGCCGAGGGGCTCGCCGAGTGGGGCGTGCTCAAGCACGCGGAGGGCGACCTGCACCGCCGGTACACGCTGTGCAGCAGCGGGCACATGCTGGGGCTGGACCTGCACGACTGCGCCAAGGCCCGGGCGGACACCTACCTGGACGGGGTACTGGAGGAGGGGCAGGTCCTCACGGTCGAGCCGGGCCTCTACCTCCAGAGCGACGACGAGACCCTCCCGCCCGAACTGCGCGGGATCGGCGTCCGCATCGAGGACGACCTGGTGATCACCGCCGAGGGCGCCCGGCTGATGTCGGGCGCCCTGCCGCGCACGGTGGCGGGGGTCGAGGAGTGGATGGGGAACCTGCTGGAGGGCTGAGCCGCACCCCGCCGCTCAGCGGCCGTACGAGCCGATGCCGACGAGGCAGTACACGTACTCGTTGATGGGGATCCCGTTGCGGGTGTAGCGGTAGGAGAAGGCGTACTCGGTCTTCGGATTGTCGTTGCAGCGGTCCAGGTCCGAAGTCAGCGGGATGCTCTCGATCACCCGGTAGTGCGCGTCGGACGCCGAGCAGGAGACCTCCTCGACGCCGGTGACCCGCTGCGCGGTCGTCGAGTCCGGCAGGGTGCCGTTGAGGCAGGTGCCCCGGTCGAACGGGGTGGGGGCCGGCTCCTCGGAGGGCGTCGCCGCCGTGTCGGCCGGCGTTTCCGGCGGGGTCGGGGTGCTCACCACGGGCGGCGGGGTGGGATCGGGCGACGGCGACCAGACACTGGCGCTGAACGAGGGAGCGGGCCGCGGGGCGGCCTCGGGACCGTCGTCGTCGTTCACGTTGGTCAGCACGACGGCGCCGACGACCAGGGCGACGACCACTCCGAGCGCCACCAGACAGCCCCGGGCGGTCGGCGTTCCCCCGGGGCGGGAACCGGGTCCGGGCCCGGTCTGCCCCGGGCCCGTCGTGGGGACCCCCGGGGTCCCGAAGAAGGCCGCACCCGACGTCGGCCCCGGCGCACGGGCGCTCGGGGGCGGGGTCGCGGCCGGGTTCGGCGGCGGAGTCGGGGAGGCGGTCGGGGGCCGGGAGGCGGTCGGCGGCGGGGTCGGGGACGCGGGTACGCCCGCGTCCGGGCCCACCCGGATGCGCACCAGTACCTCGGCGGCTCCGACGCGGGCCCGGACGAGATCGCCGTCCTTGGAGGGCGGGATTCTGAGCCTGGCCGGGCCGGTGGCCAGGCTCACGGTGGTGATCACCCCGTACTTGGCCTGCTGCGGGGTGATCGTTAAGCGGATCTCTTCAGACGACACCGGCTGCTCCGAGAGGTGGCGGTCGTGCGGACGTGGCCTGTGCAACCCACGGAAGTCTGCCCGCCAGCCACGCGGGGACGCAGCCGTTCCGCGAGATCCCCCGCGGTGCCCACGCGCACGCCGCTGCCTCGGAGCCGGTGTCGTCAGTGGTCAGTCGTTCCAGTTGTTCCAGTCGTGGTGGCC
Organism: Streptomyces sp. ISL-66; assembly: GCF_018614135.1. GTDB lineage: Bacteria > Actinomycetota > Actinomycetes > Streptomycetales > Streptomycetaceae > Streptomyces. Next base: position 7,008 of record NZ_JAGGOW010000146.1, read on the forward strand.
GTTGTTCCAGCCGCTGTCGTGCCAGTTGTTGTCGTTGTTCCAGCTGTCGTGGTTCCAGTTGTCGTGGTTCCAGTTGTCGTTGCTCCAGTTGTCGTTGCTCCAGTTGCTGTGGTGCCAGTTGCTGTTCCAGTGGTCGTTGTCGTTGTTCCAGTTGCTGTGGTCCCAGCACCAGCTGGGCCGGGCGTTCCCGCGCGAGGGGTCGCAGCAGTAACGCCACCAGCTGTCCCCACGCCAGTTGTCCCCACGCCAGTCGGAACACTGATAGGTCTGCGGCAGTCCCGACGCAAAAGCGCTGCTGACGGGCATCAAGCCGAGTGTGATCCCGGCGGCTCCTGCCACGGCTGCCGCAACGAACCCACGGCGCATGTTCATACACCTCCGAGAAGGAAGGGTCCAAATCGCCCCGGTATAGGGCATTTCCACCCTCCACCCTCCCTTCTCGACTGTCAAAGGCACCCCTTCCCACCAGCGGAAACGTCCGAAACCGCTACGGAAGCACCGCGAGCCCGTCCATCTCGACGAGCGCGGCCTCGTCCCAGAGCCGGACCGCGCCCACGACCGCCATGGCCGGGTACTCGCGGCCGGCCAAACGGCGCCAGATCAGGCCGAGTTCGGGTGCGCGGGCCCGGTAGTCCGCCACGTCGACGGCGTAGACGGTGACCCGCGCCAGATCGGCCGGCGAGCCGCCCGCTCCGGCCAGCGCCGCCAGCAGGTTCGCCAGCGCCCGCTCGAACTGCTGCGGCAAGGTGTCCCCGACCACCTTGCCCGCGCCGTCGAGCGCCGTCTGGCCGGCCAGGAACACCAGCCGGCTCCCGCTCGCGACCACCGCGTGCGAGAACCCCTTCGCCGGGGACAGCTCCTCCGGGTTGATCCGCTCCACGCTCACGCTTCCCCCACCTCCGTCGCCTCTGGCGTCGTACGCGTCCCCGGCGCTCCCGCCGCCCCCGTCATCCCTGGCCTCCCCGCCGCCCGCGCCCGGTGGTCCCGGTAGAGCTCCTTCGCGATGATCGTGCGCTGCACCTCGCTCGCCCCCTCGTAGATCCGCGGCGCCCGCACCTCCCGGTAGAGGTGTTCCAGCAGGTGACCCCGCCGCAGGGCGACGGCCCCGTGCAGTTGCACGGCGTGGTCGACCACGTACTGCGCCGTCTCCGTAGCCAGCAGCTTCGCCATCGCCGCCCGCCGCGGCACCTCGGGCGAACCGCTGTCGTACGCGCCCGCCGCCGCGTACACCAGGAGCCGCGCGGCCTCGGTGCGGGTGGCCATCTCGGCCAGCCGGTGTGCCACGGCCTGCAGGTCGCCCAGTACTCCGCCGAAGGCGGTCCGGGCCGCCGTGTGCGCCACGGTCGCGTCCAGCGCGGCCCTGGCCATCCCCACGGCGAAGGCGCCCACGCTGGGCCGGAACAGGTTCAGGGTGTCCATGGCCACCCGGAAGCCCCGGCCGGGCTCCCCCAGCAGGTCGGCCGGGCCCACGGGGACCCCGTCGAAGGACAGCGCGCCGATCGGATGCGGGGAGAGCATGTCGAGCGCCTCGCCCGAGAGCCCCGGCCGGTCCGCGGGGACCAGGAAGGCGGTGATCCCCTTGGCGCCCGGGCCCTCGCCGGTGCGGGCGAAGACCGTGTAGAAGTCCGCCTCCGGGGCGTTGGAGATCCAGCACTTGCTCCCGTGCAGCCGCCAGCCGCCACCCGACGCCGCGCCGCCCGACGCCCCGCCGCCCGGCTCCCGTACGGCTTCCAGCGCCAGCGCCGCCGCGTCCGAGCCGGCCCCGGGCTCGCTCAGCGCGAACGCCGCCACCACCCGCCCCGCCCGCACCCCCGGCAGCCAGCGCTCCCGTTGCGCATCGCTGCCGGAGCGGAGCACCGGGTGGGCGCCCAGCCCCTGGAGGGCGAGCGCCGTCTCGGCTTCCGTGCAGCCGTAGGCGAGGGATTCGCGCAGCAGGCACAGTTCCAGCGCGCCCGAGGTGAACAGCCGGTCCAGCAGCCCCTCTTCGCCCAGCGCGGCCAGCAGCGGCCGGTTGACCCGGCCCGCCTCCCCCTTCTCCGCCAGCGGCCGCAGCCGCTGCGCCGCCAGGGTGCGCAGCCGCGCGCACCATTCCTCCTGGTCCGTCCCGAGCGCGAAGCCCGCGGACCCGGCGGAGCCGGCGAATCCCGCGATTCCTGTCATCCGATCGCCCCAGCCTCTATCGCGTCCTGTTGACTGCCGTCACCATGACGATACGCTCGTGCTGCGATCGCACGGCAGCCCCACAGCTCCACCCGCTCGGTTCCTCAAGGTCCATACGGAGGGTCCGGCCCGCACCCGGGACCCGGACCGTTGCAAGGGGGCGAACCCGCCTTGGAGCTCAACCCTTCCGCTCACCGTGACACCTTCGCGCGCGACCATCTGCCGCCCGTCCACGCCTGGCCGCGGCTCCTCTTCGAACTCCCCGGGCTGGCCTACCCCGACCGCCTCAACTGCGGGGTGGAGCTGCTCGACGCCACCATCGCCCGCCTCGGCCCCGGCCGCCCCGCCTTCCGCGGCGCGGACGGCACGGTGTGGTCGTACGGGGAGCTCCACGCCCGCGTCGACCGGCTCGCGCACGTCCTGACCTCCGATCTCGGGGTCGTCCCCGGCAACCGCGTGCTCCTGCGCGGTCCCACCGGCCCCTGGCTCGCCGCCTGCTGGCTGGCGGTGATGAAGGCCGGCGCGGTGGCCGTCACCGTCCTCGCGCAGCAGCGCGCGCAGGAGCTGGCCACGGTCTGCGCGATGGCCCGGGTGAGCCACGCCCTGTGCCACGCGGAGGTCGTGGACGACCTGGTCAAGGCGGAGGTGCCGGGCCTGCGGATCACCGCGTACGGCGGCGAGGCCCCCGACGACCTGCTGCGCCTGGCCGGGGCCGACCGCCACGCGGAGCCCTTCCCGGCGGTGGACACCTCCGCCGACGACGTCGCGCTGATCGCCTTCACCTCGGGCACCACCGGGCGCCCCAAGGGCTGCATGCACTTCCACCGCGACCTCCTGGCGGTCGCCGACACCTTCTCCCGGGAGGTGCTGCGCCCCCGCCCCGACGACGTCTTCGCGGGCAGTCCGCCGCTCGGCTTCACCTTCGGTCTCGGCGGGCTGGTGGTGTTCCCGCTGCGCGCCGGCGCCTCGGCGCTCCTGCTGGCGGACGCGGCCCCGCGCCGGCTGCTGCCCGCACTCGCCGAGCACCGGGTGTCGGTGCTGTTCACCGCGCCCACCGCCTACCGGTCGATGCTGGACACGCTGGGCCCCTACGACACGGGCGCCTACGACCTCTCCGCGCTGCGCCGCTGCGTCTCGGCGGGCGAGAACCTGCCGGCCGGCACCTGGCAGGCCTGGTACGAGCGCACCGGTCTGCGGATCATCAACGGCATCGGCGCGACCGAGCTGCTGCACATCTTCATCTCGGCGGCCGACGAGGACATCCGGCCCGGTACGACCGGCCGGGTCGTGCCCGGCTGGCAGGCCCGGGTGGTGGACCCGGCGGGGCGGCCGGTCGCGGACGGCGAAGCGGGGCTGCTGGCCGTGCGGGGGCCGGTGGGCTGCCGCTATCTGGCGGACCCACGGCAGGGCGAGTACGTCCGGGACGGCTGGAACGTCACGGGTGACACCTACGTCCGCGACGCGGAGGGCTACTTCCGCTACGTGGCCCGGGCCGACGACATGATCATCTCGGCCGGGTACAACATCGCGGGCCCGGAGGTCGAGGAGGCGCTCCTGCGCCACCCCGACGTGCTGGAGGTGGCGGTGGTCGGCCGCCCGGACGAGCGGCGCGGACAGATCGTGGTGGCGTACACGGTCCTGCGGGAGGGGGTGGTCCTCACCGAGGACGCCCTGCGCACCTTCATGCGGACCGAGCTCGCCCCGCACAAGTGCCCGCGCACCTTCGTGTTCCTGCCCGCCCTGCCCCGCACGGCCACCGGCAAGCTGCAGCGCTTCCGACTGCGCGAGGAAGGCCCTGACCGGCCGGAACTGCCCGTCACACCCTGAAGTGAACCCGTCTAAAGTGAAACCCGTGGCCGAGCAGCACACCCCGCGATCCCTGATCGTCACGTTCTACGGGGCCTACGGCCGGGCCTTCCCCGGCCCGGTTCCCGTCTCCGCGCTGGTCCGCCTGCTGGGCGCGGCCGGCGTGGACGCCCCGTCCGTCCGCTCGTCGGTGTCCCGGCTGAAGCGGCGCGGCTTCCTGCTGCCCGCGCGGGCCGGGGACGGCTCGGCGGCCTACGAGCTCTCCGAGGAGGCCCGGCAGCTGCTGGAGGACGGCGACCGGCGGATCTACGGGGCTCCGCGCCGGTCGCAGGAGTGGCTGCTGGCCGTCTTCTCCGTCCCGGAGCAGGAGCGCGCCAAACGGCACCTGCTGCGCTCCCGCCTCGCCCGGCTCGGCTTCGGCACCGTGGCGCCGGGCGTCTGGATCGCCCCGGCGCACCTGGGGGGCGAGACCCGGCGCACCCTGGACCGGCTGCACCTGACGGCGTACGTGGAGCTCTTCGGCGGCGCCCACCTGGGCTTCGCCCCGACGGCGGAGGCGGTGTCCCGCTGGTGGGACCTGGCGGCCCTGGCCAAGCAGCACGAGGAGTTCCTCGACCTCCACGAACCGGCCCTGCGCGCCCTGCAGACCAGCCCGGCCCCCACCCCGGAAGCCGCCTACCGCGGCTACCTCCTCGCCCTGGACACCTGGCGCCGACTCCCGTACGCCGACCCGGGCCTGCCGCGGGAGCTCCTCCCGGCGGACTGGCCGGGCGACCGCGCGGCGGCGGTCTTCGCCGAACTCCACGACCGTCTGCGGGACACCGGCGCGCAGTTCGCGCAGCCGTGACCGACCGCCGCACGCCCACCTCGCCCCACTCCCCCGGCGCGACCGGTGGACCGTCCCGGCGGCCCGCCGTGCCCCGTGCCCCGTGCCCCGCCCGAAAACCGGCTGCGCCCCGGCCCGGGGACGGGCCACCATGGGCCATGACGTGGACCTTCGGCTCAGACCTGGCGGCCTGGCTGCCCGCCGCGCGGGCCGCCGTGGCCGCGCGGCCCGTGGTGAACACCCTCCTGCTCACCGTCATGGAGGGCCTGGAGCGGGGCGGCCCGAACGCCTACGGCCCGGGCACTCCCCTCTTCGGCTCCTGGACCGGACCCGGCGGCCGGGTGACCGGGGCCGTGCTGCGCACGCCACCGCACCCGCTGCTGGTGGGCGCGCTGCCACGGGAGGCGCTCCCCGCGCTGGGGGCCGCCCTCGCCGCCGAACCGCTGTTCGCCGGGGTCGACGCCCTCAACGCCCGCCGGGCCGACGCGGAGGTCCTCGCGTCCGCCTGGGGCCGGCCGACGACGGTCTGCGAGGAGAACCGCCTCTACCGCCTCGGCGGGCTCCGCACCCCGGATCCCGCCCCGGCCGGGCGGCCCCGCAGGGCCACCGGGTCCGATCTGCCGCTGCTGCGGGACTGGACCGCCGCCTTCCACCGGGAGGCCGGCCTGCGCGGCGCCGTCCCCGAAGCCCTGCTGCGCGACCGGCTCTCGTACGGGGGGACCCTGCTCTGGGAGGACGGCGGCGGGCCGGTCTCGATGGCCGGCTTCCACCGGCCGGTGGCCCGCGTCGCCCACGTGGCCCGCGTCGGCCCGGTCTACACCCCGCCCGCGCACCGGGGCCGCGGCTACGGCGCCGGGGTCACGCACGCGGTGAGCGAAGCGGCGTACGCGGCCGGCGCCGCGGAGGTCCTGCTCTTCACGGACCTGGCCAATCCCACCAGCAACGGCGTCTACCGGCGCCTGGGCTACGTACCGGTCGAGGACCGCACCGAGCTCCTGGCGACCTGAGCGAAGGGCCCGGGCCGTCTCGGCGGACCGGCTAGTCGCGCCCCGTCGGCGGGGTGCGGCTGCCGGCCAGGTACGGGGTGGGCCAGGGGGCGGCCGGGCCCGTGTAGGACTGCTCGGCGGCCGCGTGCAGGGTCCAGTGGGGGTCGTAGAGGTGGGGGCGGCCGAGTGCGCACAGGTCGGCGCGCCCGGCCAGGAGGAGGGAGTTGACGTCGTCCCAGGAGGAGATCGCGCCGACGGCGATGACCGGAACGCCCAGGGCACTGCGGATCCGGTCGGCGTACGGGGTCTGGTACGAGCGCCCGTACTCGGGGGCCTCCTCGGCCACCACCTGGCCCGTCGAGACGTCGATGGCGTCGACCCCGTGGGCCACGAAGGCCTCGGCGATGGCCACGGCGTCCTCGGGCGAGGTGCCGCCGGGCGCCCAGTCGGTGGCCGAGAGGCGGACCGTCATCGGCCGGTCCCCGGGCCAGACGGCGCGGACGGCGTCGAAGACCTCGAGCGGGAAGCGGAGCCGGTTCTCCAGCGGGCCGCCGTAGGCGTCGGTGCGGTGGTTGGTCAGCGGGGAGAGGAAGCCGGAGAGCAGGTAGCCGTGCGCGCAGTGCAGTTCCAGCAGGTCGAAGCCGCTGTCGGCGGCCCGCACGGCGGCGGCCGCGAAGTCGGAGCGGACGGCGGCGAGGTCGCCGGTGGTCAGGGCCCGCGGGACCGCCGAGATCCCGGGCCGGTACGGCAGCGCGGAGGCGGCCACCAGCGGCCAGTTGCCCTCGGGCAGGGGAATGTCCATGCCCTCCCACATCACCCGGGTCGAGCCCTTGCGGCCCGAGTGGCCGAGCTGGACCCCGAGGGCGGTCCCGGGCGCGGAGGCGTGCACGAAGTCGGCGATCCGCGCCCAGGCGGCCGCCTGCTCCTGCGTGTACAGCCCCGTGCAGCCGGGCGTGATGCGGCCCTCGGGACTGACGCAGACCATCTCCGTCATCACCAGCCCGGCCCCGCCGAGCGCCCGCGCGCCGAGGTGCACCAGGTGGAAGTCGCCCGGCACGCCACCGCCTCCGGCCGCCGGGACGCCGCCGGCCGCCGAGACGCCTCCGGGCGCTGAAGCCTTCTCCGCCGCCGGGGCACCCCCGACCGCCGAAGCACCCCCGACCGCCGAAGCGCCCCCCACCGCCGAAGCACCCCCCACCGCCGAATACATGTCCATCGGGGACACCACGACCCGGTTGCGCAGGGTCAGCCCCCGGAGCGTGAACGGCGTGAACATCGGCGGGGTTGCCGCCCCGTCGGGTCCGGCCTCGGGGCAGCCGAACTCGCGTTCCACCGCGCGGGTGAAGCGCGGGTCGCGCAGCCGCAGGTTGCCGTGGGTGACTCGCCGGCTGCGCGTGAGGAGGTTGAAGGCGAACTGCCGGGGGCTCTGGTCCACGTATCCGGCGAGCTCCTCGAACCACCGCATGCTGGCGGCCGCCGCCCGCTGCGTCGAGGCCACCGCCGGCCGCCGCGCGGCCTCGTACGCGGCCAGGGCGGCCGGGACGTCGCCGTCCGTCCTCGCGCCGATCGCCTCGGCCAGCGCGAGCGCGTCCTCCACCGCCAGTTTGGTTCCGGAGCCGATCGAGAAGTGGGCGGTGTGCGCCGCGTCCCCGACGAGCACCACGTTGCCGTGCGACCAGCGCTCGTTGACGACGGTACGGAACTGCGTCCACGCCGAGCGGTTCCCGCGCAGCGGGCGCCCCCGCAGGGCCTCGCTGAAGATCTTGGCGCAGCGCGCCGCCGATTCCTCCTCGTCGCAGAGGTCGAAGCCCGCCGCCCGCCAGACCTCCTCGCGCATCTCGACGATCACGGTGGAGGCGTCCGCCGCGTACGGGTACGCGTGCAGCTGCACCACCCCGTGCTCGGTCTCGGCGATCTCGAAGCGGAAGGCCTCCAAGGCGAAGTCGGCGGCCAGCCAGATGTAGCGGCAGCGCCCGGCCGTCACCGTCGGACCGTAGTGCGCGGCCCCGTCCTGCCGGGTCCGGCTGTTGACCCCGTCCGCGGCGACCACCAGGTCGTACACGGACGCGAGTGCCTCGGGATCGGGCGCCTGGGCGTGGAAGCGGAGCCGGACCCCGAGTCCCGCGCACCGCTCGTGCAGGATCTCCAGCAGCCGGCGCCGCCCCAGTGCGGCGAAGCCGTGGCCGCCGGAGGTCAGTGGCCGGCCCCGGTGCACGACGTGGACCTCGTCCCAGCGCACGAACTCCGCGCAGAGTGCGGCGTAGACCGCGGAGTCGGCAGCTTCGATGCCGCCGAGGGTCTCGTCCGAGAGCACCACGCCGAAGCCGAAGGTGTCGTCGGGGGCACCCCGTTCCCACACCTCCACCATGTGGCCCTGCCGGGCCAGCAGCGTGGCGGCGTAGAGCCCGCCCGGTCCGCCGCCCACCACGGCCACCCTCATCCGGCCGGCGGACACGGGATCACCTGCCCTTCCACTGGGGCGGCCGCTTCCCGGTGAAGGCCGCGTGGAACTCCCGGTAGTCCTCGCCGTTCATCAGCAGGGCCTGCGTGTTCGCGTCCAGCTCCACGGAGGCGGCGAGCGGCATGTCCAGCTCGGCGGTGAGCAGGGCCTTGGTCTGCGCGTACGCGAGGGCGGGCCCGGCGGCGAGGTGCGCGGCGAGCTCGGCGGCCCGCTCGCCGGCCCGGCCCTCCTCGGTGACCTCGCTCAGCAGCCCGATCCGCTCCGCCTCCGGGGCCCTGACCTGTTCCCCCAGCATCAGCAGCCGGGTGGCGTGCCCGAGCCCGACGACCCGGGGCAGCAGGTACGCGGCGCCCATGTCCCCGCCGGAGAGGCCGACCCGGGTGAAGAGGAAGGCGAAGCGGGCGGTGGGGTCCGCGATCCGGAAGTCGGCGGCCAGCGCGAGGACGGCCCCGGCTCCGGCCGCGACCCCGTGGACGGCGGCGATCACCGGGAAGGGGCATTCGCGCAGCGCGCGGACCACCTGGCCGGTCATCCGGTTGAAGTCCAGGAGCTGGGCGGTGTCCATCGCGAGGGTGGCGCCGATGATCTCGTCCACGTCGCCGCCGGAGCAGAAGCCGCGCCCCTCGCCGCCGAGCACGAGGGCGCGCACGGACCGCTCCCGGGACAGTTCGGCGAGGAGGTCGCGCAGGTCGGCGTAGGCGCCGAAGGTGAGCGCGTTCAGCTTCTCGGGGCGGTCGAGGGTGACGGTGGCGACGCCGTCTTTCCGGTCCACCCGCAGGTGGCGCCACCGTTCGGTCGCTGGTGCGGAACCAAGGAAGGGGCTCACGCTCCCGAAGGTATCACCGGATGGTGACTGCCGTCACATAAACGCGACACGAGGACGAGGTTCCGCACCCCCTACGGCCCCTCACCCGCTCGCGCGCGCTCCCCCGGCGCATGACTATGCGCCGGGCGCCGCCAGCGTCGCGACGAGGACCGCCTTGATGGTGTGCAGCCTGTTCTCGGCCTCGTCGAAGACGACGGAGTGCGCCGACTCGAACACCTCGTCGGTCACCTCCAGCGACTCCAGCCCGTGCCGCTCGTGGATCTCCCGGGACACCTTGGTGCCGAGGTCGTGGAAGGCCGGCAGGCAGTGCATGAACTTCACGTCCGGGTTCCCCGTCGCGCGCAGCACGTCCATCGTGACGGCGTACGGGGACAGCGACTCGATCCGCTCGTCCCAGACCTCCTTGGGCTCGCCCATGGAGACCCAGATGTCGGTGAGGACGAAGTCGGCCTGGCCGACGCCTTCCGCGACGTCCTCGGTGAGGGTGATCCGGGCGCCGCTCGCGGCCGCCAGCTCGCGCGCCGCGGCCACCACGGGCTCGGCCGGCCAGTACCGCCGCGGCGCGACGATCCGTACGTCCATGCCCAGCAGCGCGCCGGTCACCAGGTAGGAATTGCCCATGTTGAAACGGGCGTCGCCGAGGTAGGCGAAGGCGATCCGCTCCAGCGGCTTGGCGCAGTGCTCGGTCATGGTGAGGACGTCGGCCAGCATCTGGGTGGGGTGCCAGTCGTCGGTGAGGCCGTTGAAGACGGGCACGCCGGAGTGGGCGGCGAGCTGCTCCACGGTGTCCTGCGCGTCGCCCCGGTACTCGATGCCGTCGAACATCCGGCCCAGCACCCGCGCGGTGTCCCTGACCGACTCCTTGTGGCCCATCTGGGAGCCGGAGGGGTCGAGGTAGGTGGTGTGGGCGCCCTGGTCGGCGGCGGCCACCTCGAAGGCGCAGCGGGTGCGGGTCGAGGTCTTCTCGAAGATCAGGGCGATGTTCTTGCCCTGGAGGCGGCGCCGCTCGGTCCCGGCCTTCTTGGCCGCCTTGAGTTCGGCGGCGAGCTCGATCAGGCCGCGGAACTCGGCGGCGGTGAAGTCGAGCTCCTTGAGAAAACTGCGGCCGACGAGGTCGGTGGCCATGAGGGACTCCAGAGTCACGGTGACAGGGGAACGCTGGAAGTCTATACGACCGTCTGTATTGATATACAGACCCCGCGGCTAGATCGCGTCCCGCTCCACCGGGCAGCTCATGCAGCGCGGACCGCCCCGCCCCCGGCCCAGCTCGCTGCCCGGGATCTCGATCACCTCGATGCCCTCCTTGCGCAAGTAGGTGTTGGTCGTGACGTTCCGCTCGTACGCGATGACCACGCCCGGCTCCACCGCGAGCACGTTGCAGCCGTCGTCCCACTGCTCCCGCTCCGCCGCGTGCACGTCCTGGGTCGCCGTGAACACCCGGATCGAGTCCAGCCCGAGGGCGGCGGCGATGGCCCGGTGCATGTGCTCGGGCGGATGGTCGGTCACCTTCAGCTCGCCCGCCCCGTCGCCCGGCTCGATCGTGTAGGAGCGCAGCATGCCCAGACCCCCGTACTGGGTGAACGTGTCCGCGTCGACCATCGTCATCACCGTGTCCAGGTGCATGAACGCCCGCCGCTTCGGCATGTCGAGCGCCACGATCGTCGTCGCCGACCCGGCGGCGAACAGCCCGCGCGCCAGCATCTCCACCGCCTGCGGAGTGGTCCGCTCGCTCATCCCGATCAGCACGGCTCCGTTGCCGATGACCAGGACGTCGCCGCCCTCGATCGTCGAGGGGTAGTCGGCCTGCCCCTGCGACCAGTAGTGGAAGGCGCCGGAGGCGGTGAAGAGCGGGTGGTGCTTGTAGATGGCCTCGAAGTGCACGGTCTCGCGCTGCCGGGCCGGCCAGCGCATCGCGTTGATGGAGACCCCGTCGTAGATCCAGGCGGAGGTGTCGCGGGTGAAGAGGTGGTTGGGCAGCGGGCCCAGCAGGAAATCGTCCACTTCCAGTGCGTGGAAGCGGACCGACACCGGCTCCGCGTGCCGCTCCAGGTACTCCCGCTTGGTCATCCCGCCGACCAGCGCCTCGGCCAGCTCGGCCGAGGTCAGCCCGTCGAAGGCCGACCGCAGGTGGTCGGTCGCGAGCGGACCGTACTCCTTCTCGTCGAAGACCCGGTCCAGTACGAGGTGTCTCGCCTCCGGGACGTCGAGGGCCTCGGTGAGCAGTTCGCCGAAGAGGTGGACCGCGACGCCCCGGTCGCGCAGTACGTCGGCGAAGCCGTCGTGCTCCTGGCGGGCCCGGCGCACCCACAGCACGTCGTCGAAGAGGAGCGCGTCCTTGTTGCTCGGTGTGAGCCGCTTCAGCTCCAGGTCGGGCCGGTGGAGGATGACGCGGCGCAGCCGCCCGGTCTCGGAATCGACATGGAATCCCATGGCGTACACGTTCGCAGACCGGGCGGCTTTTTGACGTGGCGTCGGCCCAGAGGACCGGGCGGGGACGGCGCGGCGGCCGGATCCGGCCGCCGGTTCAGCGCAGGCCGAGCAGGGCCTCCGGAGCACCCGTGATCTCCGGGGCGATCACGCCCAGCGCAGGCGTGGTCAGGTTCGGCAGACCGTAGTTGGAACCGTCGGGCATGCTCAGCGGGGAGCCGACGAGCAGTCCCGGGGTGCGGGTGCGCAGGGTGGTCGCGGGCGCGTCCAGCGAGCCCTCGCCGTCCGTCTCGGGCTTGCCCGCCAGGTTCGACACCGGGGAGGTGACGAGGGTGTTCCCGAGTTCGGTACCGATCGGCACCGCCGGGAGCAGCGGGGTCGGCAGCATGTCGCCGGTGTGGTGCACGGGCGCCTGGGGCGCGCCGACGACGGGAATCGGGACCCCGGTAGCCAGGTGCGGGACGTCCACGCCGAGCGTGGTCCGCACCGCGTCCAGGGGGACACCCACGGGCACCGTGTCGGCCATGGCCGGGGTGGCCGCGCCGGCCGCTGCCATACAGGTCATGAGTGCCGCAATGCTTCCGCGCGCGGTCATCTTCATAGGTGACGTTCCGTCCTTCCAGGGTCGCGGACATTCCGCTGCCCTGGATGAACGATCCCGCCGGTGGGTTTCCCGGAGTTCTTCGCGAAAGTTCCCCCATACGACCTAACGACCGGCCGTACGGGGGCTCTTGCTTGACGTCTTCAGAGCCTCGGGTCCACCGGCTCCGACTCCAGCGCGAGGACCGCGAAGACCGCTTCGTGGACCCGCCACAGCGGCTCCCCCGCCGCCAGCCGGTCCAGGGCCTCCAGCCCGAGCGCGTACTCGCGCAGCGCGAGCGAGCGCTTGTGCCCGAGGTGGCGCACGCGCAGCCGCTCCAGGTGGTCCGGACGCGTGTACTCGGGACCGTAGATGATCCGCAGGTACTCGCGCCCGCGGACCTTCACCCCCGGCTGCACGAGCCGGCCCTTGCCGTCCTTGGCGTACGCCTGGAGCGGTTTGACGACCATGCCCTCGCCGCCGGCGGCCGTCAGCTCCAGCCACCAGGCGGTGCCGGCCCGTACGGAGGCCTCGTCGGCGGTGTCCACCAGGATCCGGCCGGTGCGGCGCAGCAGTCCGGTGCCGGAGGCCTCGTCGGCGGCGACCAGCCGGTCCAGCCAGAACAGCTGCTCGTCGTGGGGGACGGCCGCCAGCGACCGCCCGGCCACCGCGAGCAGCTGGAACGGGGCGAACCGTACGCCGTCCAGCCCGTCGGTGGTCCAGCAGTAGCGGCGGTAGGCCTCGGTGAACTTCGCCGCGTCCGCGGCCCGTCCGCGCTGGCGCTCCAGGAGGTCGGCGGTGTCGACGCCCCGTCCGGCGGCGGCCGCCAGGGCGGCCAGCGCGTCCGGGAAGACGGCGCCGCAGGCCGCGCCCACGGCGGCGTACTGGTTGCGCAGCAAGCCGGTGGACTTCAGTGACCAGGGCAGCAGTTCGCCGTCGAGGAGCAGCCAGTCGGTGGCCAGCTCCTCCCACAGCCCGGCGTCGGTGACCGCCGCGCGGAGCCGGGCGAGGACCTCCTCGGTGACCTCGGGATCCTTGAAGAAGGGCCGCCCGGTCCGGGTGTACACGGACCCGGTCGGACCGTCGACCCCGAACCGCTCGCGGGCGGCCCCGGCGTCCTTGCAGAGCAGCACGGTGGCACGGGAGCCCATGTGTTTCTCCTCGCACACCACCTGGGCGATGCCGTCCCTGCGGTATTGCGCGAAGGCCTCGGCCGGGTGCTCCAGGAATCCCTCGTCGCCGGCTGCCCCACGGGCGTCCCCCGAGGAGGTGGCGGTCGGCGCCATGGTCGGCGGCAGGTACGGCACCAGGCGCGGGTCGACGGCGAAGCGGCTCATGACCTCCAGGGCCGCCGCCGCGTTCTCCTCGCGCACGTTGATGTTGCCCAGGTGCCGGGTCTCGACGATCCGGCGGCCGTGGACGTCGGCGAGGTCGAGCGGGCGGCCCTCGTGGCCGCCCGGCGCCTCGGCGGCGAGCGGCTTGACCGGCTCGTACCAGACCTTCTCGGCCGGTACGTCGACCAGTTCGCGCTCGGGCCAGCGCAGGGCCGTCATCCGGCCGCCGAAGACGGCTCCGGTGTCGAGGCAGATGGTGTTGTTGATCCATGCGGTGTCCGGGACCGGGGTGTGGCCGTAGACGACCACGGCCTTGCCCCGGTAGTCCTCGGCCCACGGATAGCGCACGGGCAGGCCGAACTCGTCGGTCTCGCCGGTGGTCTCCCCGTACAGGGCGTGCGAGCGCACCCGGCCGGAGGTGCGGCCGTGGTACTTCTCGGGCAGCCCGGCGTGACAGACCACCAGCTTGCCGCCGTCCAGCACGTAGTGGCTGACCAGGCCCTGGATGAAGGCACGGACCTCCTGGACGAACTCCTCGGGCTCCCCGGCGAGCTGTTCGATCGTCTCGGCGAGGCCGTGGGTCCGCTGGACCTTGGATCCCTTCAGGTAACGGGCGAGCTTGTTCTCGTGGTTCCCGGGCACGCACAGGGCGTTGCCGGAGCCGACCATGCCCATCACCCGGCGCAGCACGCCGGGGCTGTCCGGGCCCCGGTCGACGAGGTCGCCGACGAACACGGCGGTGCGGCCCCCGGGGTGGACGCCGTCCTCGTAGCCGAGCTTGCCGAGCAGGGTCTCCAGTTCGGAGGAGCAGCCGTGGATGTCGCCGATGATGTCGAAGGGGCCGGTGAGGTGCGTGAGGTCGTTGAAGCGCTTCTCCAGTACCACTTCGGCCGATTCGGCCTCCTCGGGGGTGCGCAGCACGTGCACCTTGCGGAAGCCCTCGCGCTCCAGCCCGCGCAGCGAGCGGCGCAGCTCGCGGCGGTGGCGCTGGAAGACGGCGCGGGGCAGGGCGGCCCGGTCGGCGCGGGCCGCGTTGCGCTCGGCGCAGACCTCCTCGGGCATGTCGAGGACGATCGCGATGGGCAGGACGTCGTACTCGCGGGCGAGCCGGACCAGCTGCCGGCGGGACTCGGCCTGGACGCTGGTGGCGTCGACCACGGTGAGGCGGCCGGCGGCGAGCCGCTTGCCGGCGATGTGGTGCAGGACCTCGAACGCGTCCTTGCTGGCGCTCTGGTCGTTCTCGTCGTCGGCGACCAGGCCCCGGCAGAAGTCGGAGGAGAGGACCTCGGTGGCCTTGAAGTGCTTGCGCGCGAAGGTGGACTTCCCCGATCCGGTGGCCCCGATCAGGACGACGAGGGACAGGTCGGTGACGGGAAGTACCCGCCCGCGACCGGTCCCGGTCCCGGTCCCGGCCGTGGTGGTGACTGTGGTGGTCATGCTGCCTCGCCCTCCTTCGGGGTGTCGGTCGTGCCGGTCGTATCAGTAGTCCGGGTGCCGGTCGTGTGGGTGAAGACGGCCATCTGGGTCGGCGGCCCCACCTCCGGGTCGTCGTCCCCGACGGGCACGTACGCGACCTCGTACCCGTGCCGGTCGGCGACCCGGCCCGCCCAGGCCCGGAACTCCTCGCGGGTCCACTCGAAGCGGTGGTCCCCGTGCCGGACGTGCCCGGCGGGCAGGGTCTCCCAGCGGACGTTGTACTCGACGTTCGGGGTGGTCACCAAGACCGTGCGGGGACGGGCCGAGCCGAACACCGCGTACTCCAGGGCGGGCAGCCGCTCCAGGTCCAGGTGCTCGATGACCTCGCTGAGCACGGCCGCGTCGTAGCCCGCGAGCCGCTTGTCGGTGTACGCGAGCGAGCCCTGCGTCAGGCGTACCCGGGAGCTCTGGCGCTCCCCCATCCGCTCCAGGCGCAGCCGCTTGGCGGCCAGGTTCAGCGCCCGGACGGACACGTCCACGCCGACGATCTCGGTGTACGCCGGATCCTTCAGCAGCGCCTGGACCAACTGGCCCTGACCGCAGCCCAGGTCGAGGACGCGGGCGGCCCCGGCGGCGCGCAGCGCGCCGAGGATCGCCTCGCGGCGGCGCACGGCGAGCGGCACGGGCCGCTCCTCGGTGTCGCGGGACCCGTCGACGGCGTTGTCGAGCTCCTCGACCTCGCTTCCGTCCGCCTCGGCGAGGCGGACCAGCTCCAGGCGCTCCAGGGCGTCCTGGGTCAGCCGCTTGTGGCGGGCCAGGTAGCGGGAGGCGATCAGCTCGCTCTCCGGGTGCTCGGCGAGCCAGCCCTCTCCGGCGCGCATCAGCTTGTCCACCTCGTCGGAAGCGATCCAGTAGTGCTTGGCGTCGTCCAGGACGGGCAGCAGGACGTACAGCCCGCGCAGTGCGTCGGCCAGGCGCAGCTCGCCCTCCAGGACGAGGCGCACGTACCGGGAGTCGCCCCACTCGGGGAACGTCTCGTCGAGCGGTACGGGCGTCACGTCCACGGTGTCCCAGCCCAGCGGGCCGAACAGCCGGCGCACGAGGTCCGCGCCGCCGCGTGCGGGCAGCACGGGGATCTCCACGCGCAGCGGGCGGGCCCGGTCCGGGAGCTCGGGGTACTTGGCGCACTCGCCCTTCAGAGCCGTGCGGAACACCCCGCTGAGCGCCACGGCCAGCAGGGAGGACGCGGCGTACGGGCGGTCGTTGACGTACTGGGCGAGCGCCGTGTCGGGCGCTCCGCCCCGGCCCTTGCCCTGCCCCTGGCCGCGCCGCACGAGTGCGACGGGATCCACCTCCAGGAGCAGGCCCGCCGTGCACCGTTCGGCCGTGGCCTCGGGGTAGAAGACGTGGGCGGTGCCATGGGAGGTGGAGAACGCCTGCGCCTTCCCGGGATGCTTGTGCAGCAGGAAGCCCAGGTCGGTGGCGGGTCGTTCGGGGGAACCGGTGGTGGAGATCGTCAGGAACACACGAACGATTGTTCCTGGTCACGGCCCTCGCACGCGCCCCATTTTCCGTAGGGCCCCGGGACGCCTACCGTCGAAGGATGAGCGACATCGTCGTTGTGTACGAGCTCGGCCAGGCGGGGTCCGTCGTACGGGTGCACGCGGCTCCCGGCGCCCCCGGAGGCGGCTCCGGGCGGGGACCGAGAACCATGTGCGGGAAGGACACCTTCGCCATGGAGCCGGCCGGATGGCAGCCGTCCGAGCATCCGGGAGCCTCCTGGTGTCCGCCGGAGCACACGGGCCTGGAGTGCCCGGCCTGCGCCGCGGCGGTGGGCGAGGACTGAGGACCGGCGCAGGCCCGAGCGTGTGTCTCAGCGGGCTCCGCGGGTCTTCGCGAGGGCCGCGATGCGGTCGGGTCCGATGCGGCAGCAGCCGCCGACCAGGCGGGCACCGGCCCGGTACCAGGCGGCCGTGGGCCAGGCGACGGGTACGGCCGGAGCCCGCCAGGTCCGGGTCACGGCGTCCCAGACCGAGCCGTCGTTGGGATACGCGAGCAGCGGTTTGCCGGTGACCCCCGCCGCCACTTCAAGGGCGGGCAGCACTTCGACGGGGTCGCAGCAGTTCACTCCGACCGCGATGACCTGCGGGGACCCGGCGGCCAGGGCGAGGGCCTCTGCCAAGGGCTGCCCCGCCCTGGTGCGGCCGTCCGCCACCGTGTAGCTCAGCCAGGCCCGGGCGCCGGTCTCGGCGAGGACGGTGAGCAGGGCCTGCGCCTCGATCGCGTCCGGGACCGTCTCCAGGGCCAGGACGTCGGGCCCCTCGGCGAGCAGCGCCTCGACGCGCGGGCGGTGGAAGGCGGCCAGCTCCCGCACGCTCAGGCCGTAGCGGCCCCGGTACTCGGAGCCGTCCGCCAGCACCGCCCCGTACGGGCCCACGGACGCGGCGACCCACACCTCGTGGTCCGCGTCCCGGGCCGCCCGGTCGGCGAGGCGCACGCTGCGCCGCAGCAGCTCCGTCGTGCGCGCCGGGCCGTAGCCGTGCCGGGCGAAGGCCGCGTATCCCACCTGGTAGCTCGCGGTGATCAGCACCTCGGCGCCGGCCCGGGCGTACGCGGCGTGCGCGGCCGCCACCTGGTCCGGCCGCTCGGTGAGCACCAGGCCCGTCCAGAGGCCGCCGGACAGGTCGCAGCCCTGGGCGGCGAGCTGGTTGCTCAGCCCGCCGTCCAGGAGCACGGTCGTGCCGCCGGGGCCGGTCAGGGCCTCGGCGAGCGGGCCGGACGCTCGGGGCACGGTTCCTCCTGCCTATCTCAGCCGAGCTGGGACATGACCTGGGTGGAGATCAGCTCCAGGTGGTCCAGGTCGTCGAGGTCGAGCAGCTGGAGGTAGACGCGGGAGGCGCCGACCGCCCCGTACGCGCCGATCCGCTCCACGACCTCGGCCGGGGAACCCGCCAGGCCGTTGGCCTTGAGCTCCGCGACGTCCCGGCCGATGGCGGCGGCCCGCCGTGCCACCTCGGCGTCGTTCTTGCCCACGCACACGACGAGGGCGTTGGAGTAGACGAGGTCGTCGGCCTTGCGCCCGGCAGCCTCGGCGGCGGCGCGGACCCGGCCGAACTGCCGCTCGCTGTCCGCGATCGAAGCGAACGGCATGTTGAACTCGTCCGCGTACCGCGCGGCGAGGCGCGGCGTGCGCTTCGCGCCGTGACCGCCGATCAGGACGGGAATCTTGGCCTGGGCGGGCTTGGGCAGCGCCGGGGAGTTCTCCACCTGGTAGTGGGTGCCCGCGTAGTCGAAGGTGGCGCCGGGCGGGGTGGCCCACAGGCCGGTGACGATGGCCAGCTGCTCCTCCAGCCGGGCGAGGCGCTCCGCCGGGAAGGGGATGCCGTACGCCTTGTGCTCCTCCTCGAACCAGCCCGCGCCCAGGCCCAGTTCGATGCGGCCGCCGGACATCTGGTCGACCTGGGCGACCTGGATGGCGAGCACGCCGGGCAGCCGGAAGGTGCCGGCCGTCATCAGCGTCCCCAGCCGGATCCGCTTCGTCTCCCGGGCCAGGCCGGCCAGGGTGATCCAGGCGTCGGTCGGTCCGGGCAGGCCGTCGGCCGATCCCATGCGCAAGTAGTGGTCGGAGCGGAAGAACGCGTCGAAACCCAAATCCTCGGTGGCTTTGGCGACGCTCAGGAGGGTGTCGTAGCTCGCGCCCTGCTGGGGCTCGGTGAAGATACGGAGATCCATGTCCCCATCCTGCCCTTTCGACCCCGGCCGGGTGAATCTGAGTCGGCCGGACGGCCCGCCGCCGCCCCCGCCAGTGACCAGCCCGGACGGGGATCGTTGCTCGGACGGAGCCGGACCGCCCGGCCCGTGCGCCGGCGGCCTTCGCCGGTGCGTCCACCGCCCCCTTCCGCCATGGAAGGGCCAGGGCCGAGGAGGCCGCCATGTCCCAGGAGTCCGCGCCGGAACCTTCCGGGCAGCGAGGACAGGACTGTGAGACCGGGCAGGCAGCGCACGACCACGCACGTCAGGAGACCCTCGTACCCGCCCAGGTCGGCGCGCCGAAGGGCCTGTTGCAGCAGATGGAAGAGCTGATGGCGGCGCTGAACGCCGACCTCTCGCAGCTCGACGCCGACCTCCAGTCCTCCACGGACCGCCCCCCGGAGAGGGAGCAGCGTCCGTCCTCCTGGTCGTACTGACCCCACGGGTCCCGCCGCGCGCGGCGGGACCCCACCCGGCTCCGACCCCGACCTCCGGGCTCGGGCCACACCGGGGCCTCGGACCACAACGAGGCCTGGGGCCATGCCCCGACCTCGGACCATGACGGGCCTCAGGCCCTGCCGGAGCCTCAGGCGACCCCGGACGCGGAACCCCGCTCGCGCACGGTCAGCCGGCGCAGGATCGCCCGGACCCGGTCGCTCGATTCGTCAGCCGCGTCTATCGACTCTATGCACTGCCAGTACAGACCCTCGTCGTCCGTCCCGCAGGCCACCCCGACCAGCGCTATGCCCACTTCTCCCAGCAGCGCCTGGAGTCCGAGCAGCGCCTGTCTCGCATCCGTCACCTCCGTCAACTGCGCCGCCCGTGGCGGAAGGTCGGGCGCATAGCCCTCTCCGCGCAAGGCCGCGCGGTCGAGCACCCCGCAGCCTCTTCCCCCCGCTTCGCCCAGCCCCCGTGCCTCCGATCTGAGCTCCGGCGGCCCGGTGATCGCCAGCCAGCTCCCAATGCCCTGCGCGAGGGCCTGTGCTTGCCAGGCCTCGCCCACGATGTCCCACGCAGCCCCGCTCTGTGCCAGCGCGTGCCGGCCGGCTGCGATGAGCCGTACCGCATCCATCTGCCGTCCCCCGTCCGCACGACATCCGCCGTTCCCATCACTACCCAGAGTGAAGGCAACGGGCGCGTAAAGCCAGGGGTATTCGGAAATTGTGGACACAAACATGGTTGTGGATAACGCCATCACTCCGAAGAGTGACGGTCCGACCCCTGGACGCCCGGAACCGGGAACCGCAGCTCGTTCCGCTCGATCTTCGCGGCGAGCGCATCCAGCACATCGACCCCCAGGACCTCACAGAACTGCAGCAGGTACGCGAGCACGTCGGCCACCTCGTCCGCCACCCTGTGTGCGCTTTCCGGCTTTTCCATGACCCTTGCCGACTGCTCCGGCGTCAGCCACTGGAAGATCTCGACCAGTTCGGCGGCTTCCACGCTCAGCGCCGCCGCCAGGTTCTTGGGTGTGTGGTACGGCTCCCACCCGCGGGCGGCCGCGAACTCGGCGAGCCGCCGCTGCAACCGCCCCAGCCGCTCGTCGGGCCGGTTCCGGTCGTCCTCGTGCGTGTCGCGCTCCTCGTTCACGGGATCAGGTCTACCACCGATACACCCTCGACCCGCCGGGCGGCCGCCGCGCACGCCTCGCCCACCGAGGCCGTCAGCCGGACCTGCCCGCGCCCGCACGCCAGTACGGCAAGCCGCAGCAGCTCGGCGGCCTGCCCGCTGTCCAGGTCCCGGTCGAAGCCGTCCGCGAGGACGGCCAGCACCTGGCGTGCGGAGAGCAGTTCGGCGGCCGGGTCCATGGCCAGCACCCCCGGGCCGGTCAGCAGCACCAGCGCGAGGGCCAGGAAGCGGAGTTCGCCCGCACCGAGCCGGGCCAGTTCGGTGGCGGGCCTCGCGGGGCCGCGGTCCAGCAGGCCGGTGACCGGGCCGCCCTCGGGGGCCCGTACGCCGAGCCCCGCCACCCAGCCCGCGCACCCGGTACGGGCGGCCTCGGTCAGCAGTCCGTACCGGGTGCCGCACTCCAGACGGGTCCGGCGCAGTACGTCGGCCAGGTTGGCGCAGTCGCCCAGCAGCCGCCCCTCCCCCGGTACGACCGGCTCCCGCATCCGCTCCGGACGGGGGTCGCAGGGGAACACCGAGCGCAGCGCGACCACCACTTGCTCGGCGGCGGCCAGTACCCGGCGCTGCCCGTCGGTGGCGCCGGCCACCCGCAGCGGGAGCAGGGCGGTGCCGAGCCGGTCGTCCGGCAGCGGAGCCCTGGTGACCCCGACGGCCCCGCCCGTCAGCCAGGCCGCCTGGACGGACCGCCGCCCGGGGTCGCGCAGGGCGGTGCTGAGCAGGACCTCCCCGTCCACCGAGAGCCGTTCGCCGACGATCCGCAGCGCGGGTTCCGCCTGGACGGCGAGATCGAGCCGGACCGGCCCGGCGGGACCGTCGACCGTGCAGCCGATCCGGAAGCCCCGTCGTCGCTCGGCGTCGGGCACCGCCCGGTCGGGGATCCGGGCACCCGGCTCGGGAAACACCTCCTCCAGGGTCGCCCCGGCAGCCAGGGCGGCCAGTGCCTCATACGCCTCCAGAGCCTGCGATTTGCCGCTCCCGCTGGGCCCGGCGAAGAGGGTGACGGGCCCCAGCGCGAACCGCGCCGCGCGGTGCACCCCGTAGGCGGACAGCCTCAACTCGGTCGTCGCGGGCCGCAGATGGGGGACCCCGGCGGGCGCCGCGGCGGGCGTCACGGCAGGCGTCACGGCGGGCGGCCGCCCGGCAGCCGGGGCTAACCCCGGCCCCCCACCGCCCCGCGCCACGGC
>NZ_JAGGOW010000147.1 GCF_018614135.1 Streptomyces sp. ISL-66
TGGACTCCAGACAGGACCTAGTTCAGCAGGGCCCTGGCCGACTTCGCCTCCGCGCGGATGCGGCCGGCCGCCGGTGGGTCGATCACGTCGACGATCAGCGCGTAGGACTCCAGCTCCGCCGCCCCGTTGGCGAAGTCGCCCCGCTCGACGAGCACCTTCGCCCGCTCGTAGCGCAGCGCCGCCGGATGCGAGGGCAGGAGCAGCGCCAGGTCCAGCGCCCACAGGGCCACCGCGGAGTGCTCCGGACGGGCCGAGGCCCACGCGCGGATGTTGTTCAGGACGCGCAGGACGATGTCCAGGGTCCGCGCCGCGACCCGGGGCCCGGCCGCCAGCTCCGCCGGACCCGCGCCCAGCGAGGCGCCCCCCGCGAACGGGTCGACGACCACGCCCTCCTGCGGATCCCCGAACCCGACGACGAAGTGCCCCGGCAGGGCCAGCCCGTACACCGGGGCGCCGGCCCGCCGGGCCACCTCCATCCAGACGACGGACAGCAGGATCGGCA
The DNA here is from genome assembly GCF_018614135.1 of Streptomyces sp. ISL-66. Classification (GTDB taxonomy): domain Bacteria; phylum Actinomycetota; class Actinomycetes; order Streptomycetales; family Streptomycetaceae; genus Streptomyces. Next base: position 503 of record NZ_JAGGOW010000147.1, read on the forward strand.
GCCCCCGGCGCCGCCGCAGCACCTCGTGCAGGAACGAGGACGAGAGCCGGTCATAGTCGGCGGGGGTCCCGTGGAACCCCATCCGCCCGCCCAGCAGTTCGGTCACCGCCGAGGCCCACGCGCGGGCGTCCCGCAGCCCGTACGGGAGCATCCCGGCCAGCCTGTCCAGCTCGATCTGCGCCCAGTCCATGGCCCGTTCGTCGAGCTGCGGATCGCCCTCCGTGGCGAGCAGCAGGCACAGCGCCGACAGGTCGGGCCGCTCCGCCCGCGCCTCCGCCGCGAACCGTTCGCGCCAGGGCCCCGTGCTCATGCCGCCGTCCGGCGGTAGTGGTGGTAGCCGTGGTGGACCTCGAAGCCCAGCGCCCCGTACAGCGCCCGCGCCGCCGCGTTGTCGCTCTCCACCTGGAGCCAGGCGGCCGAGGCGCCCTCTTCCAGCGCCCGCCGCGCCAGCGCCGCCATCACGGCCGTCGCCAGACCCCGCCGCCGGTGCTCCGGATCGACCTCGACCGCCGCGAAGCCCGCCCACCGGCCGTCGACCACGAGCCGCCCGATCGCCCGGCCGGGCAGCGCCGCGAACCACACCGAAGGGCCCGCCGTCAGCACCCGCCGGGCGACCTCCGGGTCCTCGACCCGCCCGTAGCGGGCGAGCCACTCCTCGTCCGGGGCACGGGTCAGACGTACCTCCCCGGCGGTGGTGAGCACCCGGTCGTCCACGTCCGCCAGCGCCGCAAGTCCGCCGGTCCGGACCTCCGCCGAGACCTCCCGCGCCCAGCCCCGGTCCTCCAGCTCCGCGCACAGCAATTCGTGGGTGCCCGCGGCTCCCGTGGCGGCCTGGACGTAGGCGGGAAGTCCCCTTTCCGCGTACCAGGAGGTCACTCGGGCGAGTGCATCGCCCAGCGGTATCCCGGGATCGCCCAGCGGCAGCACGGAGTTGGCCCGCCGGGTGAACCCGGCGGCCGCGCGCAGCGTCCATTCGCCCAGCGGTTCGCTCTCCAGCGGCGGCCAGGCCCGCGCGCCGACCCGCGCGAGCTCCTCGAAGGAGGCCGCGGGGCCCCTGCGGCGGGCCGGCGCGGCAGGCACGACCTTGCCCGCGACCAGGGCGGATTCCGCGATGCGGACGCTCTCACCGGTCTTGCGTGTGATCGTCACCACACCGTCGTTCCAGGATGTGAGAACCCCTACCGTGTCCGTGAACGAGGGGCCTGCGCCCGACCCGCGCTCCACCCGTCGCACGGAGACACGTTTACCCACGTCAGATGGTGTAATCCGGATCTCCAGCCGTCCGCCGGCAGTGAATTCCACAGCTCTGTCCGCCCCTCCTGTTCGGATCGTGCCCGGGAACGGAGATACTAGAGGCGGGCATCGACGACGCCGCGCTCCCGCGCGATATGGAAAGCCCTACCGAGGAGGAACGAGAGCGTGACCTACGTCATCGCGGAGCCTTGTGTCGACGTCAAGGACAAGGCATGCATCGAAGAGTGCCCCGTCGACTGCATCTACGAGGGCCAGCGGTCCTTGTACATCCACCCGGACGAGTGCGTCGACTGTGGTGCGTGTGAGCCGGTCTGCCCGGTCGAGGCCATCTTCTACGAGGACGACACTCCGGAGGAGTGGAAGGACTACTACAAGGCGAACGTCGAGTTCTTCGACGAGCTCGGTTCGCCCGGTGGTGCCTCCAAGCTCGGCCTGATCGAGCGCGACCACCCCTTCATCGCAGCGCTTCCGGCGGACATCAACCCGAGCCACTGACGGTCGGTACCGCCTGAGCGCCCCTCGGTCCCGTTCGGCCTCGCAGCCGGACGGGACCGAGGCGTTTCACCCCGCAGGACCCGCAGCAGTCGCAGGACCCGCAGCACCCGTAGAACATCTGGAACGCACGGAACACCTGGAAAGCGAAAAGAGCGCATCGTGGCCGCAGTCTCAGCCCGTCTTCCCGTCTTCCCCTGGGACAAGCTGGAGCCGTACAAGGCGACGGCGGCGGCCCACGCCGACGGCATCGTCGACCTGTCCGTCGGCACGCCCGTCGATCCGGTGCCGCAGCTGATCCAGCGCGCCCTCATCGAGGCCGCCGACTCCCCGGGCTACCCCACGGTGTGGGGCACGGCCGCCCTGCGCGACGCGATCACCGGATGGGTCCGCGGCCGCCTCGGCGCGAGCGCCGCCGGGCACCGCAACGTCCTGCCGGTCGTCGGCTCCAAGGAACTGGTGGCCTGGCTGCCGACCCAGCTCGGCCTCGGGGCCGGGGACCAGGTCGCCTACCCCCGGCTCGCCTACCCGACGTACGAGGTCGGCGCGCGCCTGTGCGGCGCCGAACCCGTGGTCTACGACGACCCGACCGCCGACCTCGACCCGGCCCGCGTGAAGCTGCTGTGGCTCAACTCCCCGTCCAATCCCACCGGTGCGGTCCTCCCCAAGGAGGAGCTCGTCCGGATCGTTGCCTGGGCGCGCGAGCACGGGATCCTGATCTTCAGTGACGAGTGCTACCTGGAACTGGGCTGGGACGCCGAGCCCGTCTCCGTGCTGCACGACGACGTCTGCGGGGGCTCCTACGAGGGCCTCGTCGCCGTCCACTCGCTCTCCAAGCGCTCCAACCTGGCCGGCTACCGGGCCGCCTTCGTCGCCGGCGACGCCGACGTGCTCGGCGAGCTGCTGCAGATCCGCAAGCACGGCGGCATGATGACCCCGGCCCCGGTGCAGGCGGCCACCGTGGCGGCGCTCGGCGACGACGCGCACGTCGAGGAGCAGCGGGCGCGCTACGCGGCCCGCCGCGCGGCGCTGCGCACGGCCCTGGAGGCGCACGGCTTCCGCGTCGAGCACAGCGAGGCCAGCCTGTACCTGTGGGTGACCCGCGACGAGCCCTGCTGGGACACGGTGGCCCACCTCGCGGGACTGGGCATCCTGGTCGCGCCGGGCGACTTCTACGGCGAGGCGGGCGCGCGCCACGTCCGGGTGGCCTTCACGGCCACCGACGAGCGCGTCGAGGCGGCGGTCAAGCGGCTGGCCTAGGCCTGGCCCGGTAGGCGTGGCGCCGGTCCGTGGCGCCGGTCCGTGGCGCCGGTCCGTGGCGCCGGTCTGCGGCGCCGGTCTGCGGCGCGCCTGTGCGGTGAACAGCCCGAGGGGGCCGGGAGTTCGTGCTCCCGGCCCCCTCGGCGTTCCTGTGGCCGCCCTGGCTAGCCGAGGCCGGGGACACCGCCCGGAAGGCCACCGGGAAGCCCGCCCGGCAGGCCGGCCGGGAGGCCGGCCGGGAGGCCGCCGAGGAGGGAGCCCGCCGTGCCGGCCAGGTCGGCGGGGGCGGCCGGAACGGCGGGGAGGGCCTGGGTCGCCGAGTCCGCGGTCTCCGCGGCCGTCGCGGTGGTGTCGTCCACGGCAGGGGCCGCGGCGTCCGGTGCGGTGAGCGCGCCCAGCTGCGGCACGGACTCCAGGCCCGCGGCGCTGGCCACGCCGGCCGCACCGACCACGGGCGCTGCCCCGGCTGCGAGGAGCAGCGCGGTACGGGCGATCCGGCGGGTCAGGGGGAGGGACATGTTGCTCCTAAGCGGTAGCGGCTGAGTACGCCGGTACAACCGCTCGCGGTGGTGCGCGAGTTGCGGAGCCGGTGGGTAAAGGATCGGTAACGCATCGTTTAATCGGCTTCCGCGACAACCGCATGGGACGGGCGCCGACCTGCGCTTGTGTGCCCGCGGCGGCCCGCGTGTCCGCCGTACGGGTAGAACCCGCACGGGGGACGGATCGCACGGTCGAGCGAGCAACCCCGGGAGCAGCCGGGGGCGCGGCCGAGGGCGCAGCCGGGGGAGCCGCTGGGAATGACCGAGGGCGCAGCCGGGGGAGCTGCTGGGAATGACCGGAGGCGTGGCCGGGTGGGCGGCTCGGGGTGCCTCAGCCGCGCACGAAGATCCGTACCTCGCCCGGCACCGCGGGGGCCGGGTCCGCGTTGTTGCCGCCCTTCGCCCCGGCGGCGCTCCTGTCCTGCCAGCGATCGCCGTCCTTGCCCGCGATCCACAGGTGGGGGGCGTAGGAGACGCGCGCGATGGACAGCCCGCCGGAGTTGGCCACCGCCCACTGCGCGAGCACCCGGCCCGCGCGCGCCGCCGCCTCGCCGCCGTCCCGCTTCGCCACCAGCCTCACCTCGGACTCGGGGACCGCCTTGCCGCCGCTGCCGCCGTCGCCCGCCCCGGCCGGTTCCGCCGGCGCCGTCCCCACCGTCTGCAGCCCGCTCTTGCCGAGCAGCCGGGCCAGCTCCGTCCGCACCTTCGCCGGGTCGCCGGGCTCGGTGGGCGCGGGCCCGGTGCAGGCCAGGTGGCCGCCGCCGACGAAGGCCGTCGTCAGTACGGTCGCGTCCGGCTCGTGCTTCGCGTACGCCTGCGGGAAGCCGCTGAGCTGGACCTTCTGCGCCGCCACCGTCAGCGGGAGCCGCGAGTAGCCCTTGACCTCGGCGAGCCGGTCGTAGAAGATCCCGGCCGAGTACACCGGATCCATGATCTGCGCGGGCGTGCCCCAGCCCTGCGAGGGCCGCTGCTGGAACAGGCCCAGCGAGTCCCGGTCGCCGTGATCGAGGTTGCGCAGCGCCGACTCCTGCATGGCCGTCGCCAGCGCGATCGTCACGGCCCGGTCCGGCATCCCCTTGGAGACGCCGACGGCGGCTATCGTCGTCGCATTCGCCGCCTGCTCCGTGGACATCTCGTAGTACTGGCCGCTCTCGCCCTTGCCGCTGCCCATCGCGTTGACCGAGGCGGTGCAGTAGGGCGCGCCGCCCCCGCCGTTGGAACCGCGCTGCGCGACGAAATAGCCCGCGACCGCGATCAGCACGAGGAAACCAGCAGCCCAGCGGATCGGGCGACGGCGGCGGCGAGGACGGGACTGATCGGTCTGCGACACGCCGCCCACCGTACTTGAGCCCCCCGACGCGTCCATCGGCCGGACGGACAAGGCGTTGGCGAAGCCCGGGGCGTTAGGGTCGGTTCCATGCCCGAATCCGAGCTGGACCTCACCCAGGACGCCGCCGAGCTGACCGCCCGGCTCGTCGACATCCCCTCCGTGAGCGGCGACGAGAAGGTACTCGCCGACCTCGTGGAACGCGCGCTGCGGGGCCTCCCGCACCTGACCGTGGACCGCTTCGGCAACAACGTCGTCGCGCGCACCCACCTCGGCCGCGCCGAACGCGTCGTACTCGCCGGCCACCTCGACACCGTGCCCATCGCCGGCAACGTGCCCTCGCGTCTCGACGAGAACGACGTCCTGTGGGGCTGCGGCACCACCGACATGAAGTCCGGCGTCGCCGTGCAGCTGCGCATCGCCGCGACCGTGCCGGAGCCCAACCGCGACCTCACCTTCGTCTTCTACGACCAGGAAGAGGTCGCCGCCGACCTCAACGGCCTCGGCAAGGTCGCCGAAGCCCACCCCGACTGGCTGACCGGCGACTTCGCGGTCCTGCTGGAGCCGTCGAACGCCGAGGTCGAGGGCGGCTGCCAGGGCACCCTGCGCGTGCTGCTGCGCACCGCCGGCGAGCGGGCCCACTCGGCGCGCAGCTGGATGGGCTCCAACGCCATCCACACCGCGAGCCCGATCCTCGCGAGGCTCGCCGCCTACGAGCCGCGCAAGCCGGTCATCGACGGCCTCGAGTACCACGAGGGCCTCAACGCGGTCCGCATCGAAGGCGGCGTCGCCAACAACGTCATCCCCGACGGGTGCACCGTGACGGTCAACTACCGCTACGCCCCGGACCGCAGCGAGGCCGAGGCGCTGGCCCACGTACGGGAGGTCTTCGCGGACTGCGAGATCGAGGAGTTCGTGGTCGACGACTCCTCGCCCGGCGCGCTGCCCGGCCTCTCCCACCCGGCCGCCGCGGCCTTCATGGAGGCCGTCGGAGGCCACGCCATGCCGAAGTTCGGCTGGACGGACGTCTCCCGCTTCAGCGCGCTGGGCGTCCCGGCGGTCAACTACGGCCCGGGCGACGCGCTGCTGGCCCACAAGGTCGACGAGCGCGTCGAGACGAAGGCGATCCTCCACTGCGAGGAACGACTCCGCGCCTGGTTGACCTCGTGAATTCCGCTTCTCGTCACCTTTGTGCGCCTACCCTGATCCAACGATCAGCAGGAGGGAGCACATCATGGGCAACCCCGACGGGTCCGCTCGTCGTCGTCCCGAGGAGCAGCAGCTCGGACCGGTGCTGAGGAGGCGGAGCCAGGTGCAGGCCGGCAGTACGACGGACCAGCGGCTGCTGGATTCGGCCGGGCCGTCCGAGTGGGTGCACACCGATCCCTGGCGGGTCCTGCGCATCCAGTCGGAGTTCATCGAGGGCTTCGGCACGCTCGCGGAGCTGCCGCCGGCGATCAGTGTGTTCGGCTCGGCCCGGACCCCCGAGGGATCGCCGGAGTACGAGGCCGGCGTGCGGATCGGCGGCGCGCTCGTCGAGGCCGGCTTCGCGGTCATCACGGGCGGCGGTCCGGGTGCGATGGAGGCGGCCAACAAGGGTGCGCGGGAGGCCAACGGCATCTCGGTGGGCCTGGGCATCGAGCTCCCCTTCGAGCAGGGGCTGAACCAGCACGTCGACCTCGGGCTGAACTTCCGCTACTTCTTCGTCCGCAAGACGATGTTCGTGAAGTACAGCCAGGGCTTCGTGGTCCTGCCGGGCGGCCTCGGCACGCTGGACGAGCTGTTCGAGGCCCTGACCCTGGTCCAGACGCAGAAGATCACCCGCTTCCCGATCGTGCTCTTCGGCACGGAGTACTGGAGCGGGCTCATCGACTGGCTGAAGACCACGGTCATCGCGCAGGGCAAGGCGTCGGAGCGGGACCTGTACCTCTTCCACGTCACGGACGACGTGGAAGAGGCGATCGCGCTGGTGACGAAGGAAGTCGGCAAGTAGGCGGTCGCGGGCGCGGCCGACCACGCGCCGCGCCAGGGAGCCCCCGGACACCGGGGGCTCTCCGCGTTCGCGCCGTCGCCTCCAGCCGTCGCGTGGTGGGCTCAGGCGAGGCCGCGGCGGGCGACCGCCGGGGGGCGGTGGCCCTGGATGGAGGCGACCATGTCGAGGATCTGCTTGGTTTCCGCGACTTCGTGGACGCGGTAGACCCGGGCGCCGAGCCAGGCCGAGACGGCCGTGGTCGCCAGGGTGCCGAGGAGGCGTTCCTTGACCGGCTTGTCGAGGGTCTCGCCGACGAAGTCCTTGTTGGACAAGGAGACCAGGACCGGCCAGCCCGTGTCGGCCATCTCCGCGAGGCGGCGGGTGGCCTCCAGGGAGTGCCGGGTGTTCTTCCCGAAGTCGTGCCCCGGATCGATCATGATCGCGTCCCTGCGGACGCCCAGCGAGGCCGCGCGCTCGGCGAGCCCGACCGTGACCCGCAGGATGTCCTGCATGACGTCCTCGTACGAGGTCCGGTGCGGCCGGGTCCGCGGCTCGGCCCCGCCCGCGTGGGTGCAGACGATGCCCGCGTCGTAGCGCGCGGCGACCTCCGCGAGCTTCGGGTCGACCCCGCCCCACGCGTCGTTCAGCAGGTCGGCACCGGCCTCGCAGACCGCCTCGCCGACCTCGTGCCGCCAGGTGTCGACGCTGATCACCACGTCGGGATGGCGACGGCGCACCTCGGTGACGAAGCCGACCGTCCGGCGGGCCTCCTCGGCCGCGTCCACGTGCTCGCCCGGGCCTGCCTTGACGCCGCCGATGTCGATGATCGCGGCGCCCTCGGCGACCGCCTGCTCCACCCGGTCCAGGGCGGGCTCGTCGCGGAAGGTCGCGCCCTGGTCGTAGAAGGAGTCAGGGGTCCGGTTCACGATGGCCATGATCACCGGCTCGTGGGTGTCGAACTCGCGCCTGCCCAGTCGCAGCATCCTGCTCTTTCCTCCTTCGGCGGCCCTTGCGCCTCGTCTGCGACCTTAACCTGATGGTCGGAGTCTTCTCAGGGGAGTTGATCGTGTTCGCGTTCTTGCTCATCGCGCTGGTCGTGGTCGTCGCCGCGGTCACCCTGGCGGTTGCCGGCGGCGGAGCCGAGGCCGTGCTTCCGGAAGCCGAACCGGACCGGGTGTCCGACGGCCTGCCGGAGAACCGCCCGGTCGTCCGGGCGGACATCGACGAACTGCGGCTGCCGGTGGCTCCGCGGGGGTACCGGATGGCCGAGGTGGACGACGTACTGGAACGGCTGGCGGCCGAGCTGGCCGAGCGGGACGCGCGGATCGCGGAGCTCAGCGCGGGTGTTTCCGGCGCGGGTGCTCCTCGCGGGGGTGTTTCCAGTGCGGGTGTTTCTGATGCGGGTGTCGCCGGTGCTCCGGGTGCGACCGCGGTGGACCTGACCAAGGACGGTGCCCAGTGAGCGGGGCCGTCGCGGGGCCCGACGGAGGGCTGCGGTGCCCGTGGGGGCTGGCCACTGCGGACTACGTGGCGTACCACGACACGGAGTGGGGGCGTCCGGTCCGCGGGGACGACGCGCTGTACGAGCGGCTGTGCCTGGAGGCGTTCCAGTCGGGGCTGTCGTGGCTGACGATCCTGCGGAAGCGGGAGGGTTTCAGGGCCGCGTTCGCGGGCTTCCACATCGCGAAGGTCGCCGAGTTCGGGGCGGCGGACGCGGAGCGGCTGCTCGCTGACGAGGGGATCATCCGCAACCGGGCGAAGATCGAGGCGACCCTGGCCAACGCGAAGACCCTGGCCGGGTGGGCGCCGGGGGACCTGGACCGGCTGATCTGGTCCCACGCCCCCGGGGCGCAGGAGTCCGGGCGCGGGCGCGCCGCGCCGGAGTCGATGGCGCAGATCCCCGCGGTGACACCGGAGTCGACGGCGCTGGCGAAGGCGCTGAAGAAGGAGGGCATCCGGTTCGTCGGTCCGACGACCGCCTACGCCCTGATGCAGGCCTGCGGCCTGGTCAACGACCACCTGGGCGGCTGCGTGGCCCGCGAGCTGACCTGACACGACCCGGCCCGACCTGATCCGACCTTCCCCGGGGCCGGCCGCCGGATGTCGGGCGCAGCGGCGTCACGTGCCCGCGGGCACGTGACGCGGCGGTCGGGCCCGCGAGCGGGAACGGGCCTCACCGGGGTCGGCTACTGATCGGCCGGCCCCGGGGGTCCGGGTCAGCGGCCCAGGTATGTCGGCGGCTGCTTCGAGAGGAAGGCGGCCACGGCGATCGCGTGGTCCTGCGAGGCGCCCGCGCGGGTCTGGAGGGTGTCCTCGTGGTCCAGCGCCTCGGAGAGGGACCGGGAGGCCCCGTACGCCAGGGACTCCTTCAGCGCGGCGTACGCGACCGTCGGGCCCTGCGCGAGCCGGCGCGCCACGGCGAAGGCCTGCGCGGCCAGCTCGTCGGAGGGGACGACGCGGTTCGCGATGCCCAGTTCCAGCGCCTCGGGGGCCTTCACCGAGCGGGGGAAGAGCAGCAGGTCCGAGGCGCGCGAGGCCCCGATCAGCCGGGGGAGCGTCCAGGAGACGCCCGAGTCGGCGGTCAGGGCGACCCCCGCGAAGGAGGTGTTGAAGGAGGCCGTGTCCGCGACCACCCGGAAGTCCGCCGCCAGCGCGAAGCCGAAGCCCGCGCCCGCCGCGACGCCGTTCACGCCCGCGACCACCGGCTTCGGCATTTCCGTGAGCGCCCGCACGATCGGGTTGTAGTGCTCCGCGACCGTGCTCATGGTGACCGAGGACCCGGTCTCGCGGTCGGCCGTCAGGGACCCGATGTGTTCCTTGAGGTCCTGGCCGACGCAGAACGCCCGGTTGCCGGCCGCGGTGAGCAGGACCGCCCGTACCGCCGTGTCCGCGCCCGCCGCCCGTACCGCGTCGCGCAGCGCGACTTTGGTCTCGGTGTTCATGGCGTTCATGGCTTCGGGACGGTTGATCGTGATGGTCGCGAGTCCGTCGGTCACTTCGTAGAGCACGCTGTCGGCCATGCCGGGGGTCCCCCTTCGTCGCGGGCTGGCTACCGGCCGGTACTGGCCGGTGCAAGGGCCAGCATGGCGGACCGGGACCCCCTTCCACATGTGATGTGCGTCAAACAATCCGGACGGCGGTCTCTGTGTGCGGCGGCGAAGTATCGCAGGCAGGTCCCCGAAATGAGTGGTTTTGGTCGAGCGCGTTGCGCAAGCGTTCCCACCCGATGTTGGTCATCGGGTCCTGACATGCGGGATAATGGCCTGGAAGCAATGTGTTCGATGCCGGGTACTAGGCGCCTGAACGGGGCCGTCGGCTGACGATGAGCTGGTTTCAGGAAGGGGAACGAGCATGGCGGCCATGAAGCCGCGGACGGGCGACGGCCCGCTCGAGGTCACCAAGGAGGGGCGGGGCATCGTCATGCGCGTACCGCTCGAGGGCGGCGGTCGGCTCGTCGTCGAGCTGACTCCGGACGAGGCGGACGCCCTGGGTGACGCCCTGAAGAAGGTCGTGGGCTAGTCCTTAGGGGCACCGACACCATCTGAATTCTCTGCACTGCCCCGGTCGCTCACCGCGTCCGGGGCAGTGTTGTCTCATTTTCCGGGGAGATTCGGGGGAGATTCCGGGAAAGCCGGGGAGAGCCCGGAGCGAGCAGCCTCAGCGGCGGACCGCGCACAGGAGGCCGTCGCCGACCGGGAGCAGCGCGGCTTCCAGGGCGGGGCTCTCGCGGACGCTGCGGAGCAGCTCGCGGACGCGCAGGACCTCCGGCGGCTGGGCCGCGGAGTCGACCGTGCGGCCGTCGGAGAAGACGCCCTCGAAGCAGACCAGACCGCCGGGGCGCAGCAGGCGCAACGATTCAGCGAGGTAGTCGAGGGACTCGGTCGGGTCCCCGTCGCAGAAGACGAGGTCGTACCCGCCGTCGGCGAGCCGGGGCAGGACGTCGAGCGCGCGGCCCGGGATGAAGCGGGCGCGGTTGCCCGCGAAGCCGGCGGCGCGGAAGGCCTGGCGGGCGAAAGCCTGCCGGTCGGGTTCGGGGTCCACGGTGGTCAGGACGCCGTCGGCGCGCATGCCGTGCAGGAGGTGGATGCCGGACACGCCCGTTCCGGTGCCGATCTCGGCGACCGCCTTGGCGTCCGCGGTGGCGGCGAGCAGGCGCAGCGCGGCCCCGGTGCCGGGGGAGACGGAGCGCAGTCCCGCTTCCCTGGACCGGTCGCGGGCCCATCGCAGAGCGTCGTCTTCGGCGACAAACGCGTCGGCGAACGCCCAGCTCGTCTGCCGGTTGCCGCTAATGACCCTCTCCTGTCCCCATAGTTGGCGCAACGGTGACTGTATCCGTTGGAGTCGGGAACCCGCAGATGGGACCGGGCGTTGAGAGCAGTAGAGACGCAAGGCCGGCCCGGGACCGAAGCCCCGTGCAAAGTTACTGCAAAAATGCTTATCCGGAGCTGACGGGAGGGGTGGCTATGGTAGGGAATCCGCTGGACACCACCAGAGCCGACAGGGGAGGTGCGGCTGCGCCTGTGGATCGTGGGGGTGTCCTCCGACGCCTCTTCTGGTCGGCCGGTGAGCCGAGATCCGTGACCAACATTGCTGACCGTTTCCGCACCGTAGACACCGCAACCACCGCGACCTTTGCCGCCGATGCGGGCTCACAGGCGTGGACCCCTCCCTCGTGGGAGGAGATCGTCAGCACGCACAGTGCGCGGGTCTACCGTCTCGCCTACCGGCTGACGGGTAACCAGCACGACGCCGAGGACCTGACGCAGGAGGTCTTCGTACGCGTATTCCGCTCGCTGTCCACGTACACCCCCGGCACCTTCGAGGGCTGGCTGCACCGGATCACCACGAACCTGTTCCTGGACATGGTCCGCCGCAAGCAGCGGATCCGCTTCGACGCGCTCGCCGACGACGCCGCCGAGCGGCTGCCGAGCCGCGAGCCGTCTCCCCAGCAGGTGCTCCATGACACCCACTTCGACGCGGACGTGCAGCAGGCGCTGGACACGCTCGCGCCCGAGTTCCGTGCGGCCGTGGTGCTGTGCGACATCGAGGGCCTTTCCTACGAGGAGATCGCCGCCACGCTCGGCGTGAAGCTCGGCACCGTGCGCAGCCGTATCCACCGGGGCCGCTCGCACCTGCGCAAGGCGCTCAAGCACCGGTCTCCCGAGGCCCGTGCGGAGCAGCGTGCGCTCGCGGGGGTGGCGGCGGGCGCGCCCGGCGCCGGGGAGGGCGGAATCGAGTGAGCGGGATCAGTCCGTCCCCGTCGTCCGCCGATCGGGCGTCCTCCGCCGAGCAGCATCTGGGCGACCGGCTCGCCGCCCTCGTGGACGGGGAGCTGGGTCACGATGCGCGCGAGCGGGTGCTGGCGCACCTGGCGACGTGTCCCAAGTGCAAGGCCGAGGCCGATGCGCAGCGGCGCCTGAAGACCCTGTTCGTGGAGAGTGCGCCGCCCCCGCTGTCCGCGGGGCTGCTGGCGCGCCTCCAAGGGCTGCCGGGCGGCAGTCCTGACGGCCCGTCCGGTCCGTCGGGTCCCACCGGCCCGCCGTCGGCGGCCGGTCCCTTCTCCTCGTTCGGCTACGTGCCCTCGGCGGCGGCCGCGCCGCAGCGGGGCTTCCCGATACATGAGGTGGGCCGCTCGCGGCGCCGGCTGGCCTTCGCGGCCGCCGGGGCGGTGTCGTTCGCCGCGATCGCGCTGGGCGGCTCACTGCCGCTGGACGCGATCGAGCCCAACGCCAGGGGCGAAGCCCCCGCCGCGCGTACGGGCCCCGTGGTGCCGGTGTTCGACGCGGTGGCCCGGGAGAACCGGATCCCGCGTTCGGGCGTCGCCCCGGCCCTCCCCTCGTCGGCCCCCCTCGCCGCGCCCTCCCCGTCCCTCACCTCGGTCTCGGCGCAGCCGGTCTCCCTGTCGCGCTAGTCCCGTGACCGGACGGGTTCACCGGGTCGCGTCACCCGGCACGGGGGGCACCTCGCGGCGTTGCCGTGACCGGCTGAGCTCCTCAGGGCGGTGTTTGCGGCCCGCCGGGCCGATCCGGGTGGGGGACCTGGTTGAATCTCCGCCAGATGTGCCGCTGCGGGCGGCCGGCGGAGACAGGTACGCGGGGAGCGCCCATGTCCGACAGTCAGCAGACCGATCCGGCGGTTCCGGCACCGGACCCGGCGCAGGCGCGGGTCCCGGCGCGCACCCCGGACGATGCGGCCCCGGCTGACCAGGCCCCGGCCCCGGCTGACC
>NZ_JAGGOW010000148.1 GCF_018614135.1 Streptomyces sp. ISL-66
GGCCACAGGCCCGGCCACGGCCCCGGCCGCCGCGGGTCCCGCGCTCGTGCACTGGCTGCGCGTCCCGCGCCCCGCCGCCGGTCCCGGTGTCTGGCGCCACGCCTACGTCCCGCCCGCGCCCCGGCCCGAGGTGGCCGACGCCTCCCTGCTCAAGCGGGTCGGGATCTCGCTCGTCCTCTGCTTCGTGCTCTGGCGGCTCTTCGTCGCCGGGTCGCTGCCCCTCGTGGGAGTACCGCTCGACCTCTTCACCCCCGAGGACTGGTGGACCCACGGGCTGCGACGGGAGCCGGTGGACCACCGGGGCCTGGCCGCGACCGAGCTCTACGAGCTGCTGGTCACCCTCGGGATGGTCTACGGGTTCGCGCGGGCCGGGGGCTGGCGCACCGCCTTCGACCGGCTGGTCGCCGCCCGCGGGCCCTGGTACCGCGCGCTCGGCGCCCTGGTCGGCGCCCTGGTCGTGACCCTGCTCATCGTGAGCGAGACCCTGCCGGCCTACCCGCTCGCCTTCGCCCACCTGCCGTACGCGGAACTCGGCGGGGCGGCCGGCTCCGCCGTCACCTACCTCCTCTACGCGGTGATCTACCTCCCCCTCATCCTCTTCTTCGGACGGCTCGGCGACTGGACCGGACTGGTCCACGGAGTCGTCAACGGCTCCGGCGCCGGTGCCGGAGCGGGCACGGACACCCGTACCGGCCCGGCCGCCCCGGCCGCCGCCCCGGCCCTGCCGCTCCCGGGCGGCCCCGAGGATCCCGCCGGCTGGCCACAGCTGCGCGCCGCCGGCCTCGGGGAAGCCGCCGACCGGCTGGCCGCCGAGGCCGCCGCCGGGCGCATGAACGACGTCGACCACGTGCGCATCCGGCGGGCCTGGGATTCCGTCCTGGTGGACCCCACCCGCCGCACCGCCTTCGCCCAGGCCGTACGGGACAAGGGCGCCGCCGCCTGCGGCCACCCTTCCGGAGCCCGCGACCTGCCCGCCCGCGCCGCCCGCCACGACCTGGCCGTCGCCCAGGTCCGGCTCGGCGCGGTCACCGACGCGGAGCCCAATCCCCGCGAACGCCGCGGGACCGGGCTGGCCCTGGACCCCGGAGTCCTGGGCACCTCGATGCTCGCCGTCGGGCCCTCGGGAGCGGGCAAGACCACCCGCCTGGTCCGGCCCGTCGTCGAATCGCTGATGCTCCAGGCCCTGGCCGGCGAGGCCGCCGTGATCGCCGTCGCGGCCGCCGGCGCCCCGCTCGGACCCGACGAGGCCTACGACATCGTCGTACGCCTCGGCGATCCGGCGTCCGTCCACGACCTCGACCTCTACGGCGGCGCCACCGACCCCGACGAGGCGGCCTCCCTCCTCGCCGAGGCCTTCGTGGGCGATGTGCCCGGCCTGGACGTACGCCGCTCCGCGACCGCCCTCGCCCAGCTGATCGGCCCCTTCCGGGCCGCCCACGACCGCTTCCCCACCGTGCCCGAGCTGCGCGAACTGCTGGACGGGGTACCGGCCGCGCTCGGCGCGCTGCGCCAGGCGCTGGAGAACGCCGGACGCCCGGCCATGCTGCGCGAGCTCGACGCCCGGACCCGGCAGTACGGGGTCCACGGCGACCCCGGCCCCGTCCTGGCGGACCGCGTCGCGCTCCTCGACCGGCCCGCCTTCCACGGCTTCTTCGACACCACGGGCGCCGGGCGGCCCTTCTCCCCGCGCGCCCTCGAACACCCCATCCGGGTCCGCGTGGACCTCCCCGAGCGCGGCCACGCCGACGCCTCCCGGCTGCTGGCCCGGCTGCTGCTCGCCCAGTTCAACGCCTCGGTCGCGGCGCGCACCGACCGCTCGCTCTTCGCCTTCCTCGCCTTCGACGACGCCTCGCGGACCCTCACGCCCGAGGCCGTGCGCGGGGTGCAGCGGCTCCGCTCGGCGAACGCGGGAGTCCTGCTCACGCTGCGCACCCTGGACGACGTACCGGAACCGCTGCGCACCCCGCTGTTCGGGGCGGTCGGCTGCCGGGTCGCCTTCTCCGGGGTGACGACCTGGGACGGCAAGTGGTTCGCCGACGCCTGGGGCACCGAGCTGGTCGAGACGCGGGACGTCACGAGCCGCACGGTCTACGCCGACCGGCCCATGACCCGGTTCCTGCACGCGCTGCGCAAGCTGCTCACCGGCAAGGCGGTCACCACGGACGCGGTCACCGTGCGGCAGGTGGAACGCGAGCGCTGGTCGGCCTCCGCCCTCGCCAACACCGTGCCCCCCGGCCACGCCGTCCTGTCCCTCACCTCCGTCCGCGGCGAGCGGGCCGCCCCGCTGCTGGTGCGGCTCGGCGGGGCGGGCTGACCCGGCCGGAGCGGGCCGATCGCGCCGCGCCGACCCGACCGAGCTGAACCGACCCGGACGGGGTGGCAGAATCGAGGAGAGCTCTTCATACGACACGGCGAAATCCTCAGTGGCCTCCCACGGCGAGAATCCTCCGTCGGCACCTCGCCGCCACCCCTCCTCCCGCTAAGGCCCCCGGTATCCATGCCGCTCACCCTCGCCTCACTCGTCCAGCACTCGGCGCTCAAACTCAGCGTCCGGGCCGGGGAGAGCCGCCTCGACACCCCCGTGCGCTGGGCCCACGTCAGCGAGCTCGCCGATCCCGTCCCCTACATGGAGGGCGGTGAGCTGCTCCTCATCACCGCGATGAAACTGGACGCCGAGGACCCCGAGGAAATGCGCCGCTACGTGCGCAGGCTCGCGGCGGCCGGAGTCGTCGGCATCGGCTTCGCCATCGGCGTCAACTACGACGCCGTACCCGAGGCCCTGGTCGAGGCCGCCCGCGCCGAGGACCTGCCGCTGCTGGAGGTGCCCCGGCGGACCCCGTTCCTCGCCATCAGCAAGGCCGTCTCCGCCGCCCTCGCCGCCGACCAGTACCGGGCCGTGACCGCCGGCTTCGAGGCGCAGCGGGAACTGACGCGGGCCGCGCTGTCCGCCGACGGCCCCGCCGAGCTGCTGACGAAGCTCGCGGCGCACGTGCACGGCTGGGCCGCCCTCTACGACACCTCCGGCGCGGTCGTCGCCGCCGCCCCCGACTGGGCCGCGCGCCGGGCGGCCCGGCTGACCCCCGACGTGGAGCGGCTGCGGGAACGGCCGGCCCCGGCCAGCGCGGTGGTCGGGGGCTCGGAGGACCGGGTCGAGCTCCAGTCCCTGGGCACGGGGCGCCGCGCGCGCGGCGCCCTCGCCGTCGGCACCGGAGCCCCCCTCGGCACGGCCGAGCGGTACGCGGTCCATTCGGCGGTGGCGCTCCTGACCCTCACCACGGAACGCTCCCGCTCTCTGCACGACGCAGAGTCCCGGCTCGGCGCGGCCGTGCTCCGCATGCTGCTCGCGGGGCAGGCGGAGCACGCGCAGACCGTGGCCGGAGACCTGTACGGGGCCCTGCTGGACTCCCCCTTCCGGATCCTGGTGGCGGAGCCGGCGCTGGCGGGCACCGCGCAGCCCGAGGGCCTGGCCCAGCTGGCCGACGCGGTGGAATCGGCGGCGGCGCGCACGGGGGAGAGCCTGCTGGTGGTGCCCGAGCCGGGACGGCTCCTCGTGCTCGCGGCCGACGGGGGCTCGGCGGTGCGGGCGTGCACCGAACACGCGGAGGCGCTGGAATCGCGGCGCGGCCGGGACTCGGCGGAACCGGAGCCGGACGAGCTGGTCCTGGGCCTGTCGGCGCCCGCGGTGGCCTCCGGGGTGGCGGCCGCCTTCAAACAGGCGGACCAGGCCCTGGCCGTCGCCCGGCGGCGCGGCCGCCCGATGGTCGAGCACGACGACCTGGCGGCGGGCTCGGTCCTGCCGCTGCTGGCCGACGACGCGGTACGGGCCTTCGCGGACGGCACGCTGCGGGCGCTGCGCGACCACGACGCGAAGGGCCGGGGCGACCTGGTGGCCTCGCTCCAGGCGTGGCTCTCCCGGCACGGCCAGTGGGACGCGGCGGCGGCGGACCTCGGCGTCCACCGCCACACGCTGCGCTACCGGATGCGTCGCGTCGAGGAGATCCTCGGCCGCTCCCTGGACGACCCGGACGTCCGCATGGAGCTCTGGCTGGCGCTCAAGGCCACCTCGGCCCCCTAACGGCGCGGCGCCCGGCCCGACACTGACAAACCGGCGCGCCGCGCGGAGCACGTACTCCACGCCGGACAAACCCCGAATCCCCGGCGGAGTCCTACCGTGGAGGTGACAAGGACCCACCGCACACACTCCGAAGGGCCGGGATCAGCATGACTTCCACCCACGCCTTCTGGCTCGCCGGCCGCCAGGCCACCGGCGACGACAGCTTCGACGTCCACTCCCCGTGGGACGGCCGCCTCGTCGGTACCGTCAGCGTCCCCACCGACGCCCAGGTCGAAGAGGCCGTGGCCGCCGCGTACGCCGTGACGGCGGAGTTCTCGGCGACCCCCGCCCACGTACGGGCCGAGGCCCTGGCCCACGTCTCCCGGCGGCTCGTCGAGCGCACGGAGGAGATCGCCCTGCTGATCTCGGCCGAGAACGGCAAGCCGATCAAGTGGGCCCGCGGTGAGGTCGGCCGTGCGGTGTCCGTGTTCCGCTTCGCCGCCGAAGAGGCCCGCCGCTTCAACGGCGGAGAGGCCCAGCGCCTGGACACCGACGCCGGCGGCGTCGGCCGCCTCGCCCTGACCCGCCGCTTCGTCAAGGGTCCGGTCCTCGGCATCGCGCCGTTCAACTTCCCGCTGAACCTGTGCGCCCACAAGGTGGCCCCCGCCATCGCCGTCGGCGCGCCGATCATCCTGAAGCCGGCCCCGGCCACCCCGCTCTCCGGTCTGATCATCGGTGAGCTGCTGGCCGAGACCGACCTGCCGGCCGGTTCCTGGTCGGTGCTCCCCGTCGCCAACGACAAGATGCCGGAGCTGGTCAAGGACGAGCGCCTGCCCGTCATCTCCTTCACCGGTTCCGACAAGGTCGGCTACGCCATCCAGCAGGCCGTGCCCCACAAGCACTGCACCCTGGAGCTCGGCGGCAACGCCGCGGCCGTCGTCCTGGAGGACTGGGCCTCGGAGAGCGACCTCGACTGGGCCGCGACCCGCATCGCCACCTTCTCGAACTACCAGGCCGGCCAGTCCTGCATCGGCGTGCAGCGCGTGATCGCCGACGCCACGGTCTACGACCGCCTCGTCGAGAAGGTCGTCGCCAAGGTCCGCGAGCAGGTCACCGGCGACCCGAACGACTCCGCCACGGACGTCGGCCCCCTCGTCTCCGAGGACGCCGCCAAGCGCGTGGAGTCCTGGGTCGACGAGGCCGTGGCCGCCGGAGCCAAGCTGCTCACGGGCGGCAAGCGCGAGGGTGCCTCGTACGAGCCCACCGTCGTCGCCGAGGTGCCCGAGGGCGTCACCCTCGCCACCGAGGAGATCTTCGGGCCGGTCCTCACCCTGCGCCGGGTCGAGAACACCGACGAGGCCTTCGCCGCCGTCAACGACTCGAAGTTCGGTCTGCAGGCGGGCGTCTTCACGCGGAACATCCAGACCGCGTTCCGTGCCCACCGCGAGCTGGAGGTCGGCGGCGTGATCGTCGGCGACGTCCCGTCCTACCGCGCCGACCAGATGCCGTACGGCGGTGTCAAGCAGTCCGGTGTGGGCCGCGAGGGCGTGCGCTACGCGATGGACGACTACACCTACGAGCGGGTCCTGGTCCTCAGCGGCCTCGACATCTGACCCCCTCGTACGGCCCCAAAAGCCGACGGCCGGAGCCCACTGTGCGGGGGCTCCGGCCGTCCCCCTTTTCACCCGCTCTGGCCGCGCTCCCCGGTCCCGCCGGGGCCGGAGAACGCCAAGAAGGGCTCGTACCGCACGGCGCTCACGGGTGCAGTAGGGGAAACGGCTGGGTAGTCGCCCGGAATTCCGTGCTGACGCATGCCTTGATGGCTTCGGTGAGGAAGTACCGGGTGTTGTCCGGGCTCAACGCCTGTGCCTGCAGATGCGCATACATGTCGCTGTAGAGCCGCACGTCGGATCGTTTCTCCAGATAGAGGTCGCTGGTGAACCTCTCCAGATACACCACGCTCACATCGGTGGCGTCGGCGAATTCGAGCAGCGAGAACTGTCCCGAGACACCCGGGTGCGCCCCCACCTCGTGAGGGAGGACCTGCACGGTGATGTGCGGCTGGTCGCCGAGGTCGCTCAGGTGCTCCAGTTGCTCGCGCATGACCTTGGCGCTGGCCACGACGCGCCGCAGCGCCGATTCGTCCAGTACGGCCCATAACTGCAGCGGGTTGTCGGGGGCGCGCAGCCGCTCCTGGCGCCGCAGCCGTACCTGGAGGCGTGTGGCGGCTTGGTCGGCGGTGGCGTGAGGCATCGTTCCTGCGATGACCGCCCGGGCGTAGGCGGAGGTCTGCAGCAGGCCCGGGATCACGAGGGGCTCGTAGGTCCGGATCGTGGCGGCTTCGGCCTCCAGGCCGATGTAGGCGCCGTAGGGGATGTCCCCGTAGGCGTTCCACCAGCCCTGTTGGCCCGATTCCCGGGCCAGTTGCATCAAGTCGTCGACGAGCCGCGCGTCTTGGACTCCGTACAGCCGACAGAGATCTCGGACGTCGCGGGGCTTGATGAGGCGGCGGCCGTTCTCCATCAGGCTGATCTTGGGCTGCGAGATCAACAGGTGCGCCGCCACCTGCTGCGTCGTCATGCCGCTGATCTGCCGGAGCCGGCATAGCTCCGATCCCAGTCGGCGCCTGGTGACGGTGGGATTGATGGTGATGCCCACAGAGTGCGTTCCTCCGCTTCGAGAATCTGCTCTGGCGAGCAGATTGCCATGCGCCAGGGGCGGTCAGATCTCCCTGGGTGCCGTGTTGCGCACTGCTGTCGACACGTTCGGTTCCGCCGCCGCCTCTTGAGTCCTCGTAGCTCAGATCGAGGCCGCGCAGAATATCCATTTCCCCTGCACGGCCCATTGAGCCCATTCAGCTATTTGTATTATTGGCCTGTCGGCGTGAATGGCGGATGGTGCGGAAATCGCCGGGTAAATCCCAGCCCTTTGCAGGTTTCTGCGTAATATGCCAGCGACACAGAGACGGTCCTGCGCGGCCGCAACCGTCACTTACGCCACCATCCACACACAGGAGTTGGCCCCTCGATGACGCTGAATATCTCTGGCGCGGCGCTAAGGCGCACAACGCCGGTCTGGATCGCGACGGTACTCGCCACGGTGATCGCCTCCGCCGTGGTCGCGGTGACGCCGACCCGGGCGCATGCGATCGCAACACCCGTACCTCTGGGCACGACCGCCAGCTTTGCCGTGCTGGCCGGCTCGGAGATCACCAACACCGGCCCCTCGGTCATCACCGGCGACCTCGGAGTGAGTCCGGGAACTGCCATCAGCGGATTTCCGCCCGGGATCGTGAACGGTACTGTGCACTCCGGCCCGGTTGACCCCGTGGGCCTCCAGGCCAAGAGCGACCTGGTCAGGGCGTACGACAACGCCGCCGGACAGTCCACGGACGCAATTCTTCCCCCGGACGCCGGAGGCCTGACGCTGGTTCCGGGCGTGTACACCGCCCCCTCCACTCTCGGACTCACCGGCACCCTCACCCTGGACGCCCTGGGCAACCCGAACGCCGTGTGGGTGTTCCAGGTCGGTTCGGGTCTGACGACGGCAAGCTCCAGCAGGGTTTCCCTCATCAACGGGGCCTCGCCCTGCAACGTGTTCTGGCAGGTCGGAAGTTCGGCCACCCTCGGTACGGATACCGACTTCATCGGCACCATCATGGCCCTGACCTCCATCTCTCTGACCACGGGCGCGGACATCGACGGACGGGCGCTGGCTCGTAACGGCGCGGTGACGATGGACACCAACGTGATCAACCGTGGGACGTGTGACGCCGGCACCACCGGCGGGACCACGGGCGGGACCACGGGCGGAACCACCGGCGGAACCACCGGCGGAACCACGGGCGGTCTGGTCACGGGCGGCGTCGTCGCCGGCACCACGACGGGCGGCACCACGACGGGTGGCCCCACGACCGGTGGCACCACAACTGGCGGCCTTCTGGGCGGCGTTCTCGGTGGTGTGACGACGGGCGGTGGCCTCATCGCAGGTACCACCACGGGTGGCGTCACGGGCGCGACGACGGGCGGAACCAACGGAGGCGTAACCAACGGAGGTGTAACCGGCGGCATGCCCAAGCCGCCCGGCATGCCGAAGCCGCCCGGAAAGCCCGGCAAGCCCGGCAAGCCCAAGCCGCCCGGCAAGCCCGGCAAGCCCGGCTGGGCTGGCCATGGCATCCCGGGCTGGTCCGGTCACGACAAGCACGACAAGCACGACAAGCACGACAAGGGCGAACAGCAGGGCCGGCCCGACCACGGGCATCACGATCAGCACGACGATCGCGGCGAGCACGACGGCTGGGGCCGCGACGAGTGATCGCTCCGCACGCAGGGCGGATCGAAGACGGTGAGTCGCGCGTGGCGCCCGCGGCGGCCTGATCGCCCAGGCAGTGACGCGCGACGCACGAATAGAACGGGTGGCGCGCGACGGATCGTCCTCGGTTCCGTCGCGCGCCGCTCGCGCAAGCCGGAAGGAGCGGATGGATGAGCAGTCGGGATGGAAAGGCCGGGTGGGGTCGTGCCGGGTGGCGTCACGTCAGCGGAGGTGAAGGAAACGGAGCAGTCAGGAGCCGGTCCGGCAGTGGAGGGCCACGACGGCGGTCCGGAGTCGTACTCGGGTGATTCCGGGCCGCGCCGCAGGCTGGGAGCGGGAACGGGCGCCGTCATCGTCCTGTGCCTGGCAACGACGCTGATCCATGTGTGCGTGATCTTTCTACACGTGGCGCCGACCAATGCCGTCTCACAGCTGTACAGCGGTCCGATCAACGCGTGGGTCTATCCGCTCTTCGAGCAGAACTGGCGCCTCTTCGCCCCCGATCCGCAGTCGGTCAACCACCAGATTTCGGCGAGGACCAGGCATACCGCCCCTGACGGCAGTGTACGGGTGAGCGGCTGGTTCGACCTGAGCGCCGTGGACGAATCCGCCGTCGAGCACGACCCCTTCCCGAGCCACACGGCGCAGAACATGCTGCGCCGCGCCTGGAGTTCCTACCTCGAAGTGTTCGGCGGTGACGACGAGCCGCATTCAGAGCGGGCCGTGATGATGCAGACGTACCTGCGCAACATCGCGGTGGACCGCGTCACCGCCCACCGGCGCGGCTCCTTCGACTCCATCCAGCTGCGGGTGATCACGCTCCCCGTCGCTGCCCCGGACGCATCAGGCGCTACCCGCCCTGCCGCGCCCATCGACACCCGTTACCTGCCCTGGTGGAAGGTGGCCCCCCATGGAACAGACTGAGCCGACACCGACACCGACACCGACACCGACACCGACACCGACACCGACACCGACACCGACACCGACACCGACACCGACACCGACAGCCGCGCCCACCCGACCGGCGGGGCAGCGCGTGCTCGACCGCATGGGCGTGCTCGTCGCCCTGCTGATCGAGCGGCCGGTCTCCTTGTACGCCGCGGCAGTCCTGCGCATCGGGTACGGGCTGCTCTACCTCATCTTCCTGCTCCGCGAGTTCCCGCACCGCGACGAGATCTGGGGTCCGGGGTCGCCGTGGACGCCGGCGCTGGCGCGGCAGCTGTCCGACCAGGCCGAGTGGTTCAGCATCCTCACGCTGTTCGACAGCCGGGCGTACTTCGAAGCCTGCTACGCGGTGGCTGTCGTGACGTCCGCCCTGTTCATGATGGGTTGGCGGACCAGAGCGGTGTCCGTGCTCTTCGCGGTCGTGGTGGCGTCGTTCCACGTCCGGGCGGTCTTCATGACGGACGGAGGCGACAACCTCTTCCTCCTCATGGCCGTGTACCTCGTCTTCACCGCGTGCGGCCGCCGCTGGTCCCTGGACGCACACAGGAAGACGAGTGCGGCAGCGGACGGCGAGCGGCACGGGCGCCGGCTCCGCGAGTTCCGCCGCACCGCGACCACCGTGCTGCACAACTGCGGCATGTTCGTCATCGCCGCCCAGGTCTGCTTCCTCTACGGATCAGCGGGCCTGTACAAGGTGCAGGGAGTCTCCTGGGGCAACGGGACCGCCCTCCACTACGTGCTGAACCTCGACCTCTTCCGGCCATGGCCGGCGCTGTCCCTCCTGTTGGACGAACACGCGGTCGCGGTCGCCATCGCCGGCTACCTGACGGTGCTGCTCCAGGTCGCGTTTCCGTTCGTCCTGTTCGGCAGGCTCAAATACCCCGTCCTCGTCATGCTGGTGAGTCTGCACCTCGGGATCGCGGTCCTCTTGGGGCTTCCGATCTTCTCCGGAGTGATGATCGTCGCGGATGCCGTATTCCTTCCGGACCGCTTCTACCGGTCCTTGGTACATCTGTGGCCGCGAACCGCCCGGCCGCCGGGATTCGGGCAGACCCGATCTCCGGCCCGGGGAAAAACCGCACTCGGGTCAAAGCCAGTGCGTGGGGCCGACTGTGCGGGGGCTCCGGCCGTCCCCCTTTTACCGCCGCTTCCCCGCCGCCCGAAACGGGTACGACTCACTGGTAGCACCCACCGGTAAGCACCCCCACTCTCGGCGGCGAGGTGAGTCCCCGCATGTCCGCAACACAGCCCGGCGGCACGCAGCCCGCAGGACCCGTACAGCCCACACAGTCCACACAGTCCGCACAGCCCACCGCACAGTCCGCACAGTCCGCACAGCCCAAGGTGACCGAGCGCGAGGCGCGGCAGGTCGCGGAAGCGGCCCGGGAGCAGGGCTGGCAGCGGCCCAGCTTCGCCAAGGAGCTCTTCCTCGGACGGTTCCGGCTCGATCTGATCCACCCCCACCCGCTCCCCGCCGACGAGGACGTCCGGCGCGGGGAGGCCTTCCTGGCCAGGCTGCGGGAGTTCTGCGAGAGCTCGATCGACGGCGCCCGCATCGAGCGCGAGGCGAAGATCCCCGACGAGACCGTGCGCGGGCTCGCGGAGCTCGGCGCGCTCGGCATGAAGATCGACCCGAAGTACGGCGGCCTCGGCCTCACCCAGGTGTACTACAACAAGGCGCTCGCCCTCGTCGGCTCCGTCAGCCCCGCCATCGGGGCCCTGCTCTCCGCCCACCAGTCGATCGGCGTACCCCAGCCGCTGAAGATGTTCGGCACGCAGGAGCAGAAGGACGCCTACCTGCCGCGCTGCGCGACCACCGCCATCAGCGCCTTCCTCCTCACCGAGCCCGACGTCGGCTCCGACCCGGCGCGCCTGGCCACCACGGCCGTCCCGGACGGAGAGGACGCCTACGTCCTGGACGGCGTGAAACTCTGGACCACCAACGGGGTCGTCGCCGATCTGCTCGTCGTCATGGCGCGGGTCCCCAAGAGCGAGAACCACCGGGGCGGCATCACCGCCTTCGTCGTCGAGGCCGACTCGCCGGGCATCACCGTCGAGCACCGTAACGCGTTCATGGGCCTGCGCGGCCTGGAGAACGGCGTCACCCGCTTCCACCGGGTCCGGGTCCCGGCCGCCCAGCGCATCGGCGCCGAGGGAGCCGGCCTGAAGATCGCGCTGACCACGCTCAACACCGGCCGGCTGTCGCTGCCCGCCATGTGCGTGGGCGCCGGCAAGTGGTGCCTGAAGATCGCCCGCGAGTGGTCCGGGGTCCGCGAGCAGTGGGGACGGCCCGTCGCCCGGCACGAGGCGGTCGGCGTGAAAATCTCCTTCATCGCCGCCACCACCTTCGCCCTGGAAGCCGTGGTCGACCTGGCCTCCCAGATGGCCGACGACGACCGCAACGACATCCGGATCGAGGCCGCCCTCGCCAAGCTCTACGGCTCCGAGATGGCCTGCCTGATGGCCGACGAGCTGGTCCAGATCCGCGGCGGACGGGGCTTCGAGACGGCCGAATCGCTGGCGGCGCGCGGCGAGCGGGCCGTCCCCGCCGAGCAGATGCTCCGCGACCTGCGCATCAACCGGATCTTCGAAGGATCCACCGAGATCATGCACCTGCTGATCGCGCGCGAGGCCGTGGACGCCCACCTGTCGGTCGCCGGCGACCTCATCGACCCGGACAAGGCGCTCGGCGACAAGGCGAAGGCGGGCGCCCGCGCCGCCGGGTTCTACGCCCGCTGGCTGCCCCAACTGGCCACCGGGGCCGGCCAGGTCCCCGGCACCTACCGGGCCTTCCACCCCGCCGGCCACCCCGACCTCGCCACCCACCTGCGCTACGTGGAGCGCGGCTCCCGCAAACTCGCCCGGTCGACCTTCTACGCCATGTCCCGCTGGCAGGGCCGCATGGAGACCAAGCAGGGGTTCCTCGGCCGGATCGTCGACATCGGCGCCGAGCTCTTCGCGATGAGCTCGGCCTGCGTGCGCGCCGAGCACCTGCGGGCCACGGGCGACCACGGCCGCGAGGCCTACCAGCTGGCCGACGCCTTCTGCCGGCAGTCCCGGCTGCGGGTGGAGGAACTGTTCGGACGGCTCTGGGACAACACCGACGACGTGGACGGCAGGGTCGTCGCGGGAGTCATGAGCGGTACCTACACCTGGCTGGAGGAGGGCATCCTCGATCCGTCCGGCGACGGACCGTGGATCGCCGACGCCGCCCCCGGCCCCTCGACGCACAAGAACGTGCACCGGCCGATCCGCTGACCGCTCCGCTGACCTGCGATCATCGCCGAACACCGGACGGATGTACGACGCTGGTGGCAGGCAGCGGACACGGCGAGGAACGGAACGATGGACCAGCACAGGGACAGCAGAAGGCTCGCCTGGTGCGTGGCGCTCGTGCTGCGCCACGCACCCGACCACGTCGCCGCGGCCCTGATCGGCCGCCTGACCCCCGCGGCCCGCAACTACCTCACCCGGGACGAGTGGCTGCCCGCCTCCGCCGTCAGCCTCCTGCTCCGCGACGGCAGCGACCAGGACCGCCGGTCCGTCGCCCGCAACCCCCACGTCCTCGGCCGCCCCCTGCCCGGCCTCCCCGGCGCCGCCCGGTACGACGCCCGCCGGACCCCGCCCGCGCTCCTGCCCGTCCTGCGCGCCGAGCTCGGCCGGGACGCCGGCGAGCGACCCCGGACAGGCGAGGCGCCCCCGACGTCCGAGGCGCCCCCGACGTCCGAGGCGCCCCCGACGTCCGAGGCGCCCCCGACGTCCGAGGCGCCCCCGACAGGCGAGGCGCCCCTGACCTCCGAAGAGCTGCTCCTGCTGCTGCGCCGGCACGGCACGCACCGGCCCAGGATCCCGCTCGACGTCCTGGCCCTGCCGCACGAGGCGGATCCCGAGCTGCTCTGGTTCGCGCACGCCCGGGAGCCGCTGCCGCCCGGCTCGGTCGAGGCCCTGCTGCTCCGCGGCGGCCTGCCCCCGCGCGCCGCCCGCGGACTGCTCGACCTCCACAGGGCCCGGTCGTACGGCCGCTCCTGGTACCGGCCCGCCGTCCGCGCCGTCCGGATGGGCCTGGTCACCCACTCCGAGCTCGTGGACGACCTCCGCCCCGCCGGCCTCGCGCTGCTGCTCGCCGACCTCCCCGCCACCCGCGGACTGCGCTGGAGCCTCCCCGAACTGGCCGGGACGCACACGGCCCTGCGGCGCGTGCTGGCCCCACTGGGAGACGACCCGCGCCTGTGGGCCGAGCTGCTGCGCCACGCCCACACCTTCCCCGGCCCGCTCACCGAACTCGCGACCCGGACGGCGGCCGGCACCCTGGCCGAGCCCCCGGACGGGCCGCCCCTGCCCGGACTCGACCGGGCCGTGGCCCGCCTCGCCCCGAAGGCGCCGCAAGCCACCGGGGGAGTGGAGCGCGAACTGGCCCTGGCCAGCCTCGCCGTGCCCATGGAGACCGTCGAGGAGGACATCCGCTGGGTCCGGGGCTGCCTGGACCGCGGGCTGCTCACCGGTGTCGACGTGATCCGGCACAAGCTCCCGGCGGTATGGGCCCTGGACGAGGACCACTGGCTCGGAGCCGTCGACCACCCCGACCGGTACGACCGGCCCGAGGCCGTGCTGGCCGCCCGCGCCGAGGCGGACCGGCTGTTCACCCTGGCCCTCGGCGAGGACCCGGACGCCTGGTGGCGGGCCGCCAGTACGCTCCCGGACTTCGCGGGAACGCTCCCGCACCTTCTCCTGCGGGTCACGGAAGGGGGCTCCGTGTCCAATCGCCCCTGAGTTGCGGCAACAATGGGGGCATGAGCGACCGTCCATCCCCCCTAGCCGACCCGCACCTCCTCTTCGACCCCGCGGCCGGCCGGCGGGACATCGTCATCCTCGGCTCGACCGGTTCCATCGGCACCCAGGCCATCGACCTCGCGCTGCGCAATCCGGACCGGTTCCGGGTCACCGCGCTGTCCGCGGCGGGCGGGCGGGTCGCCCTGCTGGCCGAGCAGGCCCGGCAGCTGCGGGTGAAGACCGTGGCCGTCGCGCGCGAGGACGTCGTACCGGCCCTGAAGGAGGCGCTGGACGCCCAGTACGGCGCCGGTGAGCCGCTGCCCGAGATCCTCGCCGGGCCGGACGCCGCGACGGAGCTCGCCGCCTCCGAGTGCCACACCGTCCTCAACGGCATCACCGGCTCCATCGGCCTCGCGCCCACCCTGGCCGCGCTGCGGGCCGGCCGGACCCTGGCCCTCGCCAACAAGGAGTCGCTGATCGTCGGCGGCCCGCTGGTCAAGGCCCTCGCCAAGCCCGGCCAGATCATTCCGGTCGACTCCGAGCACGCCGCGCTCTTCCAGGCGCTCGCGGCCGGTACCCGGGCGGACGTCCGCAAGCTCGTGGTCACCGCCTCCGGTGGGCCCTTCCGAGGCCGCACCCGCGCCGAACTCGCCGCGGTCACCGTCCAGGACGCCCTCGCGCACCCCACCTGGGCCATGGGCCCGGTGATCACCGTGAACTCGGCGACCCTGGTCAACAAGGGCCTGGAAGTCATCGAGGCGCACCTGCTCTACGACATCCCCTTCGAGCAGATCGAGGTGGTGGTCCACCCGCAGTCCTACGTGCACTCGATGGTGGAGTTCACGGACGGCTCCACGCTCGCCCAGGCCACCCCGCCCGACATGCGCGGCCCGATCGCGATCGGCCTCGGCTGGCCCCAGCGGATCCCGGACGCGGCCCCCGCCTTCGACTGGACCAAGGCCTCGACGTGGGAGTTCTTCCCGCTCGACACCGAGGCCTTCCCGTCGGTGGGCCTGGCCCGGCACGTGGGCGCCCTGGGCGGTACCGCGCCCGCCGTGTTCAATGCGGCGAACGAGGAGTGCGTGGCGGCGTTCCTGGCCGGCCGGCTGCCGTTCACAGCAATCATGGATACGGTCTCTGCCGTGGTCGATGAGCACGGCGCCCCCGCCGCGGGAACTTCCCTCACGGTCACGGACGTCCTTGAAGCGGAGACCTGGGCCAGGGCCCGGGCACAGGAGACGGCGGCACGGGCCGCAGTGGAGGCGCGCGCATGACCATACTGCTGACGTTGATCGGCGTGCTCGTCTTCATGGTCGGGCTGCTCATCTCCATCGCCTGGCACGAGCTCGGCCACCTCTCGACGGCCAAGCTCTTCGGCATCCGCGTGCCCCAGTACATGGTCGGCTTCGGCCGCACCGTCTGGTCGCGCAAGAAGGGCGACACCGAGTACGGGATCAAGGCCATCCCGATGGGCGGATACATCCGCATGATCGGGATGTTCCCGCCCGGCGAGGACGGCAAGGTCACCGCACGCTCGACGTCGCCGTTCCGGTCGATGATCGAGGACGCGCGCTCGGCGGCGTACGAGGAGCTGCGGCCCGGCGACGAGTCGCGGCTCTTCTACACGCGCAAGCCGTGGAAGCGCGTGATCGTGATGTTCGCCGGACCCTTCATGAACCTGGTCCTGGCGATGGCGATCTTCTTCGGCGTCTGGATGACCTTCGGGGTGCAGCAGACGACCACCACGGTCGCCACCGTCTCGGACTGCGTCCTCAGCCAGAGCGAGAAGCGCGACGTCTGCAAGGACGGCGACCCGGTGGCCCCCGGCAAGGCCGCCGGTCTCCAGGCGGGCGACCAGGTCGTCGCGTTCGACGGGAAGCGGATCGCGGACTGGGAAGCCCTCCAGAAGACCATCCGCAACACCATCGGCCCCGCCACCCTCACCGTCCTGCGCGACGGGCACGAGGTGAAGCTGGAGGCGAGCCTCGTGGAGAACCGGGTCGGCAAGACCGACGGCCACGGCGGCTACGTCAAGGGCGAGTACGTGTCGGCCGGCTGGCTCGGCTTCAGCCCGAAGTCCGTGATCGCCCCGCTCAGCTTCGGCCAGTCGGCGCAACGCGTCGGCGAGGTCGTCCAGAGCAGCGTCCAGGGCCTGGCCAACCTCCCCGGCAAGATCCCGGCACTGTGGAACTCCGTCTTCAACGGAGCCGAGCGCGAGGCCGACTCCCCGATGGGCATCGTCGGCGCGGCCCGCATCAACGGCGAGATCGCGACGCTGGACATTCCGTCGGAACAGCGGATGTCGATCATGCTGAACGTCCTCGGCATGTTCAACCTCTCCCTCTTCCTGTTCAACATGCTGCCCCTGCTGCCGCTGGACGGCGGGCACATCGCCGGCGCCCTGTGGGAGTCGCTGCGGCGCAATCTGGCGCGGGTCTTGCGGCGCGCCGACCCGGGCCCCTTCGACGTGGCGAAGCTGATGCCCGCCGCGTACGTGGTGGCCGGCGTCTTCGTGTGCTTCACGCTGCTGGTCCTCGCGGCCGACGTGGTGAATCCCATCAAGATCACCTGATGCCGGCCGGTACGGGACCCCGCGGGAACCCGTACCGGAGGAACTAGGGAGCCGGGCACGCATCGTGCCCGGCTCCCTACGTTCGAGTGGCGCACCAGCCGCGATGCGTGGGGCACGCGCTGATTGGCGTAATCTCGAAGGCTGGAGCCCGCCGATATCGGGACCTCGATCCACACCTTGGGGTTGCACAGCAGATGACTGCCATCTCACTCGGAATGCCGGCCGTGCCGACGAAGCTCGCCGACCGCAGGGTCAGCCGCAAGATCCAGGTCGGCTCCGTGGCCGTCGGCGGAGACGCACAGATCTCGGTGCAGTCGATGACCACCACCCGGACCTCCGACGTCGGCGCCACCCTCCAGCAGATCGCCGAGCTGACCGCCTCCGGCTGCGACATCGTCCGTGTGGCCTGCCCCACCCAGGACGACGCCGACGCGCTCGCGGTGATCGCGAAGAAGTCGAACATCCCGGTCATCGCCGACATCCACTTCCAGCCGAAGTACGTGTTCGCCGCGATCGACGCCGGCTGCGCCGCCGTCCGCGTGAACCCGGGCAACATCAAGCAGTTCGACGACAAGGTCAAGGAGATCGCGCGGGCCGCCAAGGACGCGGGCACCCCGATCCGGATCGGCGTCAACGCCGGCTCCCTCGACGCGCGACTGCTGAAGAAGTACGGCAAGGCCACCCCCGAGGCGCTGGTCGAGTCCGCGCTGTGGGAGGCCTCCCTCTTCGAGGAGCACGGCTTCAGCGACATCAAGATCTCGGTCAAGCACAACGACCCGGTCGTCATGGTCAACGCCTACCGCCAGCTGGCCGCCCAGTGCGAGTACCCGCTGCACCTCGGCGTCACCGAGGCCGGCCCCGCCTTCCAGGGCACCATCAAGTCCGCCGTCGCCTTCGGCGCCCTGCTCTCCGAGGGCATCGGCGACACCATCCGCGTCTCCCTCTCGGCCCCGCCGGTCGAGGAGATCAAGGTCGGCATCCAGATCCTGGAGTCGCTGAACCTCAAGCCGCGCCGCCTGGAGATCGTCTCCTGCCCGTCCTGCGGGCGCGCCCAGGTGGACGTCTACAAGCTGGCCGAGGAGGTCACGGCGGGCCTCGAGGGCATGGAGGTCCCGCTGCGCGTCGCGGTCATGGGCTGCGTCGTCAACGGCCCCGGCGAGGCCCGCGAGGCCGACCTGGGCGTCGCCTCGGGCAACGGCAAGGGCCAGATCTTCGTGAAGGGCGAGGTCATCAAGACCGTCCCGGAGTCGAAGATCGTCGAGACCCTCATCGAAGAGGCGATGAAGATCGCCGAGCAGATGGAGAAGGACGGCGTGATGTCGGGCGAGCCGACGGTCGCGATCGGCGTGTAGCTCCGCCACCGGACGCGGACGCGGACGGGCTCGGGACGGCATCGCCGCCCGGGCCCGTCGCCGTATCCGGCGCCGGCTCCGCACCCCCAAGGGGCCGCGCGGCATCCGCAAGACATGCCGGGTACAGTGCGGAGATCAGCAGACTTGCATGGTGAGGCCCCAGTGTTGACGCAGACCACCACCCGGGTCCTCGAGCCCAGTGATCTTGACGCCGCGCTCGAGATCCTCGGACGCGACCCTGTCGAGAACGCCTTCGTCACCTCCCGGGTCCAGATCGCCGGGCTCGACCCCTGGCGCCTGGGCGGCGAGATGTGGGGCTTCTACACCGATGGCGAGCTCCGCTCCCTCTGCTACGCCGGGGCCAACCTCGTCCCCGTCTGCGCCGGCCCCGACGCCGTACGCGCCTTCGCCGACCGGGCCCGCCGCACCGGCCGCCGCTGCTCCTCCATCGTGGGTCCCGCCGAGGCCACCCGGCTGCTGTGGCAGCTCCTGGAGCCGAGCTGGGGCCCGGCCCGCGACGTCCGCCCCCGCCAGCCGCTCATGGTCACCGAGCAGCGCTCCGCCGCCGTGGCGCCGGACCCGCTGGTCCGCCGGATCCGCAAGGACGAGGTGGACCTGATCATGCCGGCCTGCGTGGCCATGTTCACCGAGGAGGTCGGCGTCTCCCCGATGACGGGCGACGGCGGACTGCTCTACCAAGCCCGGGTCGCCGAGCTGGTCGCGACCGGCCGCTCCTTCGCCCGCCTCGAGGACGGCAAGGTCGTCTTCAAGGCCGAAATCGGTGCGGTGACCCCCCGCGCGTGCCAGATCCAGGGCGTCTGGGTGGACCCCGAGTTCCGTGGCCGCGGCCACTCCGAGACGGGGATGGCCGCCGTGGTCGCGTACGCGCTGCGGGACGTGGCGCCCGTGGTCAGCCTCTACGTGAACGACTTCAACACCGCCGCCCGCGCCTCCTACCGCCGCGTCGGTTTCCGCGAGGTCGGCGCGTTCATGAGCGTCCTGTTCTGACCGATACCCGCAGGCCGGGGGAGGCCAGTAAGGTCGCGGCATGCTGTCAACTCCCGGGGGAGCAGACCCCGACCGGCCCGCCGGACTACGGATCGGGCACCTCGACCTCGTCGGCCGGGTCGACGAGGCCCTGCGCGTGCAGGCCCTGGCCTTCGGGCTCAGCGAGGAGGAGGTCGGCATCCGGCGCTTCATCGTGCAGCGCCACATGGGCTGCCCGGGCGCCCGCGCCCTCGGCGCGTTCACCGAGGACGGGGTGCTCGCCGGGTTCGTCTACGGCATGCCCAACGACCGCGCGCACTGGTGGTCCGGGGTCGTCGAGCCGTACCTGCGGGCAGGCGGCCACGACGGCTGGCTCGACGGCTCCTTCGTGATCACCGAGCTGCACGTCCACCCCGGTTTCCAGGGCCGTGGCGTCGGCCGCTCCCTCATCACCCGGATCACCGACACCGCCGCCGAGCCGCGCTCGATCCTCTCCGCGATCGACACGGACAGTCCGGCCCGCGGCCTCTACCGCTCCCTCGGCTACGAGGACCTCGCCCGCCGGGTGCTCTTCCCGAGCGCGAGCCTGCCGTACGCCGTGATGGGGGCCCCGCTCCCGCTGCGCAGGCCCTGACCGGCGGCCGGGCGGGGTCCGATTACCGTTTCCCGGGCCCGGGCAGCCCCTTGTAGCCTCTCGACATGTCGACGCAACAAGTGCAGCGTATGTCCCGTCTCCTGGCCAAGACCCTCCGCGAGGACCCGGCCGACGCCGAGACCCTCAGCCACCGCCTCCTCGTCCGGGCCGGCTACGTCCGGCGCAGCTCCGCCGGCGTGTGGACCTGGCTGCCGCTCGGCAAGCGGGTGCTGGACAACGTCTCGCGCGTCGTCCGCGAGGAGATGGACGCGATCGGCGCCCAGGAGGTGCTGCTCCCGGCGCTGCTGCCCAGGGAGCCGTACGAGGTGAGCGGGCGCTGGTCGCAGTACGGGGACCTGCTGTTCCGGCTCAAGGACCGCAAGGGCGCGGACTACCTGCTCGGCCCCACCCACGAGGAGATCTTCACCCTGCTGGTGAAGGACCAGTGCACGTCGTACAAGGACCTGCCGGTCATGCTCTACCAGATCCAGACCAAGTACCGGGACGAGGCGCGGCCCCGGTCGGGCGTCCTGCGCGGCCGCGAGTTCCAGATGAAGGACTCGTACTCCTTCGACGTGTCGGACGAGGGCCTGGCGGAGTCCTACGCCCTCCACCGCGCGGCCTACCGGCGGATCTTCGAGCGGCTCGGCCTCGACCACCGGATCGTCTCGGCGGTGTCGGGCGCGATGGGCGGTTCGGCCTCGGAGGAGTTCCTGGCCCCGGCGGAGGCGGGCGAGGACACCTTCGCGGACTGCCCGGCCTGCGAGTACGCGGCGAACACGGAGGCGGTGACCTTCGCGCTGACCCCGGCCCGGGCGGACCACGCGCCGCTGGAGGAGATCCCGACCCCCGACACCCCGACCATCGAGAGCCTGGCGGCGCACCTCGGCGTCCCCGCCTCGGCGACGCTGAAGAACCTCCTCGTCAAGGTGGACGGGGAGATCGTCGCCGTCGGCGTGCCGGGCGACCGGGAGGTCGACCTCGGCAAGCTCGGCGAGCAACTGGGCCCCGCCGTCGTGGAGCTGGTGACGGCGCAGGACTTCACCGAACGGCCCGACCTGGTACGGGGCTACGTGGGCCCGCAGGGCCTGGAGAAGGTCCGCTACCTGGCCGACCCCCGCATCGCGCCGGGCACTTCGTGGGTGACGGGGGCCAACAAGGCGGACACGCACGCCCGCAACGTGGTCTGCGGGCGGGACTTCGAAGTGGACCGCTACCTGGACGTGGTGGTCGTCGAGGCGGGCGACCCCTGCCCCTCGTGCGGCGCGGGCCTGCGGCTGGACCGGGCGATCGAGATCGGGCACATCTTCCAGCTGGGCCGCAAGTACGCCGACGCCTTCGGGCTCGACGTCCTCGGCAAGGAGGGCAAGCCGGTCCGGGTCACGATGGGCTCGTACGGGATCGGAGTCTCCCGGGCGGTGGCCGCGCTGGCCGAGCAGACGGCGGACGAGCGGGGCCTGTGCTGGCCCGCCTCCGTGGCTCCCGCGGACGTGCACGTGGTGGCGGCCGGGAAGGCGGTGCCGCTGGCGCTGGCGGAGCGGGCTGCCGGGGCGCTGGCCGCCGTGGGCCTGCGGGTCCTGCTGGACGACCGCCCGGGTCTGTCCCCCGGCGTGAAGCTCACGGACGCGGAGCTGATCGGCGTCCCGTGGATCCTGGTCGCCGGCCGCCGCTCGGCGGAGTCGGTGGTCGAGCTCCAGAACCGGGCGACGGGCACCCGGGAGGAACTCCCGCTCGACCAGGCCCTCGCCCGCTTGACGTAACCGCGTGCGGTGCCCCCCGCAGGGCAATTTCAGCCCCGCCCGCGTTTGAGGCGCGGGTCCGGG
>NZ_JAGGOW010000014.1 GCF_018614135.1 Streptomyces sp. ISL-66
GCACCCACGCCCCGCCGGCCGGAACGCCGACGGGCGCGCTCCCCTCCGGCGGCGCCCTGGACGACGCCGCCTACGCCGGGCGCTGAAGCACCACCAGGCTCCGCCCCGCCAACGCCACCCGGTCCCCGGCCGCGTACTGCGGCCCGGTGCCGGGTGCCAGCACGTCCGCCCGAGCCGTGTCCACGACCAGGCGCCACTGCGCGCCGTGACCGGCCGGGACGGTGAAGTCCTGCGGCTCCGCGCCCGCGTTGAACATGAGCAGGAAGGAGTCGTCGGTGATCCGCTCCCCGCGGGTGCCCGGCTCCGAGATCGCCTCCCCGTTGAGGAACACCGCCAGCGCCCGCGCGTGCTGCGCCTGCCAGTCGCGGGCCCGCATCTCCTCGCCGTGCGGCGTGAACCAGGCGATGTCTGACAGCTCGTCGTGCGTCCCCTCCACGGGCCGGCCGTGGAAGAACCGGCGCCGCCGGAACACCGGGTGCTCGCGCCGCAGCCACACCATCTGCCGGGTGAACTCCAGCAGCGCGGGCGCCGGTTTGCCGGGCTCCGGCCAGGACACCCACGACAGCTCGTTGTCCTGGCAGTAGGCGTTGTTGTTGCCGCCCTGGGTACGGGCGAACTCGTCGCCGTGGCTGATCATCGGCACGCCCTGCGAAAGCATCAGGGTGGCGATGAAGTTGCGCATCTGGCGCTCGCGCAGCGCACCGATCTCGGGGTCCTCGGTCGGTCCCTCCACCCCGCAGTTCCAGGACCGGTTGTGCGTCTCGCCGTCCCGATTGCCCTCGCGGTTGGCCTCGTTGTGCTTCTCGTTGTACGAGACCAGGTCGTTCAGGGTGAAACCGTCGTGGCAGGTGGTGAAGTTGATGGAGGCCAGCGGCCGGCGCCCGTCGTCCTGGTAGAGGTCGGAGGAGCCCGTCAGCCGTCCCGCGAACTCCGCGAGGGTGCGCGGCTGCCCGCGCCAGAGGTCCCGTACGGTGTCGCGGTACTTTCCGTTCCACTCGGTCCACAACGGCGGGAAGTTGCCCACCTGGTAGCCGCCCTCGCCCAGGTCCCAGGGCTCCGCGATCAGCTTGACCTGGCTGACCACCGGATCCTGCTGGACCAGGTCGAAGAACGAGGACAGCCGGTCCACCTCGTGGAACTGGCGGGCCAGCGTGGCCGCCAGGTCGAAGCGGAAGCCGTCCACGTGCATTTCGGTGACCCAGTAGCGCAGCGAGTCCATGATCAGCTGGAGCACGTGCGGGGAGCGCATCAGCAGCGAGTTCCCCGTGCCCGTGGTGTCCATGTAGTGCCGGGGGTCGTCGGCGAGCCGGTAGTACGAGGCGTTGTCGAGGCCGCGGAAGGACAGCGTCGGGCCCAGGTGGTTGCCCTCGGCGGTGTGGTTGTAGACCACGTCGAGGATCACCTCGATGCCGGCCTCGTGCAGCGCCCGGACGGCCGACTTGAACTCCAGCACCTGCTGGCCGCGGTCGCCCGAGGCGTAGCCGTTGTGCGGGGCGAAGAAGCCGATGGTGTTGTAGCCCCAGTAGTTGCTGAGCCCGTCGTCGACCAGGCGGTGGTCATTGACGAACTGGTGGACCGGCATCAGCTCCAGCGCCGTCACGCCGAGCTTGGTGAGGTGCCCGATGACCGCCGGGTGCGCGAGCGCCCCGTACGTGCCGCGCAGCTCCTCGGGAAGGTCCGGGTGGCGCATGGTCAGGCCCTTCACGTGGGCCTCGTAGAGCACGGTGTGGTGGTACTCGTGGCGCGGCGGCCGGTCGTTGGCCCAGTCGAAGTAGGGGTTCACCACCACCGAGCTCATGCTCTTGGGGGCCGAGTCCAGGTCGTTGCGGGAATCGGGGCGGCCGAAGTGGTAGCCGTACACCTCCTCGCCCCAGTCGACGCTGCCGGCGACGGCCCGCGCGTAAGGGTCCAGGAGCAGCTTCGCCGCGTTGCAGCGGCGGCCGCGCTCGGGCTCGTACGGGCCGTGCACCCGGAACCCGTAGCGCTGACCCGGCATGACGCCGGGCAGATAAGCGTGCCGGACGAAGGCGTCGGTCTCGCGGAGTTCGACCGCGGTCTCCGACCCGTCGTCGTGGAGCAGACACAGCTCGATGCGTCGGGCGGCTTCCGAATAGACCGCGAAATTGGTGCCGGCGCCGTCGTACGTGGCGCCGAGCGGATAAGCCTGTCCCGGCCAGACCTGCATAGATAACGACTCTTCCGTTCTGCGTCGGGGTGATCCGGCATGGACCGTGTCACTGCCAGATCTTCCCCGAAAGAGGGGTCTCACGCGGGGACTTGGAAGGGTGCTACCGGGTGACCCGGACAACTGATAGGAGGGTCAGGGGACAATGGGGAGGTCAGATGATGTGTGCATCGGATAATGCGTCAACGGACGGCCGGTGAGCGGGCCGTCGCTCCACACGGCGGCCGCATCGGGCTGCAGGGGGTCGTGCGCGCGGAGTACCCTTCCGTGATCACTGGAGACGGGCGTCCAGACGCGGGAGGCGGTGCACGGGTGAGCTCGGGAGGTCTGGAGCTGCCCCCTGGTGACGGCGGTCACGAGGGCGGCCCGGCGGACGCCGTGGGCGCGGCTCCCGGCGGGATGCCCGCCGGAGCGGTGTCGCTGGCCCCGCCGGAGGCCGGCAGGGCCGGGAAGGCGCCGGCCGGATCCGGAGCCGAGCTGGACTGGGGCGCGGACGCCTGGAGCGAGGTCCGCGTACGGGCCCAGCGCGCCGGCCGCGCGTACATCTGGCTGAATCTCGTCGAACAGCGGCTGCGGGCCGTCGTCGGAGCCGTGCTCCGCCCGGTCTACGAACCCGTGCACTCCGGAGACGACTGGGTCGTCGCGGCCGCCGGACCCGCCGGCCAGGAGTGGGTGCAGCGCGCGGTCGCCGTACGGGAGGTCAGCCGGCGCAAGGGCTACCTGCTGGACTCGGCCGACGACAACGTGCTCAGCTTCCTCACTCTGCCGCAGCTTCGCGAGCTGATGGTCCAGCACTGGCCCTGCTTCGAGCCGTACTTCGACGACCGGCGCGACATCGAACAGGCGCTGGACGAGCTGGAGGTCACCCGCAACGTCGTCTCGCGCAACCGGGCCCTGTCGCGGGCCGTCCTGGAACAGGCGGAGCGGGCTTCGGCGCGGCTGCTGGAAGTACTGGGCGGCGGCGCGGGCTCGCCCTCCGCCGACCGGCTGCCGATCGACGCCGTCGAGGACCTGGTCGGCGACCGGTACGCGGACGTCATCTCCGTCCACCCGGACCGGGTGCGGCTGCAGCGCCAGCTCCCCGCGGAGGACCTCTTCGGCGGAGCGCGGCGCCTCGACGCCATCGGCATAGGCCTCAACCTGCTGGTCCAGAACTTCTCGGGGCGAAGACTCGTACGCCTCGCGGAGGCCGGCTGCCGGGTACGGCTGCTGTTCCTCAACCCGGCGAGCAGCGCGGTCAAGCGGCGCGAGCGCGAGCTCGGGCTGCGCAAGGGCGAGCTGAGCCGGTCGGTCGAGATGAACATCCTGCACGTGCGGCGGGTGCGGGCCGGGCTGCGGGACGCCTCGGGCTTCGAGATCCACGTCTTCGACGAGACCCCGCGCTTCACGGCCTACCTGGTGGAGGGCGAGACCTCGGGCATCGCGGTGGTCCAGTCGTACCTGCGCCGGGCACGGGGCATGGAGGCGCCGGTCCTGGTCCTGCGGGGCGGCGGACGCGGCGCGTCCCGGGAGGCCTCCCGGGACGCGGACCACGGGCTGTTCCCGACGTACCGGGAGGAATTCGAATCGATCTGGCAGGACTCCCGGCCGGTGTCCTGAAGGACGGGAGCGCACCGCGCGGCGGCCCCGGGGGCCCGGCTGTCAGTGGCCCGTGGCAGGCTGAAAGCCGTTGACCGAAGGTACGGGTAGGGGTGGGGGCGCGTGATGGGGGACTGGCACGGCGGTGTGCTGATCGGGTTCGACCTGGAGACGACCGGCACGGAGCCGGGGGAGTCGCGGATCGTGACGGCCGCGGTCGTCGAGGTACGGGACGGCGCGGTGCGCGGACGGCGGGGCTGGCTCGCGGACCCGGGGATACCGATCCCGCGACAGGCCTCCGCCATCCACGGCATCAGCACGGAGCGGGCGGTCGCCGAAGGCCGCCCGGTGCGCGAGGTCGCGGACGAGGTCGCGGAGGCCCTGGTGGACCACTGGCGGGCGGGCGCGATCGTCGTCGCCTACAACGCGGCCTTCGACCTGACGCTGCTCTCGGCCGAACTCGCCCGGCACGGACTGCCTTCCCTCGCCGACCGGTTGGGCGGAGCGGAGACCGGCCCCGTCGTGGACCCGCTGACCATCGACCGCGCCGTCGACCGCTACCGGCGCGGCAAGCGCACGCTGGAGGCGGTCTGCGGCGTCTACGGGGTCACCCTCGAAGCCGCGCACGACGCCGGAGCGGACGCGCTGGCCGCGGTCGGCGTGGCCCGTGCGATAGCCGCCCGCCACCCGGAGGTCGCCGCCCTCACCCCGGCCGCGCTGCACGCCCGCCAGGGCGCCTGGCACGAACGCTGGGCCCGCGACTTCCAGGCGTACCTGCGCGGGCAGGGCACCCCGGACGCGGTGATCGACACGGCGTGGCCGCTGCGGGGGCTCGTGGCGGCGTAGGGGCGCCCGGGTCCGGCATCCGGTGGGGACTCCGGTGGGCGCCTCCGGTGGATGCCTTTCGACACGCCGCAGATCCGTAGGAGGGAGTTGCGGGCGTCTGGCCGTCGTACAACATGGGGGGCCTCGAAGTGAGGTGGCCCGGTCACGACCTGGGGGGTCTGTGCCGGGAGGCGGCCGTTTTCCGGGGCGGGTTCCAGGAAGTGAGCGTTCGCGCATGCCCATCAGCGTGGTGATTGCAGATGACCAGGAATTGGTGCGCACGGGATTCAAGATGATCCTGGAGAACAGTCCCGGCATCGAGGTGGTGGCCGACGTCGCTGACGGCAAGGAGGCGCTGGAGGCCAGCCGCCGACTCCACCCGGACGTGCTGCTGGCCGACATCCGCATGCCGGGCCTCGACGGCCTCGAAGTCACGCGTCTGCTCTGCGGAGACCGGGACCAGCCGGCCCCCGACCAGCCGGGCCCCGAGACTGGTGCCCCGCTGCCTGCCGACGGCTGAAGCAGGGTTCGACAGGCGGTCTGACCAGGTAAAACGATCCTGCCGTCACCCGTATGGCCCACACCGAAGGTTGCTCCGTCCGGGTGGTCCTAGGGTCGGAAGCGTGGGCCGGCTCACTGCGGCGCACGAGCGTACGGCGTACGAGGGAGGCCGACATGGTGGGCTTCATCAGCAGAGCAGTCCTACTGGTAGCAGGTGGCGCCGTGCTGGCGGGTCTGACGGTCCCGGCCGGAGCCGCCGGCCGGGATCCCGCGGTCGCACCCCGGGCGGCGGCCAGCCCCTCGGCCGCCCCGTGGACCTACTGCGGCGTCGAACGGGGCGGAGGTTTGGCGGTCCATGCGAAAGGCAAGCCCGCCTGTCCCACCGCCTTGAAGGTGGCGCAGGAGTTCTACCGGGCGTCGCGGCGGGATCCCGCCACCGAGCGGCCGGTGACCGTGAAAGTCGACGGGGTGCCTTGGAAGTGCGAGAGCCGCGAGGGATCCCCCAACCCGTACATCGCATGCGTCAACCAGAACGACCGGAGCAATGAGTTCCAGCTGAACAGCTGATCCTGACTGACCGGGTGGAGGTCACGATCTCCACCCCTGGCACCGCCGCGGGCCGGCGTGACGACATGAGTGGAACCCCCACCTCCACGCCGGCCCGCGTTCCGCACCGCGCACCGAGAAGAGGAGCCCTGTGATGCGTACGTCCCCTCGGCAGCTGGCAGCCGCCGCCCTGCTGGGCACCCTCCTGGCCGCCGCACCCGCCGTTACCGCGGCCGCGGCGCCGTCGCCGACGCCTTCGCCCAAGTACGAGGTCGGCACCGTCTTCTCTGGAAACATCGAGGGCATGCCGTACTGCGGAGTCGGATACGGCTCGGTGA
Organism: Streptomyces sp. ISL-66; assembly: GCF_018614135.1. Taxonomy (GTDB): domain Bacteria; phylum Actinomycetota; class Actinomycetes; order Streptomycetales; family Streptomycetaceae; genus Streptomyces. Next base: position 5,974 of record NZ_JAGGOW010000014.1, read on the forward strand.
TCATCGATCAGGACCAAGCCGTACTCGTCGCCGGCAGCGGAGACTTCATCAATGCCGTGCTCCGTCGCGGCCAGACGATGAAGGACGCGAGGGACGGCACGCTCACCTTCAACAAGGACGGCAAGAGCATCACTTACAACGACTACGAACACCACGGAGGCAAGCGCGTCACCGAAGTCTGCACACCCTACGAGTAGGCGACACGTCGTCGCGTCCCGAGCAGCCGTTCTTCTCGTCGCTAGCAACTGATCACGACATCAGACAGGCGCTAGAACGGGTGCCATCGCGATTCCGCGTCGCCCTCGCGCAGGGACGTGACCCGGCGGCGGAATTCGGCCAGGGCCTTCGGGTTGACCGGGGCGTGCTGGGAGACCCAGGCGCAGCTGGCCGTCTCGCGGGCGCCGCGCAGGACCGCGCAGCCCTCCCAGTCGCGCACGTCCCAGCCGTACGCCGTCGCGAACGCCTCGTAGGACTCGCAGGGCAGCCCGTAGCGGTCGCGGGAGAGCGCCATCACCACGAGGTCGTGCTCGCGCAGGTCGCACGAGACCGTTTCCAGGTCGACCAGCACGGGCCCCTCCGGGCCCACGTGGACGTTGCGGGGCAGCGCGTCGCCGTGGATCGGGCCCGGTGCGAGGTGCGGGGTGAGGGCGGCGACCTGGCCGGCGTACCCGTCGCGGCGGGCCCGCAGGTACGCCGCGTCCGCCGGGTCGATCGCGTCGCCCGCCAGCCGGAGCCAGCGCTCGACCCCGCCCAGCACGTCACGCGGGGGAAGTGCGAAGGGTGGCGCCGGCAGGGCGTGGATCCGGCGCAGCAGCGCCGCGAGGTCCTGGGGCCCGGCCGGGCGGACCGCCTGCGGGAGCCGGTGCCACAGCGTCACCGGGTGCCCGTCCACCAGCCGGGGCTCCGGCTCGGCCGCGCGGACCGCCGGCACCCCGGACTCGGCGAGCCAGCCCGCCACCGCGAGTTCCAGCTCGGCGCGGGGGAGCAGCGCGGCCTCCCGGCCGACCTTGGCGACGAGGCCGTCGCCGAGCGCGAAGACGGCGTTTTCGCCGAGGGCCAGCAGCTCGGGAGTCCCGGCCCGGTCGACGAGGCCCGCCGCCGTCAGCGCTCGCCTGGCCCGTGCCTCGTCCATGCCGTCCCCGTCCCCGCAGTCGTCCTTCCGCCCCGGTGCGTGCCGTGCGCGCCCGGGGCGGGCTGGTGATCGTGATCCCGCCAAGTCTCGCACCGGTCCGGTGGTGCACGCGCTATACCGGTTGCACGAGACGTATCGTCTCGTTATCGTCCATGGCGTGACCTCAGCCTCCCGAACCCCCGCCGCCCACATCGCCATGTTCTCGATCGCCGCCGCCGGCCACGTGAACCCGAGCATCGAAGTGATCCGCGAACTGGTCGCCCGCGGCCACCGCGTCAGCTACGCCATCCCCGCCGCCTACGCCGACAAGATCGCCGAGACCGGCGCCACCCCGGTGACCTGGGACTCCACCCTCCCCACGGAGGACGACCCCGACGCGTGGGGCACCGAGCTCATCGACAACATCGAGCCCTTCCTCGCCGACGCCGTCCAGGCCCTCCCGCAGCTCGCGGCCGCCTTCGAGGGCGATGAGCCGGACCTCGTCATCCACGACATCACCTCCTACCCCGCGATCGTCCTCGCCCACCGCTGGGGCGTACCCGCCGTCTCCCTCTCCCCGAACCTGGTCGCCTGGACCGGCTACGAGGAAGAGGTCGCCGAGCCGATGACCGCCGCGCTGCGCGCATCCGAGCGCGGGCGCGCGTACTACGCCCGCTTCCGGGCCTGGCTCGACGAGAACGGCATCGAGGAGGACAGCGACCGCTTCGTGGGCCGCCCCCGCCGCAGCATCGTGCTCATCCCGCGCGCCCTCCAGCCGCACGCCGACCGGGTCGACGAAGCCGTGTACACCTTCGTGGGCGCCTGCCAGGGCGAGCGCAGCGCCGCCCAGGGGACCTGGCGGCCCCCGGCGGACGCGGAGGCGGCCGGGAAGAAGGTCCTCCTGGTCTCCCTCGGCTCCACCTTCACCAAGCAGCCGGCCTTCTACCGGGCCTGCGCCGAGGCCTTCGGGGACCTGCCCGACTGGCACGTGGTGGTCCAGATCGGTAAGTTCACCGACGAGGCGGAGCTCGGCCCGATCCCCGCCAACGTCGAAGTCCACCGTTGGGTTCCCCAATTGGACATCCTGCGCCGGGCCGACGCGTTCATCACCCACGCGGGCGCGGGCGGCAGCCAGGAGGGACTGGCCACCGGCACCCCGATGGTCGCGGTCCCGCAGGCCGTCGACCAGTTCGCCAACGCCGACATGCTGGCCTCCCTCGGAGTCGCCCGGCACGTCCCGATGGCCGAGGCCGACGCCGAGACCCTGCGCGAGGCCGTGCTCGCCCTGGTCGCGGACCCGGAGGTGGCCGCCCGCGCGCGGGCCGTCCGCGCGGAGATGGCCACCGAGGGCGGCACGCGGCGGGCCGCGGACCTGATCGAGGCCGAACTGCCGGCTCCGGCCGGCCCCGCCGCCCCGAGCGCGCGGAGCGCCCCGTGCGTGCCGGGCGCCCCGACGGCCTGACCACCCCGATCACCTCGGCCGGAATGTCAGTGGACGGTCCTATTGTTCGGACATGACCAATCGGAAGTACGCGGCGCTCCTGCGGGGCATCAACGTCGGCGGGAGCAAGAAGGTCCCGATGGCCGAACTGCGCCAGGTCCTGCACGACCTCGGCCACGACGGCGTGCAGACCTACCTGCAGAGCGGCAACGCCGTCTTCGCCAGCGCCACGGACAAGGCCCCGGCGGTCCTGGCCCGCGAGCTAGAAGCCGCCATCGAAGCCCACTTCGGCTTCCGGGTCCCCTGCCTGGTGGTCGACGCCGCCTACCTGCGCGCCGTCGCCGAAGCCTGCCCCTTCCCGGCCGCCGAGCTGGAGGGCAGGCAGCTCCACGCCACCTTCTGCTCCGAGCTGCCCGCCGGGTCCCGGCTCGCCTCGATCGACGGGCCCTCGTACCTCCCGGAGGAGTACCGCCTCGGTGACCGCGTCATCTACCTCTACGCCCCGAACGGCCTGGGCCGCTCGAAGCTGGCGGAGGCCCTGGCGAAACCGGCCGTCGTCAAGGGCCTCGACGTGACCACCCGCAACTGGAACACGGTCGCCAAGCTCGTCGAGCTCACCCGGGACTGACGCGCGGGCCCGCCAGCCCGTCCAGCAGGGCGCTCTCGCGCGGAGTCAGCCGTACGGTGGCCGCGTCCAGGTTCTCCGCCAGGTGGGCCGGGGAGCCCGTGCCCGGCGAGGGGCACAGGACCGGGGAGTGGTGGAGCAGCCAGGCCAGGGCGATCTGGCCGGTGGTCGCGCCGTGTTCGGCGGCCACCGCCGTCAGCGCGGCCGCGCTCTCGCGGGTCAGGGCGCCGCTGCCCAGCGGGTAGTAGGGGAGGAAGGCGATGCCGTGCTCCCCGCACAGCGCCAGCAGGTCCGCCGAGGAGCGGTCCAGCAGGTTGTACGGGTTCTGGACCGAGGCCACCGGGACGAGGGGCAGGGCCTCCCGCAGCTGGTCGGCCGTCACCGTGTTCAGCCCGATGTGGCGGATCTTGCCCTCGGCGCGGAGCTCGGCCAGCGTGCCCAGTTGCTCCGCCATCGGCAGGGCCGGGTCGAAGCGGTGCAGCTGGTAGAGGTCGATCCGCTCGAGCCGCAGCCTGCGCAAGCTCGCCTCGCACATGGCCCGCAACTGCTCCGGCCGCCCCGCGGCGTGCCACCGGTCGGGCCCGGTGCGCACCACCCCGCCCTTGGTGGCGACCACGAGCCCCTCCCCGTACGGGTGGAGGGCCTCGGCGACCAGCTCCTCGGCGAGGGCAGGGCCGTAGTTGTCGGCGGTGTCGATCAGGGTGACCCCCCGCTCGACGGCGGTCCGCAGCAGCGCACGGGCCTGCGAACGGCTGCCGCGCGGGCCCCAGTAGCCGGCGCCGACCAGGCCGCCCGTGCCGAGCCCGAGGCGGCGTACGGGCAGGTCCCCGCCGAGGAGGAGGACGGCGTCAGTGTGAACAGACATGGCCCGACCGTAACCCGGTACCGAGGATGTGCCAGTCTCGGGGCATGCGTTACATCATCATCGGCGCCGGGGCGATCGGCGCGACCATCGGCGGACGGCTCGCGGAGTCGGGCCACGAGGTCGTCCTCGTCGCGCGCGGCGACCACGCGCAGGCCCTCCGGGCGGACGGGCTGCGGCTCACCACGGCGGACGGGGAGCGCGTCCACCGGCTGCCCGTGGCCGGCGGCCCGGCCGAGCTCGGCGAACTGCGCCCCGACGACGTGCTGGTGCTGACGGTCAAGACCCAGGACGCGATCGCCGCGCTCGACGCGTGGGGCGACGCGGAGGTCGCGGGCGGCGGCACGGCCGCGCAGCGGCTGCCGGTGCTGTGCGCCCAGAACGGCGTGGAGAGCGAACGGCTCGCCCTACGGCGCTTCGCGCGCGTGTACGGGGTCTGCGTCTGGCTTCCGGCGACGTTCCTGGAGCCGGGAGCGGTCTGCGCGCTGTGCGCGCCGCTGACCGGGATCCTGCACGTCGGCCTGGCCGCCGGGGGCTCGGACGCGCGGGCCCGGCGGATCGCCGCCGACCTGGAGGAGTCCGGCTTCGGGGCGCCGGTCGTCGAGGACGTGATGCGCTGGAAGCACGCGAAGCTGCTGGGCAACCTGGGCAACGCGATCCAGGCCACGACCGGCCCCGAGCCGGACCCGGCCAAGGCGGCGCTGCTGCTGCGGGCGATCCGCGAGGCGAAGGCCGCCTTCGAGGCCGCCGGGATCGGGTACGCCTCGGAGGCCGAGCAGACGGCGGCGCGGGACGGCATGGTGGAACAGCCGGCCGGCGGCGTGCGGGGCGGTTCGTCCTGGCAGAGCCTGGCCCGCGGGACGGGATCGATCGAAGCGGACTACCTGAACGGTGAGATCGCGCTGCTGGGCCGGCTGCACGGGGTGGCGACGCCGGTGAACGACACCTTGCGGCACGCGGCGAACATCTTCGCCCGCGAGGGCCTCCCGCCGGGCGCGATGACCATCGGGGACCTGACCGCCCTGGCCGACGAGGCCGCGGCGCGGGCGTAGCCGCCGGGTTCGGGCGGCCGCTGCGCGGAGCCTTCCCCACCCCGCCCCTTCCCGAAACCGGGCTCCGCCCGGACCCGGTCCTCAAACGCCGGACGGGCTGGAAGATCCAGCCCCGTCAGACCGTCAGGGCCGGGACGCGGGCCGGGGTCAGTGCCGCCGCGTCGAACCGGCGAAGCAGCAGGCGGGCCAGTTCCGGGGAGGGGCCCAGGACGGCGGCCACCACGTCGGCGCCGGCGGCCGCCGCGCCCGCCGCGATGCGGTCCGGGAGCCGGCCGGGGGCGATCACGTACGGGGCCACCGCGATCCGGCGGACGCCCTGCGCGCGCAGGGCCCGTACGGCGTCCTCCGTCCGGGGGAGAACAGCGGAGGCGAACGCATGCCGCACGGCGCACCAACCGGTGTGCCGCCACTCCCGCGCGGTTTCAGCGATCACTGCGATCGCCTCCGGGTCTGAGGAACCGGCGGCCGCGAGCACCACACCGGTGGTGGCGCGGTCCGCCGGGGTGAGGCCGGCCTCCCACAGGCGGCGTTCGAGGTTCGCCAGCAGCAGCGGGGACGGGCCGAGTACGTCCGCGGTCCGGACCGAGAGGCCCGGCAGATGGGACGCGGCCGCCGCGAGGACGGCCGGGACGTCGGACTTGGCATGGAACGCCCGCGTCAGCAGGAGCGGGAGGGCCACGACTTCCCGTACGCCCGCGAGGTAGAGGGAGGCGACCGCCTGGTCGACGGCCGGGCCGTCGAAGTCCAGGAAGGCCGTCTCCACCCGCAGCTCCGGCCGCAGCGCCCGTACCCGCCGGGTCAGGGCGTGCACGGTCGCCGCGTGCCGCGGGTCGCGGCTGCCGTGGGCTATGACCAGCAGGGCGGGGGAAGCGGGGGAGTGCGCGTACACGGGGATCAGCTCTTGACCAGCAGGCCGCGGGTGCGCAGCACCCAGCGCTCGACCGGGCTGAAGATCAGCAGGTCGATGGCGATGCCGACCACGAGGATCAGCAGGATCGCGAGGAACACGCCGGGCAGGTCGATGTTGTTGCGGCCGTTCTCCAGCAGCTGGCCCAGGCCCAGGCCCAGGTCCGGGGAGCTGGCGATGATCTCGGCGGCCATCAGCGAGCGCCAGGAGAAGGCCCAGCCCTGCTTGAGGCCGGCCAGGTAGCCGGGGAGCGCGGCGGGCATGACCACGTGCCGGGCGCCGCTCAGTCCGGTGGCGCCCAGGGTGCGCCCGGCGCGCAGGAACAGCGGCGGGATCTGGTCGATGCCGGACACCAGGCCGTTGGCGATGGACGGGACGGCGCCGAGCAGGATCACCGTGTACATCATGGCGTCGTCGAGGCCGAACCAGAGGACCGCCGGCGGCACCCAGGCCACCGAGGGCAGGGACTGCAGGCCCTGCAGGATCGGGCCTATGGCGGCGCGGACGAACTTCACCCGCGCGACGAGGAGTCCGAGCGGGGTGCCGATGGCGAGGGCCAGCAGGAAGCCGAGCAGACCGCGGGAGACGCTGGTCCAGATGACTTCCACCAGGGTGCCCTTGAGCCACATGCCGGACAGGCTGTCCCAGACCGCGGACGGGGCGGGCAGCTTGGTCTCGTCGGTGACCTCCGCCGCGACGAGGACCTGCCACACGATCAGCACGAGGCCGACGGCCAGCAGCGGGGGCAGCACCTTCTGGGTGAAGACCTCGCGCAGCGAGGCGCGGTGGGTCTGGACCGCGTCGAGGGCGTCCAGCCCGGCTTCCAGGCCGGCCAGGTCGTCGTTCTTGGCCGAGGCCTTGGGAGTGGTGTCAGTGCTGGCCATGGCGGCGGATCTCCCCACGCAGGTGTTCAGTGATCTCAAGGGACAGCTCCGCGACGTCCGCGTCCTCGATGCGGCGCGGCTGCGGGATGCCCACGGTCCACTCCTTGGCGACCCGGCCGGGGCGCGAGGAGAGCAGGACCACGCGCTGGGCGAGCCGGACGGCCTCGCGCACGTTGTGCGTGACGAAGAGGACGGACAGCCCCGTCTCGGCCCAGATGCGGGTGAGTTCGCCGTGCAGCACGTCGCGGGTGATGGCGTCGAGGGCGGCGAAGGGCTCGTCCATGAGCAGCAGCCGGCTGTCCTGGGCGAGGGCCCTGGCCAGGGCCACGCGCTGGCGCATGCCGCCGGACAGCTCGTGGACGCGCTTGCCGTACGCACCCCCGAGCCGGACCAGCTCCAGCAGCCGCTCCGCCTCGGGCTTGCGCTCGGCCTTGGCGACCCCGCGCAGGCGCAGGGCCAGTTCGATGTTCTTGCCCGCGGTCAGCCACGGGAAGAGGGCGTGCTCCTGGAACATGAGGGCCGGCCGGCCGCCGGGGGTCCGGATCGACCCCACGGACGGCTCGTCCAGTCCCGCGACCAGGTTGAGCAGGGTGGACTTGCCGCAACCGGAGGCCCCCAGGATGGTGACGAACTCGCCGGGAGCGACATCGAGGCTGATGTCGTCCAGGACGAGCTGCGTTCCGGCCGGGCCGGAGAAGGACTTCGAGACGTGCTCGATGCGCGCGGCGTGCTGGTGCTGCTCCGCTGCGATGCCCTCGGCAGCCTTGGCGAGCGTGGTGGCCATGGTCGTCACCTCCTGGGTTGCTGGGTTACGGAGTTACTTGGCGCCGAGGCCGGCGTCGGAGACTTCGGGCTTGCCGGCGGCCTTGAGGACCTTGTTCAGGAGCGACAGGTCGTAGATGCCCGCGAGTTCGGGCTGTGCGATGAGCTTGGCTTTGACGGCCCAGTCGGATTCGGTCTTCAGAGTGGAGGCCAGCGGGTCGTCGGTGACGAGGATGGACTGCCAGGCCGGGTCGATGACCTGCGCGTCGAGGGGCTTGCCGCCCTCGGCGGCCAGCTTCGCGTTGGCGGAGGCCTTTGCCTCGTCGGGGTTGGCGTTGATCCACTCGTTGGTCTTGACCGTGCCCTTGAGGACGGCCTCGACCACGTCGGGGTGCTCCTTGAGGAACTTCTGGGACACGATGACGTTCGTGATCACGAACTTCTTGTCGGGCCACAGGGAGGTTTCGTCGAGGAGGACGGCGCCGCCTTCGGTGACGAGCTTGGAGGCCGTGGGCTCGGGTACCCAGGCGCCGTCGATGGAGCCCTGCTTGAAGGCGTCGGGGGTGACCTTGTTGTCGGTGCGGACGACGGAGACGTCGCCCTTGCCGGACTCGGGGTCGACCGACCAGCCCTTCTCGGCGATCCAGTTGAGGAACGCGACGTCCTGGGTGTTCCCCTTCTGCGGGGTGGCGATCTTCTTGCCCTTGAGGTCGTCGAGCGTCTTGATCTTGTCCGGGTTCACGACCAGCTTGACGCCGCCGGAGGCGGAGCCGGAGATGATGCGGAGGTTCTTGCCCTTGGACTTGACGTAGGCGTTGATCGACGGCGAGGGGCCGATGAAGCCGATGTCGAGAGAGCCGCCGTTGAGGGCTTCGATCTCGGAGGGGCCGGCGTTGAAGGCCTGCGGCTTGATCGTGGTGGAGCCGAGTTCCTTGGCGATCAGGCCTTCCTGGAGACCGACCAGCGCGGTGGCGTGCGTCAGGTTCGGGAAGTAGCCGATGCGGACCTCGGAGGCCGACAGCTTCTTGCCGGCGTCGGCGGTGTTCACCTTCGGAGCGTCGTCCTTCTCGGCCTCGGAACCGTAGCCGCAGGAGGCGAGCGCGCCGATCAGGAGCGGCAGGGCGGCAGCGGCGACGATGCTGCGGCGAAGAGTGTTACGGGTGGTACCGGTGGCAGGCACGGGAGGACTTCCTCTCGAAGCGCCGTGAGGTTACGACGCAGGTCTTCGTCTGTGGAGCAAGGGCAGGTACAGCTCGCGGGGGGTGTGGGCGCGCATGCGGTGCGCGTACGTCGTCACGCACATCGCCCCACACCTCCCTGACCGCTGCCGAGGGAGCCGCTGCCTACGCGGCCGCCCTCCTTCGCGAAGGTGGAGTAGATATCGGCAAGCATGATCAGAAGTCCCACCCTTCCTCATCAGCCTGAACGGTGGTCGCGGCCTTGGAGGCGAAGGATTCGCCGACCATGCCGGCCGCCAAGGTCGTGCCGTCCGCCGGGTCGATCAGCAGGAAGGACCCGGTGCGGCGCGAGTCGGCGTACGAGTCGAGCGCGAGCGGCTCGGCGGTACGGACGACGACCCGGCCGATGTCGTTGGCCACGAGCTGCCCGGGGTTCGGGTGTTGGGACAGGTCGTCCAGGGTCAGCCGCGAGGGGATCTCCTTGACGATCGCCTTCACCGTGCGCGTGGTGTGCTTGATCAGCACCCGGGCGCCCACGGCGAGGGGCTGGTCCGCCACGTGGCAGACCGTCGCCACGACGTCCTGCGTGGTGGCGGGGGAGCTCGACGACGGCGCGATCAGGTCGCCGCGCGAGATGTCGATGTCGTCCTTGAGCCGAAGGGTCACCGACTGCGGGGCCCACGCGATGTCGACGCTCTCGCCGAGCGCGTCGATGCCCTCGATGACCGAGGTGCGGCCCGACGGCAGGACGGTGACGGCCTCGCCGACGCGCAGCACGCCGGAGGCGATCTGGCCGGCGTAGCCCCGGTAGTCGGGGTGCTCGGCGGTCTGCGGACGGATCACGTACTGCACCGGGAAACGCGCCGGGCAGGCGGTGAGGTCGTGGCTGACCGGGACGGTCTCCAGGTGCTCCAGCACCGTGGGGCCGCCGTACCAGTCCATGTTGGCGGAGGGCTCCACCACGTTGTCGCCGGCCAGGGCCGAGATCGGGATCGCGGTGATCTCCGGGACGCCCAGGCCCGTGGCGTACGCGGTGAACTCCTCGGCGATCGATGCGAAGACGGACTCCTCGTAGCCGACGAGGTCCATCTTGTTGACGGCCAGGACCACGTGGGGGACCCGCAGCAGGGCCGCGACGGCGGCGTGCCGGCGGGTCTGCTCGATCACGCCGTTGCGGGCGTCGACCAGCACCACGGCGAGGTCGGCGGTGGAGGCGCCGGTGACCATGTTGCGGGTGTACTGCACGTGCCCGGGGGTGTCGGCCAGGATGAACCGGCGCCGGGCGGTCGCGAAGTAGCGGTAGGCCACGTCGATGGTGATGCCCTGCTCCCGCTCGGCCCGCAGGCCGTCGGTCAGCAGCGCCAGGTCCGGGGTGTCCTGACCGCGGCTGGCCGAGACCCGCTCCACGGCTTCGAGCTGGTCGGTGAGGACCGACTTGGAGTCGTGCAGGAGACGGCCGACCAGGGTGGACTTGCCGTCGTCGACAGAACCCGCGGTCGCGAAGCGCAGCAGCGTGGTCGCCGACAGGTCGGCGAACTGCTCGGTGGTGGAGGTCATGGTTAGAAGTACCCTTCGCGCTTGCGGTCTTCCATCGCGGCCTCGGACAGCTTGTCGTCGGCGCGGGTCGCACCCCGCTCGGTGAGCCGGGAGGCGGCGATTTCGGTGATCACGGCGTCCAGCGTGGTGGCGTCGGAGTCGACGGCACCGGTGCAGGACATGTCACCGACGGTGCGGTAGCGGATCAGGCGGGTCTCGGTGGTCTCGCCGTCCTTGGCGCCGCCCCATTCGCCGGCCGTCAGCCACATGCCGCCCCGCTGGAAGACCTCGCGCTCGTGGGCGAAGTAGATCTCCGGCAGTTCGATCTCCTCGCGGGCGATGTACTGCCACACGTCCAGCTCGGTCCAGTTGGAGAGCGGGAAGACGCGCACGTGCTCGCCCGGTGCGTGGCGGCCGTTGTAGAGCTGCCACAGCTCGGGGCGCTGGCGGCGCGGGTCCCACTGGGAGAACTCGTCGCGCAGGGAGAAGACGCGCTCCTTGGCGCGGGCCTTCTCCTCGTCGCGGCGGCCGCCGCCGAAGACGGCGTCGAACTTCAGGTTCTGGATCGCCTCGGTGAGCGGGACGGTCTGCAGTGGGTTGCGGACGCCGTCGGGACGCTCGCGGAGCTTGCCGGCGTCGATGTACTCCTGGACGGAAGCCACGTGCAGGCGCAGGCCGTGCTTGGCGACCGCGCGGTCGCGGTAGTCCAGGACCTCGGGGAAGTTGTGACCGGTGTCCACGTGGAGCAGCGTGAACGGCACCGGCGCCGGCGCGAACGCCTTCAGCGCCAGGTGCAGCATGACGATCGAGTCCTTGCCGCCGGAGAAGAGGATCACCGGCTTCTCGAACTCGCCGGCCACCTCGCGGAAGATGTGCACGGCCTCGGATTCGAGGGCGTCGAGGTGCGACAGCGCGTAGGGCGCGTCCGTCCCTTCGTGGACGTGTGCGACGGTGGCGGTCATGCCAGGCCCCTCTCGGTGAGCAGCGCGTGCAGGGCCGAAGCCGACTCCCGCACGGTCTGCGTGTGCGACTCGATACGCAGGTCCGGGGACTCCGGTGCCTCGTACGGGTCGTCGACCCCGGTCAGACCGGAGATCTCGCCCGCCGCCTGCTTGGCGTACAGGCCCTTCACGTCACGCTCGGAGCAGACCTCGACCGGGGTGGCCACGTGGACCTCCAGGTACGAGGTGCCCTCGGCGGCGTGCCGCTTGCGGACGGCCTCACGGCTGTCCGCGAACGGCGCGATCACCGGTACGAGGGCCTTGACGCCGTTGCTCGCGAGGAGTTCGGCGACGAAGCCGATCCGCTGCACGTTGGTGTGCCGGTCCTCGCGGCCGAACCCGAGGCCGGCGGAGAGGAACTCCCGGATCTCGTCGCCGTCGAGGACCTCCACGCGGTGGCCGTCGGCGCGCAGCCGCTCGGCCAGCGCGTAGGCGATGGTGGTCTTGCCCGCGCTCGGCAGCCCGGTCAGCCACACGGTGGCGCCCTGGTCGCTCACGCTCATCTGCTTCGTCTCCGTCGGTTCCGTTCGAGGTGTGTCTGTCATCAGCCGTGCAGTCCGCACTCGGTCTTGCCGCGCCCGGCCCAGCGGCCGGCCCGGGCGTCCTCGCCCGCCGCCACCCGGCGGGTGCAGGGGGCGCAGCCGACGGAGGCATAACCGTCCATCAGCAGCGGGTTGGTGAGGACGCCGTGCTCCAGTACGTACGCGTCCACGTCGTCCTGGGTCCAGCGGGCGATCGGCGAGACCTTGACCTTCTGCCGCTTCTCGTCCCAGCCGACGACGGGGGTGTTCGCCCGGGTCGGGGACTCGTCGCGGCGCAGGCCCGTCGCCCACGCGTCGTACGCCGTCAGGCCCTCTTCGAGGGGCTTGACCTTGCGCAGCGCGCAGCACAGGTCGGGGTCGCGGTCGTGCAGCTTCGGGCCGTACTCCGCGTCCTGCTCGGCGACCGTGCGGCGCGGGGTCAGCGTGATGACGTTGACGTCCATCACGGCCTCGACCGCGTCACGGGTGCCGATGGTCTCCTCGAAGTGGTAGCCCGTGTCGAGGAAGACCACGTCCACGCCGGGGAAGGCGCGGGAGGCGAGGTGGGCGACCACCGCGTCCTCCATGGAGGAGGTCACGGCGAACTTCTTGCCGAAGGTCTCGGCCGCCCAGGTGAGGATCTCCAGCGGGGTGGCGTCTTCGAGGTCGCGGCCCGCCTGCTCGGCCAGCGCCTTCAGACTGCCGGCCTTGAGACCGGCGTCCTGAATGGTGGTCATATCTCGTCCCCTCCAGCGTCATTGGACTGAACACCCCGGGCCAGCAGCCCGAGGTACTTCAGCTGGAAGGCTCGGTTGCAGGCCCTGCATTCCCACGCGCCGTGGCCGGTTTCGTTCGGGAACAGGTCCTCGTCGCCGCAGTACGGGCAGTAGAACGGTGCGGCGCGCTCGCTCACGAGAGGTCCTCGTCCTTGGCACGGGTCACCCAGGCGGCGAAGCGCTCGCCGCCCTCGCGCTGGTCCTCGAAGCGCGTGACGACCCGCTCGACGTAGTCCGGCAGCCCGGCCGCGGTGACCTTGAGGCCGCGGACCTTGCGGCCGAATCCGGCCTCCAGGCCGAGCGCGCCGCCCAGGTGGACCTGGTAGCCCTCGACCTGGTTGCCGTCGTCGTCCAGGACCAGCTGGCCCTTGAGACCGATGTCCGCCACCTGGATACGGGCGCAGGCGTTCGGGCAGCCGTTGATGTTGATGGTGAGCGGCTCCGCGAACTCCGGCAGGCGGCGCTCCAGCTCGTCGATCAGCGAGGCGCCGCGCGCCTTCGTCTCGACGATGGCCAGCTTGCAGAACTCGATGCCGGTGCAGGCCATCGTGCCGCGGCGGAACGGCGACGGCTTGACCCGCAGGTCCAGCGCCTCCAGGGCCGCGACGACCGAGTCGACCTTGTCCGCCTCGATGTCGAGCACGATCATCTTCTGCTCGGCGGTGGTGCGCAGCCGCCCGGAGCCGTGGCTCTCGGCGACGTCCGCGATCTTGGTCAGGGTGGCGCCGTCGACACGGCCCACGCGGGGCGCGAAGCCCACGTAGAAGCGGCCGTCCTGCTGCTGGTGGACGCCGACGTGGTCGCGCCACTGGCCGCTGGGCTGCTCGGGCGCCGGGCCATCGGTGAGCTCGCGCTTCAGGTACTCGTCCTCGAGGACCTGGCGGAACTTGGCCGGGCCCCAGTCGGCGACGAGGAACTTCAGACGGGCGCGGGTGCGCAGCCGGCGGTAGCCGTAGTCGCGGAAGATCGAGATGACGCCCTCGTAGACGTCCGGGACCTCGTCCAGCGAGACCCAGGTGCCCAGGCGCACGCCGAGCTTGGGGTTGGTGGAGAGGCCGCCGCCGACCCAGACGTCGAAGCCGGGGCCGTGCTCGGGGTGGTTCACGCCGACGAAGGCGATGTCGTTGATCTCGTGCGCCACGTCGAGCAGCGGCGAGCCGGAGACCGCGGACTTGAACTTGCGGGGCAGGTTGGAGAAGGCCGGGTTGCCCACGATGCGGCGCTGGATCTCGTCGATGGCGGGGGAGCCGTCGATGATCTCGTCCTGCGCGATGCCGGCGACGGGCGAGCCGAGGATGACGCGGGGGGTGTCACCGCAGGCCTCGGTGGTCGAGAGTCCGACGGCCTCCAGACGGCGCCAGATCTCCGGGACGTCCTCGATGCGGATCCAGTGGTACTGCACGTTCTGCCGGTCCGTGAGGTCGGCGGTGCCGCGCGCGAACTCCTGGGAGATCTCGCCGATGACGCGCAGCTGCTCGACGGTCAGCCGACCGCCGTCGATGCGCACGCGCAGCATGAAGTACTTGTCGTCCAGCTCCTCCGGCTCCAGGATCGCGGTCTTGCCGCCGTCGATCCCGGGCTTGCGCTGGGTGTACAGGCCCCACCAGCGCATGCGGCCGCGGAGGTCGTTGGGGTCGATCGAGTCGAAGCCCGCCTTGGAGTAGATGTTCTCGATGCGTGTCCGCACATTGAGACCGTCGTCGTCCTTTTTGAACTGCTCGTTGCCGTTGAGGGGCGTGTGGTGTCCGACGGCCCACTGGCCCTCGCCGCGGTGACGGCCGGTCTTGCGGCGCGCGGCGGCGGCGGGCGCGGCGGCGGCGGTCGTTTCGGGGGTGGCGGCCATGGCGGTACGTCCTTCTTCGGCGGCTCAAGGCATGGGCAGGGGGAGCGGCGGCGTGACCCCTGGCGCACATGGAGCGGGTGTGGCTGATCGCCGCCTTTTTGGGGCGGTGAGCGGCCTACAGGGGACTGCGGTGGTGGGGTGACGTCCTACGGCGGGCGCGGCGGCTGCGCGCGGTGCGCCGTACGTCGTGCGGCGGTGCTGGTTCCCTCAGCTCGCCGGACAGATGGCGCTGGACATGCGGCCGAGGTCGACGTGCCGCCGACTCACCAAGGCAATTCCAGCTCCGTTCATGGCGGAAGCGTGGCATGGGGCGATTGGAGGAGTCCACTACTGTCCACGATGCGGACGAAGTCGTCTCGTATCGCGAGATACCGTGACGGGGGTCACCTCGCGCACCCCTCCGGTCCCTCGGCTACCGGCCCCAGGGAGCGGGGCCGGGCGGGGGTGCGGGGGTCGCGCCCCGGGGGCGAAACCGGGCTCAGGAGGGGGCTCAGGCGTCGGGCCGGGGCGTCGGGATCAGGCGCCGGGCCAGGAGCCCGGGGTCGGGGTCGGCTCGTACGGCTCGGTCTCCTCGCGGAAGACCTTGAAGCCGCGCCGGACGTAGTTCGGCATCGCCGCCGGCCCGTCCAGGCTGCACGTATGCAGCCAGACCCGGCGCGTCGGCGACAGCTCGGGCCAGCGCTCCGCCAGGGACCACGCCTTCTCGATGCCCACCGTCAGCAGGTGACCCCCGATCCGGCGCCCCCGGAACTCCGGGACGAGGCCGAAGTAGATGATCTCCACCACACCGTCGGGCTGCGGGTCGAGCTCCACGTACCCGGCCGGGGTGCCCCGGTCGTAGATCACCCACGTCTCCACGCCGGGACGGCCCAGCAACTGCGCCCACTGCGCGCGGGTCAGGCCCAGCCGGTCCGTCCAGTGGATGTCGCCGCCCACCGCGGTGTAGAGGAAGCGGCTGAACTCCGGGGACGGGACCTCGGACCGGACGATCCGGATCTCCGGACCGGGGACGCCCACCGAGGGGACGAGATCGGTCGGCGAGGTCATTTCCAGGGACCAGGTGGTCAGCGTCGTGGTGCTCATGCAGGTCAGGGAATCACATCCTCCGGTCACGGCCCGGAGGTCCCCCACGGATCCGTCCGGCCCAGCCGGGCCCCGACCACGGCCGGGGCGGTGGAGTGCGGCAGCAGGGCGGCCGGGTTCCCGGGCCGGATCAGTTCGACCTCCACGCCCTGCGCGAAGCGGTACGGGCGGTGCGTGAGCACGCCCGCGAGGTTGCGCCGGACCCGGGACATCTCGGCCCGGACCGTCACCGTGCGCGTCGGGTCCCCGAACAGTTCCTGCGCGAGCTCCGCCGCCGAGCGCCCCCGGGGCGACTCCGCCAGCAGGAACAGCAGCTCCGCGTGGCGCGGGCTCAGCTCCTGCGACCAGCTCCCCGAAGCCCCGTAGACGGTGACCAGACAGGCCTCCGGCCGGCTGAGGTCCAGGACGACCCGGGCGGCGGCGGCCTGCGCCCCGGCGGGCGTTTGCGCGACGCTCAGCAGCCAGCCGCCGGGCAGCGGCTCCACCAGGCAGTCGCCCAGCTGCGGCACCCACACCCGGCCCGGCCCGAACGGCTTCGGCAGTGCGATCCGCTCCGTCGGCGCCAGGCCCGCGACGGCCGCCGTCCAGCCGTGGCCGTCGACGGCCACGGCCCGGCCCGGCTGCCGGGCCAGCAGCGGGGCCGCCACCGAGCGCAGCCGTTCCAGCGACTCCAGGTGCCGGATCCGCAGCTCCCGCTCCGCCAGCCGGGCCACCGAGCTCACCCACGCCAGGGTCGCCGGGTGCATGGTGGCCAGCGGTCCGCTGACGTCGATCACGCCGAGCAGCTGCCCGTCCCGGGGATCGCGTACGGGGGCTCCCGCGCAGGTCCAGTCGTGGTGGCTGGAGACGAAGTGCTCCGCGGAGAAGACCTGGACGGGCCGCCGGGTCACCAGGGCGGTCCCCACCCCGTTGGTGCCGACGACGGCCTCGTCCCAGTCGGCGCCGACGGCGAAGCCGAGCCGGTCGGCCTTGCGCAGGATGGAGGTGTGGCCCTCCCGCCAGAGCAGCCGGCCGTCGGCGTCGGCGACGACCATGATGTGCAGGGCCTCGTCCAGCGAGGGCAGCAGCCCCTCGCGCAGGACGGGCAGCAGGTCCCGCAGGGGGGAGACCTGCCGCCGTTCCTCGGTCTCGGCGGCGGACAGCACCCGGGAGCGGGTGTCGCGGTCCGGGTGGACCCCGCCCGCCAGCATCCGGCGCCAGGACTCGGCTATCTCCGGGCGGGGCGCGGTCGGCGGCCTGTCCCCGGCCAGCGCGGCCGACCGTACGCCCTTGAGCAGACGCGCGGCCTCACGCGCGTCCATGGCCGAAATGCGGGACGCACCGATCGCGCCGCCTGTGGTGTGGGCCACCGGAACCTCCCCGTGTGGAACGGACGTACGACGGACACCGCCCGGGTGCGCACGGCGCGTGCGCCTTCCCGGGGCACGCGGTACGCCCCCAGCGCGGGCGGTTCCGATTCAAAGGTTGCAACGTCATGCAACTCTCGCCAAGTCCCGGTCGCTCGATCGAAACTGTGCGGACGTCGCCCAGCGACGTGAAGGCTCCTTCCTCGGGGCTTCTCGGATCAGGGGTGGTGCCGAGTCGGCGCGGCGCCATCCCTCGTCCAGGTCAACGGGCCCGGATCCACGCCCGCCGTGCTTCGTGAAGGGTTGGGGCCCTCGCGCAAGCCCGCGATCAGAAGGGTTGGGGCCCTTCTGTCAGCCCGGGATCCGGGCCCGTTCGACGACGGCCCGAAGGTCGAGACTGTGGGGCAGCGTGCCGAAGGCCGCGCCCCAGTCGCCGCCCAGCCGCGAGGCGCAGAAGGCGTCGGCCACCTCCGGCGGGGCCCAACGCACCAGCAGGGATCCTTGCAGCACCAGCGCCATGCGCTCCACGACGCGGCGGGCCCGCGCCTCGATGCCCTCGAGATCGGCGAGCTCGGTCAGCAGGTCCTTGATGGCCGAATCCAGCCGGTGGTCCGCCCCGCGCGCCAGGCCGACCTCCTGGAGGAAGGCGCCCAGCGCCAGCGGCTCGCGCTGGAGCGCGCGCAGCACGTCGAGGGCCTGTACGTTGCCCGATCCCTCCCAGATGGAGTTCAGCGGGGACTCGCGCAGCAGCCGCGGCAGCCCGGACTCCTCGACGTAGCCGTTTCCGCCCAGACACTCCAGGGCCTCCGCCACCATCGGCGTACAGCGCTTGGTCACCCAGTACTTCGCGACGGGCACCGCGATGCGCAGGAAGGCCCGCTCCTGATCGGTGTCGGCGTCGTAGGCGGCGGCCAGGCGCAGCGTGAGCGTGGTGGCCGCCTCGGACTCCAGGGCGAGGTCCGCGAGCACGTTGCGCATCAACGGCTGGTCGATGAGCAGTGATCCGAAAGCAGAGCGGTGCTCCGCATGGTGAGCGGCCTGCGTCAGTGCCTGCCGCATCAGCGAGGCGGACCCGATCACACAGTCCAGCCGGGTCGCCGCGACCATCTCGATGATGGTCCGCACCCCGCGGCCCTCCTCGCCCACCCGGCGCGCCCACGTCCCATCGAACTCCACCTCGCTCGACGCGTTCGACCGGTTCCCCAGCTTGTCCTTCAGCCGCTGGATCGCGAACACGTTCCGCGTCCCGTCCGGCAGTACCCGCGGCACCAGGAAGCACGTCAGGCCGCCCGGAGCCTGCGCCAGCACGAGGAACCCGTCGCACATCGGCGCCGAGCAGAACCACTTGTGCCCCGTCAGCAGGTATTCGCCGGACGCGTCCAGCGCCACCGCCGTCGTCGTGTTCGCCCGTACGTCGCTGCCGCCCTGCTTCTCCGTCATCCCCATCCCGAAGAGCACCCCGGCCTTCTGCCCGGCCGGCCGCAGCCCCTCCTCGTACACGTGCGAGGTCAACCGCGGCTCCCACTCGGCGGCGAGCTCCGGATCGGTGCGCAGCGCCGGTACCGCCGCGTGCGTCATGGAGACCGGGCACCCGTGCCCCGACTCCGCCTGCGACCACACGAAGAACCCGGCCGCGCGCCGCAGGTGCCCCGCCGGGCGGCCCCACGCGTCGGTGAGCCCGGCGCCCACCGCTTGCCCGAGCAGCCGGTGCCACGAGGGGTGGAACTCCACCTCGTCGATCCGGTTCCCGTACCGGTCGTGGGTGCGCAGCTTCGGCGGGTTCTCGTTCGCCTGAGTGCCCCATTCCTGGGCCTGCCGGGACCCGGCGGCCCGGCCCAGACCGGTGAGCTCTTCCCGTACCTCAGCGGCGAGTTCGGGCGCCGCGCCCGCGAGATGCCGTTCCATGCCCTCGCTCAGGACCCGGTCGCTGCCGTAGACGTCGTAGCCCGTGAGGAGCGGGGCCTGGTTGCTGACTGTGTGGGTGGTGGCTGCCATGCGGATACCGTAAGGACGTGCAGCCAGCAAAAGAAACACCCGAGTGGATTCCCGGAAGGCTCCACCGGGCCCGCGCCCTCTACCGCAACGTCTCCAAGCGCAAGATGGCGTGGCTGCTGCTCAAAGACACCGTGAACTCGTGCATCGAGTACCGCATCCTCGGACTCGCGGCCGAGGCGGCCTTCTTCACCCTGCTCTCGCTGCCCCCCCTCTTCCTCGGCCTGCTCGGTCTGCTGGGGTACGTGGACGGCTGGTCGGGCGGCACCACCGTCGCCAGCATCGAGGAGAACATCCTGCGGGCGGTCGGCACCGTCCTGTCGGACCGGGGCGTCAACGACATCGCCAGGCCGATGCTCGACGACGTCACCAACCGGGGCCGCCCCGACCTCATCTCCCTCGGTTTCGCCTTCGCCCTGTGGTCGGGTTCGCGCGCCGTCAACGTCTTCATCGACACCATCACCGTCATGTACGGGCTCGACGGACATCGCGGCATCGTCAAGACCCGGCTCCTGGCCTTCCTCCTCTACGTCATCGCCCTGCTGATCGGCGCCATCGTGCTGCCGCTGATGGTCGTGGGCCCGGACGCGGTGGTGCGGCTGGTGCCGTGGAGCACGGAAGTGATCGCGGTCCTGTACTGGCCCGTCGTCACCCTGCTCTGCATCGCCTTCCTGACGACGCTCTACCACGTCTCCGTCCCCGTCCGCTCGCCCTGGATCGAGGACGTCCCCGGCTCGCTCGTCGCCCTCGCCATGTGGGTGGTCGGCTCCTTCCTGCTGCGGATCTACCTCACCAACACCGTCGAGGGCCCCACGATCTACGGGTCCCTCGCGGCCCCCGTCGCGATCCTGCTCTGGATCGGCATCTCCGCCTTCGCGGTCCTCGTCGGCGCGGCCGTCAACGCCGCGATCGACCGCGTCTGGCCCTCGGTGGCCACGGCGGCGGCGCGCGAGGCGAACGAGCGGGCCCGCGAGGCGGAGGCGGCCCAGTTCGTCGCGCGGGCGGCCGCCTGGCGGGCGATGGCCGAGGGGGAGTCGGAGGACGACGAGGACGACGACATGCCGTCGGAATTCCCGGAGCGCTGGTCGAGGTTCCTGCCTCCCGAGGACTACCACTCGCGCCTGCGCAAGCACTGAGCGCCGGGCCCGCCGCGCAATGGGCCCCCGGCGTCGTTCCGGCCAGGAAGCCCCGGGGGGGGCCGGCAGGGTCGGCGTCGGAGACGATGACGCCGATCATGTCGAGCTAATCGGGCACGTCACTCGCCGTCCTCCTCCTGCGGGAGGTGGCGGTAGACCGTGGCCCGGGAGACGCCGAGTCTGGCGGCGATCGCGGTCGCCCCGCTGCCCGCCGCGTGCATCCGGCGGGCGGCCTCGATCATGGCCGGGCTCATGGCGACGGGCCGGCCGCGCCGGCCGCCGGGCGCGGGCAGCGTGCCGGAGGCGGGCCCGGCGGGCTCGTCCAGGAGGCGTCGTACGCCGTCCAGGACGGCCGCGCGCAGGGCGGGGACCGGTGCGTCCGCGAAGAGCGCCACCGGGTCGGAGAGCATCGCGACGGCCTGCGCGGCCCGCACCCGCTCCGCGAAACCCGGATCGGCGCCCGCCACCAGGGTGCTCGCGCGGAGCATGGCGTCGCGCAGACGGGCGAAGGCCGCGTCGGGGGTGGTCGGGGCCATGTCGTGGAGGTTGAGCCGGAGCAGGTGACGTGCTTCAGCCGGACGTCGAGGACGCCCTCGATCGCGGCCCACCGCTCCTCGGCGGGACCGGCGGCCGCGGCGCGGGCCAGGGCCGCGGCCAGATCGCGGAGCATCGGCTCCACGAGGGCGGCGAGGATGTCGGCCTTGCCGGGGAAGTGGTAGAGCACCGCCGGCTTGGAGACGCCTACCCGTTCGGCGATCTCCCGCAGCGAGGTGTCGTGGAAACCGCGTGCGCCGAACAGCTCCATGGACACCCGCAGGATCTGTCTCCTGGTGTCGGAATGCGCCTCGGAAGACGTCTCGTAAAGCGTCTCGGAATCTGCGGTTTTGCCGGTTTTCATGAGGAACAGCTTAATATCGGACAGGAGTTGAGGCGAGGTACTTATGGGCCGCTCCTGACCATCGGTAAGCCGCGGCAAGCCCGGACATCGCGCGGCGCCAGCGGACGCCCGGAGTCCTCCGGGCAGCGGGAAAAATAACTGGCGCGCGCCTGAACGGGCTTGTTACGGTGGGGACGTTCCCGCCGATCGGTGCGGGACCGCAGGTTTCAGCACGTCGTACGACCCGGAGGTGAGTTCATTGATGACTGTCATGGCGCAGGGCGCTGCCCGCACTCAGAAGACCATCAATGTCACTTCCGTGGTCTCCGGCTGACCTCAACACCTCTCTCGCGCGCCGTCGCGGCGCGCGCACTGCCGGGGCCACCCTGTGAAGGGTTTCCCTTGTCTCTTCCTTCTTTCTCGCAGGCTTCTCCCTCGCACGCCCTCGGCCCCTACGGCTGGGACGACGCATGGGAGGACGAATTCACCCCGTACACCGATCAGGGCCTCGTGCCCGGCCGGGTCGTACGGGTCGACCGCGGCCAGTGCGACGTCATGACGGCGGACGGAATCGTCCGCGCCGACACCGCCTTCGTCACCCCGCACGACCCGCTCCGGGTCATTTGCACCGGCGACTGGGCGGTGTTGGAGGCGCGCGGCAACCCGCGGTACGTCAGGACGTACCTGCCGCGCCGGACCGCCTTCGTACGGTCCACCTCCTCGCAGCGGTCCGAGGGTCAGATCCTCGCCGCGAACGTCGACCACGCGATCATCGCGGTGTCGCTGGCCGTCGAACTGGACCTCGGCCGCATCGAACGGTTCCTCGCGCTCGCCTGGGAATCGGGGGCGCAGCCACTGGTCGTCCTGACCAAGGCGGACGTCGTCCCGGACCCCGCGTCCCTCGGGTACCTCGTCCAGGACGTCGAGACGGCGGCGCCCGGCGTCCAGGTCCTCACCGTATCCTCGCTGACCGGAGCGGGCACGGACGTGCTCGCCGCGGTGGTCGCGGGCGGTACGAGCGTCCTCCTCGGCATCTCCGGCGCCGGCAAGTCCACGCTGGCCAACGCGCTGCTCGGGTCCGAGGTGATGGAGGTCCAGGAGACGCGCGACGTGGACGGCAAGGGCCGCCACACGACCACGACGCGCAACCTGCTGGCGCTGCCGGGCGGCGGCGTCCTGATCGACACCCCCGGGCTGCGGGGCGTGGGGCTCTTCGACGCCGAGACCGGGGTCGGGCAGGTCTTCTCGGAGATCGAGGAGTACGCGCGGCAGTGCCGGTTCCACGACTGCGCGCACGAGGCGGAGCCGGGGTGCGCGGTGCGGGCCGCCGTGGCCTCGGGCGAGCTGCCGGAGCGGCGGCTGGCCAGCTACCGCAAGCTGCTGCGGGAGAACCAGCGGATCGTCGCGAAGACGGACGCGAGGCTCCGGTCGGAGTTGAGGCGGGACTGGCGGCTGCGGTCCGCGGAGGGCCGCGCGAACTACGCCGCGAAGCGCACCGGCCGCGCCTGACGCTCCCGCGTCGCCTCTTCCCCCCGGGGCTTGCGCCCCGGGCCCCGCAGCCCCGTTCGGCACCCGCCGGGCGGGGCTGCGGGTATTGCGCTGCGCGGGGCCGGTCCCCTACCCACCCTTCCACCGTTCCCCGGAGCTTCGCCCCGGACCCCGAAGACCTGGGGCTCCGCCCCAGACCCCGCGCCTCAAACGCCGGCGGGGCTGTCTTGGCCGGCGGAGCTTCGCCCCGGACCCCGAAGACCTGGGGCTCCGCCCCGGGCCCCGCGCCTCAATCGTCGGCGGGGCTGTCTTGGTCCAGCCCCCACGACAGCACCCTCGCGGGGTGGATGCGGATGACTTCCGGGCTGAAGTGGGGGCCCAGGGAGTGCGGGCCGACTTCCAGCGTCGCGGTACCGCGGACCTCCACGCCGCGGACCGTCCACGGGCGGGTGCTGACGAGGTCGTCCACGACCAGGGACAGGCGGGGGTTGCCCGCGAGGTTGCGCCACTTCTTCGTCGTGCCCATCGCCAGGCCGCCCACCAGGATCGTCCCGTCGTCCTGCGGGAAGAAGCCCACCGGGTTCGCCTGTGGCTGCCCGGCCGCGTCCACCGTCGCGAGCCGCCCCAGGGGCTGCGATCGCAGGTAGGTCAGTTCCGGCTCGCTGAAACCCTTGAACTCCGTCAAGCCCGTCACCTCCTTCGAGTCCCTCATGGGGGAGACGATCCCAGCTCCGGCCACCCACCGCATCGGGCCGGGGGCCTACGCCCCCGGCCTACGCCCCCGGCGCCGAAGCGACGGTCCGACGGCTTGGGCCGGGCTCAGGTCCACAGCAGTGTTCCCACCCACGCCCCCACCACCAGAAGGCATGCGAGCAGTTCCACCAGCACGCTCGTCCCGACCGCCCGCATCACCGCCCGGACGGAAGTCCTCGCCTCCCCGTCGGAGCCCAGCCGCAGCCGCTCGCACAGGTAGATCCCGCCCACGAACCCCGGGACCGCCCCCACCACCGGCAGCAGCACGAAGCCCAGTACCGCCCCGGCGCCCGCGTACGCCGTCATCCGGCGGGTGACCCCCACTCCCCGGAGCCGGCGCGGTGGCAGCTGCCACTTCACCACCTGCACCACCAGCAGCAGGGCCGTGGTGGCGACCAACAGGGTCCACGCCGCGGCCGACCGCTCGTGCAGGGCCCACCACAGCACCCCCGCCCAGACCAGCCAGGTCCCCGGGACGCCCGGGACCAGCACCCCGGCGACTCCGAGCAACAGCACCAGCCCCATGAGGAGCAGCTGAGGCAGATCCATCTGCTCAGCCTGCCTGACCTGGGGCTATCGGGCCACCCAGCCCCGTTCGTACGCGTGCCAGCCCAGCTGGAGTCGGGTCGTGACCCCGGAGAGCTCCATCAGGCCCTTGACCCGCCGCTGGACCGTCCGCAGGCCCAGCTCCAGGTGCTTGGCCACGCTCGCGTCCGTCATCCCCGCCAGGAGCAGCGTGAGGATCTCCAGGTCCGTGGCGTCCGGACCCCCGTCGCCCTCCTCCGGGGAACCCGTGGAGCCCAGCCGCAGCGGCAGCGCCTCCCGCCAGACCGCCTGGAAGAGGCCCATCAGGGATTCCAGCAGCCCCGACGCGTGCACGACCAGGGCCGCCGGCTCCGCTCCGCGCGCGGTCAGCGGGACCATCGCGAGCGCCCGGTCGGCGATCACCAGCTTGGTCGGCACCTGGGCCGTCACCCGGATGTGTTCGCCGCGCGCCAGCGCCGTCGAGGCCTCCCGGATCCCGCCGGGCTGGGTGAGCACCTCCCGTTCGATGACGACCCGGTACGCGACGCCCCGTACGGAGGCCCGGTCCTCCGCCTCGTTGTCCGTGGCGGCGACGACCTGCGGCCTGCCGGTGACCAGCGCGCACACCTCCTCGGTCGCGCCCAGCTGGAGCTGGTGGAAGCGGTGGGCCACCGCGCTCGCACCCGTCACCACCTCCACCAGGTCGTGCACGGCCGGCTCGGCGGCCTCCGCCCGGTACTCCTCCGCCAGCAGTACCGCCGCCAGCTCCGCCTGCTCCAGTTCGTGCCGCTGCTGGGTGAGCAGCGCGCCCAGCGCCACCCCCGGCGGGGCGGCCACCCACCGGCCGGGCCGGGCGGAGGACTGGGCGGCGAGCCCCTGTCGTTCCAGGTGGCGCAGGGCCCGTTCGGTCTGCTGCACGGGCAGCGTCAACCGGTGCGCGAGATCGGGTACTTCCGCCGCTCCCAGCGCCACCAGCGCGCGGTAGGCGGACTCCTGTCCCTCGTCGAGACCTATCGCTCCCAGCATCCCGTACACCCCAACCCTCTCGGCGCCGTTCCTGGCGGGAAGCGGCCACGGCGCAAACCCGCCCGCGACATCATCGCCGTACCCCGCGCCCCTCTGCCAAGGTGACGCCACCGCAGCACCAATATCCGCTGGCCAGAAGGCATTTACGCGGCGGTTTCGCCGTGCATTGAAGCAATTGGCCGGAATTCACCTGGGGAGAGCGATGCGCCCGATATCGCGTACGGCACTGGGAGCGGCCATCGCGGCCGCCCTGGCCGTCACCGCCGTGGGCCCGTCCACGGCACGGCCGAGGGACGGAGCGCCCGGAGCGGGTACCGGAACGGCGAACAGGCCCCTCACGGGGAGCCGGGCGGCCTCCGAGCAGCCCACCGGCCCCGTCACCGTGACCCTGGTCACCGGGGACCGGGTCCTGGTCTCCACCGACGCGGCCGGCCGCACCGCCGCCACCGCGATGCCCCGCGAGGACGGCTCGCAGCCGGTCGTCCAGACCCGCCAGTCCGACAAGGACTTCTACGTCTACCCCGAGAGCGCGGTCAAGGCGCTCGCCGCGGGCAAGGCCGACGAGGAACTCTTCAACGTCACCGGCCTGATCCGCCAGGGCTACGACGACGCGCACGCCAAGAAGCTCCCGCTCATCGCGGTCTACGAGGGCTCCCCGACCCTCGCGCGCAGCGCCCCGCCGGTGCCGCGGGGCGCCGAGCAGTCGCTGGTCCTCGGCTCCATCGGCGGCGTCGCGCTCGCCGCCGACAAGGCCAAGGCCGCCGACTTCTGGGCCGACGTCACGGGCAGCGCCACCAACGCCCACTCCCGGTCCACCGCCTCCGCCCCGCTGAAGAAGCTGTGGCTGGACGGCAAGGTCCAGGCGAACCTGGAGCGTTCCACCCGGCAGGTGAACGCGACCGCCGCCTGGGCCGCCGGCTACGACGGCACCGGCACCAAGGTCGCCGTCCTCGACACCGGCACCGACCTCGGACACCCCGACCTCAAGGGCCGGGTCGCCGAGGCGAAGAACTTCACCGACTCGGACACGGCCGAGGACCGCCAGGGCCACGGCACCCACACCATCTCCACCGTCGGCGGCTCCGGCGCCGAGAGCGATGGAGCGAAGAAGGGCGTCGCCCCCGGCGCCCAGCTGCTCAGCGGCAAGGTCCTCAACGACTCCGGCTACGGCCTGGACTCGTGGATCATCGCGGGCATGCAGTGGGCCGTGGACAGCAAGGCCGACGTGATCTCCATGAGCCTCGGCGACCCCTCCCAGCTGTCCTGCGACGACCCGATGGCCGCCGCCACCGAGGCCCTGGCCCAGAGCGGCGGCGCCCTCTTCGTCATCGCCGCCGGCAACTCCGGCCCCGGCAACAACACGGTCTCCTCGCCCGGTTGCGCGCCCAGCGTGCTGACCGTCGGGGCCGTCGACCGCGACGACACGACCGCCCTCTTCTCCAGCCGCGGCCCGGCCGGACCGCAGCACACCCTCAAGCCCGAGATCGCCGCCCCCGGCGTAGGGATCTCCGCCGCCAGCATGGGCGGCCGCGGGGTGTACGCGTACCAGTCCATGTCGGGCACCTCGATGGCCACCCCGCACGTCGCGGGCGCCGCGGCCGTCGTCAAGCAGCGCCACCCCGACTGGACCCCGCAGCAGATCAAGGCCGCGCTGGTCGGTTCCGCGAACACCGCGGTCCCGGGTGACGTGCGGGAGACCGGCGGTGGTCGGCTCGACGTCAAGGCCGCCATCGACACCACGGTCACCGGCGCCCCCTCGCTCCAGGGCGGCGCGTACCACTGGCCGCAGGACCGCGGCGACCGCACCGGCATCTCGGTCCCGTACACCAACACGGGCAGCGAGTCCGTCACGCTGAACCTCTCCGTCGAGAAGGTCACCGGCAACGACGGCTCGGCCGTCCGCGGCCAGGTCGCCCGCCTCGACCAGCGCACCGTGACCGTCCCGGCCGGCGCCACCGTCAAGGTGCCGCTCGCCCTGGACCCCTCCGCGAAGCTGGAGCGCTCCCAGTACGGGGACGTCGCCGGCCGCGTCGTCGCAACGGCGAACGGCGTGCACGTCTCCACCCCCTTCTCCCTCTACGTGGAGCCGCAGACGGTCACCCTGCGCGTCAAGCTCATCGACCGCACCGGCCGGCCGGCCGGCGGCCCGTCCTCCCTGGACGTGATCGGCACCGACGACGCCAGCGGCGAGCGCCGCTTCAACGACGGCTCGGTCGACCAGGTCTACCGGGTCCGCCCGGGCGCGTACTTCCTCTCCGCCTTCGTCGCCACCCCCGACGCCGGTGAGAACGCGACGATGACCGACTCGCTCACCTACCTCGGCCGTCCGCAGACGGAGATCAAGAAGGACACGGTGATCGTGCTGGACGCCCGCAAGGCGGCCCGGCTGAGCATCGAAAACGACCGGCCCACCGAGGCGCGCGCCACCACGCTCGCCTTCTCCCGCTCCTGGGACGAGGCCTGGCTGCACGCGGGCACCGCCATGGGCGGCCGGACCATCCGCGGCTACTACGCCTCCGTCGAGGGCAAGGCCAAGGACGGCGCGTACGAGTTCGGCAGTTACTGGCGGGCGGCCGCGCCGCTGCTCTCCGAGCTGAAGGTGAACGGCGGCCCGGTGCTGCACCCGCTCACCGCCTCCACGGGCAGCGACAACCTCGACGGCACGGGCAGCGCCCCGCTCGTCAACGCGGGCGCGGGCACGGCCGAGGAGCTCGCCGCCGTCGCCGCCAAGGACGCGATCGTGCTGGTCAGGACGGACGATCCCGCGCTGTACGAGATCGCGGGCAACGCGAAGGCGGCCGGCGCCAAGGCCGTCCTCGCCTACCGCGACGCACCCGGCCGCTGGCAGGCCTTCACCGGCTACGCGGGCGGCTCGCTCCCGGCCCTGTCCATCGAGTCCGCCGAGGGGCGGCCACTGGCGGCGCAGCTCGCCGAGGCCCCCCGGGGCAAGGTGACGCTGAGCTGGAAGGCCAACGCGAAGAGCCCGTACGTTTACAACCTCGCCCAGATCGAGAAGGGTTCGGTCCAGGGCGACCGCACCTACCGGGTGCGCGACCGCGAGCTCGGCACCGTCGAATCGGCCTACCAGTCGATGGGCGTCGCATCCGGCTTCATCGACATGGCCGGCGCCTACCGCCCGCTCGGCACCGCCGTGTACTTCGGAGGTTTCGACACCGTCGCGGTACCGGGCAAGCGCACCGAGTTCTACTCCGCCGGGGACACGGCCTGGGACCACGTGCTCTCCAGCAGCTTCCCCTGGGGCGAGTTCATGACCGACCGGCAGCGCACGTACGAGGCGGGCTCCCAGCGCGCGGAGAGCTGGTACGACGGGGTCATCGGCCCGGTGGCGCCGCGCGACACCACGGGCAAGGAGCAGCTGGCCGCCGAGCGGCAGGGCAACCTGATCGGCTTCGCCTCCGCGATGTGGGGCGACGGCGGGCACTACGCGCAGCAGGGGAGCTTCGGCGACGTCGGCAACGTCTCGCTCAAGCGCGACGGCGAGCCGCTGGGCGACAGCGGTTACCCGTCCGGGGTCTTCGAGGTACCGGCCGCGGAGGGCACGTACGAACTGACCCAGCAGCTGGCGAAGATCGGGCAGCCGGCCCGCACCTGGCAGCGCTCCTCCGAGATCCAGACCTCTTGGACCTTCCGCTCGAAGCTGGACGCCACGCGGTACTCGCAGCCGCTGCCGATCCTCTTCCCGCGGATCTCCGCCCCGCTGGACGGGATGAAGACGCTGGCCGCGGCCAACGGCCAGAAGATCACCCTCGGGGTCAGCGGGCACGCGGGCTACGCGCCCGGCGCGCTCAAGTCGGCCAAGCTGTCGTACTCGTACGACGAGGGCGGCAGCTGGACCGAGGCGAAGGTGAGCGAGCGCGGCGGGCAGTGGGCGGCGACCGTCGACCACGCCGGGGCCGCGGGCAAGCAGGTCATGCTCAAGGTCCAGCTGACCGACACGAACGGCGCTGCTGTCACCCAGACGGTCGCGCGGGCGTACGACATTCGTTAGGTCGTACGGCTGATAGGGGGAGGGTCCATCGGACGGCGGTCCGATGGGCCCTCCTTTTTCGTGAGTTCGCCGGATTCCGTCCCGTCCGGAGCCCGAGAATGAGGGCCATGAGTCAGCAGGGTACGGATGCGGGCGCGGATGACTGGTGGCAGAAGCTCTACGAGGACCCCGAGACGGGACCGGAACCGGATCCCCGGGACACGCTGGACCACCGCTTCCGCTCGGCGGCGGTCATGGTCACCGAACCGCCCCCCCGGCCACCGGATCCGGAGCCGGTGGCCGAGTACGCCGAGTCGCTGCTGCCGCCGCCGCGGGACCCGCGGGAGGGCGGGCAGACCTGGTACGCGCTGGGGGACGTGGCCGTCCCGCCCGCGCTGCCGCCCGAGGAGCCGGAGGAGCCGGAGGGACTGCCCGTCTGGCGCCGGCGGCTACGCGGCGATGCCGCCGCGGGGGCATCGATCCCGGAGCAGGCCCCGGCCGGTCCCCCTCCGGACTCCGCCCCCGGAGCTCGGACGGCCGGTGGGGGCGGGCCGGGCGAGGCGGCCGGGCCGGGCGATCGGACAGGTCGGGCCGATCAGTCCGGACCGGGCGGTCTCAGGGGGCCCACCGGACCGGGCGGTCAGGGAGAACCGGGCGGTGACGGCGGACCGGGCGGACTGGGTGGGCTGGGTGGGCTGAGCGGCCTCGGCGGGGCAGGCGGCCTCGGCGGGGCGGCCGGATCCGGCGGGGACGGTGAGACCCGATCCGCGGCCGGGACCCGATCCGCGGCCGGGACCCGGTCCGGGGCCGGGACCGGAGCCGCGGCCGGGACGGCGGGGGCAGGCGGGGTCGTCCCCGAGCCGGGGGCGGCAACCGGGGGCCCGGCGGGCTCCCGGGGGCCCGGTGGTCCCCCGCGGCCCGTGGTCACGCATCTCGGGGACCGGCCCCCGACCTACGCCGCCGAGCCCGTCGCGCTGCCCGCCGCCGATCCGGCCGGACTCGACGCGCTGACCCCCGACACCGTGCTGGAAGGGGCCCAGTACGGCGGCTACACCCTGCGCGCCGCCTCGCTGCGCGGGGACTCGGCCCGGTTCCGCGGCGAGGCCCGGCGGGACTTCCTGCTCACCGCCCGCTTCGGCGCCGGGCCCGACGCCCTCGTCCTGGTCGTGCTCGCCGGCGGGGACCGGGCCGCGTCCGGAGCCGGCGCGGCCGCGGCCGAAGTGTGCCGCCTGGTCGCGGGCGCCGTCGGGCGCAGCCAGGAGCGGCTGGCCGAGGACATCCGCGCCGGGCGGCGCGACGCCCTGCGCTCGGGACTGCAGCGGCTCACCGACCGGGGCTACGGCAGGCTGCGCGCCCGCGCCGCCGAGCTGGGGCTCGCGGAGGACGCGTACACGGCCGGGCTGCGGGGGCTGCTGCTGCCGGTCGATCCCGAGTGCCACACCCGGGTCTGCTTCGGCGCGGGCGCGGGCGGTCTGTTCCGGCTCCGCGAGGGCCAGTGGCGCGATCTGGAGGAGGCCGCGCCGACGGCGGAGACCGGGTTCCGCTTCCGGGCCTCGGTGGCCCGCCCCGGCGACACCCTGCTCCTGTGCTCCGGCGGCCTCGCCGAGCCGATGCGCGAGGAGCGGCCCCTGTCCACCGAGCTCGCATCCCGCTGGTCCGAGGGGCCCCCGCCGGGCCTCGCGGCCTTCCTCGCCGACACCCAGCTCCGCCTCAAGGGCTACGCCGACGACCGGACGGCCGCCGCGGTCTGGGAGGCGTGAGCGGGCGAACCGTGCATGGATGGAAGGCGCACACGGAAAGCGCCGAACCGGAAAGGGCACCCCCTCCATGGCCAAGCAGAACGTGGCGGAGCAATTCGTCGACATCCTCGTGCGCGCCGGCGTGCGGCGGATGTACGGAGTCGTCGGGGACAGCCTGAACCCCGTCGTGGACGCGATCCGCCGTACGGGCGGCATCGAGTGGATCCAGGTCCGCCACGAGGAGACCGCCGCCTTCGCGGCCGGCGCCGAGGCCCAGATCACCGGAACCCTCGCCGCGTGCGCCGGTTCCTGCGGCCCCGGCAACCTCCACCTCATCAACGGCCTCTACGACGCCCACCGCTCGATGGCCCCGGTCCTCGCGCTGGCCTCCCACATCCCCTCCAGTGAGATCGGCCTCGGCTACTTCCAGGAGACCCACCCCGACCGGCTGTTCACCGAATGCAGCCACTACAGCGAGCTGATCTCCAACCCCCAGCAGATGCCGCGGGTCCTGCAGAGCGCCATCCAGCACGCGGTGGGCCGCAGCGGGGTCGGCGTGATCTCCCTGCCGGGAGACATCGCCTCGCTGCCCGCTCCCGAGAAGAGCGTCGAACACGCCCTGGTGACCGCCCGGCCGACGGTGCGGCCCGGCGACGGGGAGATCGAGAAGCTGGTCCGGCTCGTCGACGAGGCGGACAAGGTCACGCTGTTCTGCGGCAGCGGCACCGCCGGTGCGCACGCCGAGGTGATGGAGTTCGCCGACCGGGTCAAGGCCCCGGTCGGACACGCCCTGCGGGGCAAGGAGTGGATCCAGTACGACAATCCGTACGACGTCGGCATGAGCGGGCTGCTCGGCTACGGCGCGGCCTACGAGGCCACCCACGAGTGCGATCTGCTGGTCCTGCTCGGCACGGACTTCCCGTACAACGCCTTCCTCCCCGACGACGTGAAGATCGTCCAGGTGGACATCAGGCCCGAACACCTCGGCCGCCGCTCCAAGCTGGACCTCGCGGTCTGGGGCGACGTACGGGAGACCCTGCGCGCGCTGAACAGCCGGGTGAAGGCCAAGACGGACCGCCGCTTCCTCGACCGGATGCTGAAGAAGCACGCGGACGCGCTGGAAGGAGTGGTGAAGGCCTACACGCGGAAGGTGGAGAAGCACACCCCCATCCATCCCGAGTACGTCGCCTCCGTCCTGGACGAACTCGCCGACGACGACGCCGTGTTCACCGTCGACACGGGCATGTGCAACGTCTGGGCGGCGCGCTATCTTTCGCCGAACGGCAAACGCCGCATCATCGGCTCCTTCAGTCACGGGTCGATGGCCAACGCCCTCCCGCAGGCCATCGGCGCACAGTTCACCGATCGCGGACGTCAAGTGGTGTCGATGTCGGGCGACGGCGGCTTCTCCATGCTGATGGGAGATTTCCTCACGCTGGTGCAGTACGACCTCCCCGTCAAAGTGGTCCTCTTCAACAATTCCTCGCTCGGAATGGTTGAGCTGGAGATGCTGGTTTCCGGCCTGCCCTCGTACGGAACGACGAACAAGAACCCCGACTTCGCGGCGATCGCCCGCGCGGCCGGCGCGTACGGGGTCCGCGTGGAGAAGCCCAAGCAGCTCAACCAGGCTTTGAAGGACGCTTTCAAGCACAAGGGACCCGCCCTGGTGGACGTGGTCACGGACCCCAACGCGCTGTCCATTCCACCGAAGATCAGCGCCGAGATGGTGACCGGATTCGCACTGTCCGCCAGCAAGATCGTGCTGGACGGAGGGGTCGGCCGGATGGTCCAGATGGCTCGGTCCAACCTCAGGAACGTGCCGCGCCCCTGACCCCGCATGCGTGCGGATTTCCTCAGAGGGCATGCATCCCGTAGGCCTGTTCGAGAGGCGGGCCGTCCGGCAGCGGGGCATACGGGAGGTACATCGCGGTGCGGGTGGGGGCGAAGTCCGGGAAGGTGCGGAAGAGGGGGCGGCCGGTAACGCGTGAACCGGTGGCCGGGAACGGGGGAGCGGTGGACCCGCCGGGGATCACCCGCAGCGTGCGCCGGGCGGACCTCAAGGCGGTGGGCGAAGTCCGTGAGGCCCTGAGGGAGTTGATGCGCCACCGGTGCCGGGTGGACGCCGCCGACGTGGCCGAGCTGCTGGTCACCGAGCTGGTCACCAACGCCCTCGTCCACACCGATCAGGGCGCTGAGGTGTCCGCGACCCTGGCCCGCGCCCGCCTGCGGGTGGAGGTCCGGGACTACGCCGCCCGCCGGCCCCGGCCGCACGTACCGTCCGCCGACGACGGTACGCACGGCAGGGGGCTGGTGCTGGTCCAGGCACTCGCCGACGCCTGGGGCGTGGACGCGCTGACCGCGGCGCTGGGCGGGGGCAAGGTGGTGTGGTTCGAACTGGACGGACGCCACGACGCGGGACCCGCCTGACGCTTCGGGCGGGTCCCGCGTCGGGGAGCGCGGCCGCCGTGGCTCCGGCCGACCGCCGCTCCGGTCCCCCTGTGTCGGGGGTCAGGTCAGCCGAACTGCTGCTCCAGGTCCTTCAGTTTGCGCTCCAGCGAGTCGAGTCGCGGAAGCGTCTGGGTGTCGTCCTCGGCGGTGAGGTCCACCGTCCGGGGGCCACCCGCCGCCTCAGCGGAGTCGGTTCCGTTCACGGCCTGCAGGGAGGGCCGGCGTCGTAGTGGCAGTTGCCCCGCATCCGCTATGGCCGGCTCCGCGCCGACCGGCGCGGAGCCCGATCCGGGGGCCAGCCCCGGCATGTCGACCTGACGGGCGCGGGCCAGGCGCCCGAACGCCCGGTTCTGCCGGCCGAGCGCCTTGATGTGCGCCCGGTCCAGGCGGTGTTGCTCCCGCCTGCGGTGCCGGTCCTGCTCCTTCTCCTTCTTGTCCTCGCGCACCTCGTCCACGGCCTCATCGAGGGTGCGCACCCCCTCCAGCAGCATCAGCGACCAGGCGCCGAAGGTCTCCCGGGGGGCCCGCAGCCAGCGGACCATCCGGATCTGGGGCAACGGCCTTGGAATCAGGCCCTGTTCGCGCAGTGCGGCCCGGCGGGTCTGCTTCAGCGCGCGGTCGAAGAGCACGGCCGCGGAGAGGGACATGCCGGAGAAGAACTGCGGCGCCCCGTCGTGGCCGATGCCGCGCGGAGCGTGCACCCAGTTGAACCAGGCGGCCGCGCCCGCGAACAGCCAGACCAGCATGCGCGAGCCGAGTGCGGCATCGCCGTGGCTGGCCTCGCGGACGGCGAGCACCGAGCAGAACATGGCGGCGCCGTCGAGGCCGAAGGGGACCAAGTACTCCCAGCCGCCGGAAAGGTTGAGGTTCTGCCGGCCGAAGCCGACCAGCCCGTGGAAGGAGAGAGCGGCGGCGACCGCCGCGCAGCAGAACAGCAGGACGTAGGAGGCGGTCCCGTAGACGGCCTCCTTGCGCCGCCGGCGCTCCTCGCTGCGCTCCCAGCTGTCCTCGGCCGCCGCGGCCTTCTCGCCTTCGCGCTTGCCCCGGGCCAGTACCGCCACTGCCGCAAGTACGCCCAGGATCAGCAGGCTGCCGGGCAGCAGCCAGTCCAGCGATATGTCGGTCAGTCTCATGCGGATGTCCTTGCCTCGCGTATGCGGCTGTTCGGCTTGTGGCCGGTGCGGCTTTCCGGGCGCCATAGTGGCGCAGCCGGTCCGCCGTACACGCGGGTTTCGGGTCAAGTGGACGCCATCGGGGGGCGGAGCCCGCCGGATAGGGTGTCGCGGCTCGAACAGTCGCTCGTGGAGACGGGGTTGGGTTCGATTCCCGGTCAGCCGGACGGGTGGCTTCGGACGACGGAGACGAACGTGCCGCGGCTGCGCCGGATCAGGCGGCGGTGGCGGCCTCGGCCGTCAGGCGCGCCACTCGGTCCGCGTCGCAGGTGCGGGGGCAGGTGACGCAGGTGTCCTCGGGGCGGATCGTGTAGAAGAAGCAGCAGCTCGCCCGGTCGCGGGTGGGCAGCGTTCGGCCGTCCGGGGCTTCGAGGCCGCGGAAACCGGCGCCGCCCGTGTACGGGGCGGTCGTGCCGGGGAGCAGCAGCTCCAGTTCGCGTACGGCCCGCCGCTCCTCGGCCTCGCCGAGGAGGTGGCCGATGTACCAGAGGCTTTCGACGACCTCGTCGGTCGCCATGCCCCACAGGGCCCGCCGGCCGCGCCGCAGGCGGCGGCCGAAACCTTCGAGCACCGGCCCGAGGTGCCGGGCCACCATGGCCCGCACCTCCTCGCGCAGCGCCTCCTCGTCGGGCACGACCCGCGCCCCGGGGAGGACGGCCGCCGGGTCGTCGGGCAGGCAGGCGAAGGACTCGACGCGGACGGCCATCCGCCCCTGGGCCCGGTGGAAGGACACGCCGTCCGGGGGCAGCAGGGGCACGCGGCGGTCCAGGAACCAGGGCGCCGTGATCAGCAGGCACGCGGGCCACGCGTACCGGTGCAGTCCGAAGCTCGCCACCACATCGGGCCGGGCCCGGCGCCCGTAGTCACGCAGCACCTGGGCGTCGTCCCAGGCCAGGAAGGCGTCCACGGCCTCCCCGCCCGCCGCGAGCTCGTCCGCGCCGACCCACCCCGCACCGCGAGGGGAGGGCTCGTGCGCGGCGAGCTCGGTGACGTGCAGTCCGCCGTAGGCACGGGTCAGCCGTGCATAGGCGTCCGCCACGGGAGAGCCGTCCGGGGCGGGCGCACGGACGGGCTTGACGGCCGTGACGGTCATGGAGGGACCACCGAATCGCGCGATCGTTGACAGGTAAGGCTTACCTTATCTGACCTCGGACCGGTTCGGGATATTCTCTGGTCAGGTCTGGACCCGTAGGAGGACCGAGTGCGTGACACGGCCCGATCCCGGGTCCCGGAACAGCAGACGCGGAAGGTCTCCCGCCATTCGGTGCGCGGACAGATCCTCGACGCGCTGCGCGCGGCGCTGTTCGACGGCGCACTCGTGCCGGGGGAGATCTACTCCGGCCCCGCCCTGGGGGAGCGGTTCGGGGTCTCCGCGACGCCCGTGCGCGAAGCGATGCAGCAGCTGGCGCTGGAGGGCGCGGTCGAATGCCTCCCGAACCGCGGCTTCCGGGTCCTGGCCCGGACCCCGGTCGAGCTCGCGGAACTGGCCGAGGTCAGGGCGCTGGTCGAGGTCCCGGTGATGCTGCGGCTGGCCCGTACGGTCGATCCGGCGCAGTGGTCCGCGCTGCCGCTGCGCGCGGCGGCGGAGGCGACCGTGGAGGCGGCCGCCTCCGGTGACCGGGCCTGGTACGCGGAGACGGACCGGGCGTTTCACCGTGCGGTGCTGGGGCTGGCGGGCAACGCGCAGCTCCTGCTCGTGGCGGCCGATCTCCACCGCCGCTCCCAATGGCCCGTCCCGGGCCCCTCGAAGCCCCGCGCCTCCGCCCTGGCCGCGGACGCGGCGCAGCACGTGGCCCTGCTCGACGCCCTCGCCGAGGGGAACCTCCCCTTGGCGGAATCCCTGATCCACGGCCATCTGGCCTCTTGACGCGTCCGCCGGTGCGGGTGAGTGTGCCGCTGCGCGGGGCTGGTCCCCTACCCGCCCTTCCACCGTTCCCCGGGCTCCGCCCGGACCCTCCTGGGGCTCCGCCCCAGACCCCGCGCCTCAAACGCCGGCGGGGCTGAATTCGACAGGCTGCCGTTACAGCCGCGCAAGGGCCCCTCCCAGCGATAGCTGGAGGAGCTTGAGGCGCGGGGGTGCGGGGGCTGGCCCCCGGCAGCTGCATCGCATCCTGCGACGGGTCCGGGGCGGAGCCCCGGGGAACGGTGGAAGGGCGGGTAGGGGACCAGCCCCGCGCCGCGGCGCGTCCGCCCGCACCCGCAGCGGTCCCCGCGCTGCGCGGAAGCGCGTCAAGAAGGGGCGGCCGGGGTCGGGTGGAGTTGGTCGGCCAGCCAGGTGGGGATGCCGCCCAGGAGGTGGAACAGGCGGCGGGCCTCCGCCCGCAGGCGGGCCGCCTCCGGCTCCGGCTCCGCTTCGGCCAGGGCCGCCAGCGCCGGCGCCGTGCCCACCAGGAACCCCAGGTCCTCCCGGATGCGGAGGGACTCCGCGAAGCCCTTGCGGGCCTCGGCCACCTCCCCGTCCCGCAGGGCCAGCGCGGCCAGGTGCCGCCAGGTGAAGGACAGCAGCAGGGTGTCCCCGTGGGCGAGCGCCCCCGCGTGGGCCCGCCGGTAGGCGGGCAGCGCGGACTGCGGGGCGTCCGCGAGGTGCTCGGCGACCAGGCCGCGCCGGAAGTCCAGCAGCGGCCGGGTCCGGGACCCCGGGGTCAGCAGCGCCGCCGCCCGCCCCAGCGCGGAGCGGGCCTCGTCGGCCCGGTCCCGTACGCCCAGTACGGTCGCGGCGTACGCCAGGTGACCCCGCTCGCACGCGGCCGCACCCCGGTCGTCGTCGTCCTGGGCCACCGCCTCGGCGACCCGCAGCGCGTCCTCCGCCTCGGCCCAGCCCTGGCCGGTGAACAGGCTGCGCTCGACCAGCAGTCCGGTCCGCTGTACGGCGGCTCCGGCATCGTGCACGTGCGGCGTCAGCAGGGCCGCCGCGTCGGTCCAACAGCCGCGCGAGCGCAGTCGCCATATCGCCCGCTGGAGGGGGTCGTCTCCCCCGGTAGTTCCGGCACCGGACATGGCGGTATCCGCCACATTGCCCTCCCCAAAGCAACCAAGCAGCACGTCGTTGAGCCCTGGGGCGAAATGAGAGCACGGATCGGCAGGTTCGGCCAAGGGGTCGGGTGAACTCTTTCACAAAGTCCGGACGGATCATCAGCCGCCCCCGCTCGGTCCGGCTCGGCCCCGACCGGCCGCCGACCCGTCCCCCACCCGCCCCCCACCCGTCCCCGACCGGCCCCCCGGCCGGTCAGGAGGCGCGACGCCTCAGCTCATCCGCAGTGCCAGGAAGAAGTCGAGCTTGTCCTCCAGCCGGGAAAGGTCCCGCCCCGTC
This sequence comes from Streptomyces sp. ISL-66, assembly GCF_018614135.1. Lineage (GTDB taxonomy): Bacteria > Actinomycetota > Actinomycetes > Streptomycetales > Streptomycetaceae > Streptomyces. The sequence goes on from NZ_JAGGOW010000014.1 coordinate 43,356, forward strand.
AACTGCTCGATTCGCCCGACCCGGTACCTCAGCGTGTTGACGTGCAGGTGCAGCCGCGTCGCGCAGCGGGTCCACGAGCCGTCGCAGTCCAGGAACGCCTCGAGCGTGGGAATGAGCTCCGCCCGGTGGCGGCGGTCGTAGTCCCGCAGCGGGTCCAGCAGCCGGGCCGTGAAGGCGCGGCGGACGTCGTCCGGGACGAACGGGAGCAGCAGGACGTGCGAGGCCAGCTCGTGGTGTCCGGCCGCGCAGACCCGGCCCGGACGGGCCGCCGCGACCCGGCGGGCGTGCCGGGCCTCTTCCAGGGCTCCCCGGAGCCCCTCGGCGGAGTGCACGGCTGCGCTGACGCCCAGCGTGAGGCGGCCGTCGTCGGCGAGTCCGGCCGCCAGGGGTTCCCGTACGGACGCGAGCAGCGTCTCCGCGTGCAGGGCGGTGTCGGGGCCCTTCTCCTCGCCGGGCTCCCCGGCCGGGGCGGGCAGCGGTACGAGGGCGATCGCCTCGTCCCCGGCGTGCGCGACCGCGATCCGGTCGGAGGGCTCCGGACCGGAGATCGAGGGGTCCACGAGGATCTCCTCGAGCAGCGACTGGGCGACGGGTCCGCCGGAGATGTCCCCGCCGTCCCAGTCCACCCGGGCCACGACGACCTGCCAGTGCGGCGCGGAGCCCAGGCCCGGCAGGAGCACCGGGGCGGCCACCCGCAGGCGGGCGGCGATCTCGGCGGGCGGGGCGCCCGTCTGGACCAGCTCCAGCACTTCCTGGGCGAGGCGGCGGCGCACCGTACGGGCCGCGTCGCGGCGGTCGCGCTCGACGGCGATCAGCTGGGTGACGCCCTGGAGCAGGTCGAGCCGCTCGGCGGGCCAGTCGCCCGCGTCGGCCTCGACGGCCAGCAGCCAGTCGGAGAGCACGCTCTCGCGCACGTCCCGGGCCGCGGCCTGGCCCGCCGCGCCCCGCCCGTGTCCCCTGATCGGGAACAGGGAGTAGGTAATACCCTGGATGGAAATCCGGTGCGGGCCCCGGCGGCCCGTCCGGACCGCCGCGAGGTGTTCGCTCGCCAGTGCCGCGCAGATGCCCGGCGCCAGCGGCTCGCCCGCTCCGGCGATCTGCCGGCCCGTGGGAGCGAGCACCCAAGCCCGGAGATCGAGGTCGGTGGTGAGCAGATCGAGCACCACATCGGGACCCCCACCGGTGGGTCCGGAGGTCATCAGGCGGCGGTGGCGGTCCACGACGGCGGCGAGATCGCCGGCCCGTTCTCCCGAGACCTGGCGCACCACGTACTCGGTGATCGTGGCGAATGCAACGTCTTCGTTCACAGCGAACAGCGGCAGACGGTTGCGCAGACACGCCGAGACGAGATCGTCGGGAATGTCCCCCAGCTCAGCCTCGCCCGCCGCGAGCCCGGCCACGCCGGCGCTCGCGAGGATTCGTACGAATGGCTCGGAGTCGGCTGAATTTCGTCTCCATGCCAGGCCAGTGAGGACGAGCTCGCCCCCGGAGAGGTATCGGCTGGGATCACGCAGGTCGGTCGTCATGACCCCGCGGACCGTCCGGTCGAGTTCTTCCTGGCCGCCGAGCAGCCGCAGCCCCAGCGCCTCGGTTTCCAGCAGTGCGCGCAGCCGCATGATGTCGCCGCCGATCTGTCTCGAATGTTGCCCTTGGAAATCGGGCAGGTCGTCGCATCCTGCCTTTCATACGAATCTACAAGACGAGGGAGGCCGTCAGCCAACTCCTTCATGGTTTCGGTGACTGCACCCGGGGGACGAGCGGCCGGTGTACTGAGTCCACACCGCGTTAACAGCACGTGAACGACCAGTCGAGGGCCTAGGGGCCTCCTGGCTTGAAGTGAACGACCCGATTGAGAAGAAGAGAGCCACACATGGACTTCCTTCGCCCCGCCAGCTGGGAGGAGGCGCTCGCCGCTAAGGCCGAGTTCCCCACAGCTGTGCCGATTGCGGGTGGCACCGATGTGATGGTCGAGATCAACTTCGACCACCGTCGGCCGGAGTACCTCCTGGACCTGAACCGCATCGGTCTCCTGCGGGAATGGGAGGTCGGCGAGGACGTGGTTCGTCTGGGCGCCTCCGTCCCGTACACGCAGATCATGGAGAACCTCCGCACGGAGCTTCCGGGACTCGCGCTCGCCTCGCACACGGTCGCGTCCCCGCAGATTCGCAACCGCGGCGGTGTCGGCGGCAACCTCGGTTGCGCCTCGCCGGCCGGTGACTCGCACCCCGCGCTCCTCGCGGCGGGCGCCGAGGTGGAGGTGGAGTCCGTACGCGGCTCTCGCCTGATCCCGATCGACGAGTTCTACACGGGCGTGAAGCGCAACGCGCTCGCCCCCGACGAGCTCATCAAGACCGTCCACATCAAGAAGGCGGACGGCCCCCAGCAGTACTCCAAGGTGGGCTCCCGCAACGCGATGGTCATCGCGGTGTGCGCGTTCGGTCTGGCGCTGCACCCGCAGACCCGTACGGTCCGCACCGGCATCGGTTCGGCCGCGCCGACCCCGATCCGGGCGAAGGCCGCCGAGGAGTTCTTGAACGCCGCGCTCGAAGAGGGCGGCTTCTGGGAGTCCGGCAAGGTCATCACCCCGTCGATCGCCAAGCAGTTCGGTGACCTCGCCTCCGGCGCGGCCAACCCGATCGACGACGTCCGCGGCACGGCGAAGTACCGCCGCCACGCGGTCGGCATCATGGCTCGCCGCCAGCTCGTCTGGACGTGGGAGCAGTACCGCGGTTCGAACAACGGCCGCTCGCTCGAAGGGGCTGCGTAATCATGCGCGTCAATTTCACTGTCAACGGCCGTCAGCAGGAAGCCGACGACGTCTGGGAGGGCGAGTCCCTCCTCTACGTCCTGCGCGAGCGCCTCGGCCTGCCGGGTTCGAAGAACGCCTGCGAGCAGGGCGAGTGCGGTTCCTGCACCGTCCGCCTCGACGGCGTGCCGGTCTGTTCCTGTCTGGTCGCGGCCGGTCAGGTCGAGGGCCGCGACGTCGTGACCGTCGAGGGCCTGGCGGAGTTCGCCAAGCAGCGCGACGAGCACGGCCACGGCGGTGCCTGCGGCACCGGCGGCGGCTGCGGCGGCAAGGGCGGCGTCTCCCTGGACGCTGCCAAGCAGTGGTCCGCGAAGGGTGCCGACTCGCAGACCGGCGAGGGCGTGGAGCTCTCCAACATCCAGCAGGCGTTCATCGACGCCGGCGCGGTCCAGTGCGGTTTCTGCACCCCGGGCCTCCTGGTCCAGGCGGACGCGCTGCTGGAGGAGAACGCCTCCCCGTCCGACCAGGACATCCGCGAGGCCCTCTCCGGCAACCTCTGCCGCTGCACGGGCTACGAGAAGATCCTCGACGCGGTCCGCCTCGCGGCCGCCCGTCAGTCAGAGGCGGTCTGACCATGGCTCAGAACACGCGCACGGTTCCGGCCGGTACGCCGACCAACGTCACGCAGAAGCACAACAAGGGCGGCATCGGCGAGTCCACGCTGCGCCCTGACGGCACCCTCAAGGTCACCGGTGAGTTCGCGTACTCCTCGGACATGTGGCACGAGGACATGCTGTGGGGCCAGACGCTGCGCAGCACCGTGGCCCACGCCGAGATCGTCTCGATCGACATCTCCGAGGCCCTGGCGATGCCGGGCGTCTACTCGGTGCTGACGTACGACGACCTGCCCGCCGAGATGAAGAACTACGGCCTGGAGATCCAGGACACCCCGGTTCTCGCCAACGGCCGGGTACGTCACCACGGTGAGCCGGTCGCCCTCGTGGCCGCCGACCACCCGGAGACCGCCCGCCGCGCGGCCGCCAAGATCAAGATCGACTACAAGGAGCTGCCGCTCGTCACGGACGAGGCCTCCGCCCTCGCCCCCGGCGCGCCGCTGATCCACGAGGGCCGCGACGACCACCACATCGGTCACGTCCCGCACCCGAACATCGTGCACCGCCAGCCGATCATCCGCGGCAACGTGGAAGAGGCCCGCAAGCGCGCCGACGTCATCGTCGAGGGCGAGTACACCTTCGGCATGCAGGACCAGGCCTTCCTCGGCCCGGAGTCCGGCCTGGCCGTGCCGTCCGAGGACGGCGGGGTGGAGCTGTACGTCGCCACCCAGTGGCTGCACTCCGACCTCAAGCAGATCGCCCCCGTCCTCGGCCTGCCCGAGGAGAAGGTGCGCATGACGCTCTCGGGCGTCGGCGGTGCCTTCGGCGGTCGCGAGGACATCTCGATGCAGATCCACGCGTGCCTCCTGGCGCTGGCCACGGGCAAGCCGGTCAAGATCGTCTACAACCGGTTCGAGTCCTTCTTCGGCCACGTGCACCGCCACCCGGCGAAGCTCTACTACGAGCACGGCGCCACCAAGGACGGCAAGCTCACGCACATGAAGTGCAAGATCGTCCTGGACGGCGGCGCGTACGCGTCCGCTTCCCCGGCGGTCGTGGGCAACGCCTCCTCCCTCTCGGTCGGTCCGTACGTCCTGGAGGACGTGGACATCGAGGCGATCGCGCTCTACACGAACAACCCGCCCTGTGGCGCGATGCGCGGCTTCGGCGCCGTCCAGGCCTGCTTCGCCTACGAGGCCCAGATGGACAAGCTCGCGGCGAAGCTGGGCATGGACCCGGTCGAGTTCCGCCAGCTGAACGCCATGGAGATGGGCACGGTCATGCCCACCGGCCAGGTCGTGGACGCCCCGGCGCCCGTCGCCGAGCTGCTGCGCCGGGTCAAGGCCCGCCCGCTGCCGCCGGAGCGCCAGTGGGAGAGCGCCGGCGAGAGCGCGGACGTCCGCGCGCTGCCCGGTGGCCTTTCGAACACCACCCACGGTGAAGGCGTCGTCCGCGGCGTCGGCTACGCGGTCGGCATCAAGAACGTCGGCTTCTCCGAGGGCTTCGACGACTACTCGACCGCCCGCGTGCGCCTCGAGATCATCAACGGCGAGCCCGTCGCGATGGTCCACACGGCCATGGCGGAGGTCGGCCAGGGCGGCATCACCGTCCACGCGCAGATCGCCCGTACGGAGCTGGGTGTCACGCAGGTGACCATCCACCCGGCCGACACCCAGGTCGGCTCCGCCGGTTCCACGTCGGCCTCGCGGCAGACGTACATGACCGGTGGCGCCGTGAAGAACACCTGTGAGGCCGTGCGCGAGGCCCTGCTGGAGATCGGCCGCCGCAAGAACGGCTCGTACCACCCGGCGTGGGCCACGGCCGAGCTGCTGCTCGAAGGCGGAAAGGTCGTCACCGACGGCGGCGAGGTCCTCGCGGACATCGCCGACATCCTGGAGGGCGAGGACGCGATCGACCTCGAGCTCGAATACCGTCACCACCCGACCGTCCCGTTCGACCTGGTCACCGGTCAGGGCAACGGCCACGTCCAGTACACCTTCGCCGCGCACCGCGCGGTCGTCGAGGTGGACACCGAGCTCGGCCTGGTCAAGGTCGTGGAGCTCGCGACCGCCCAGGACGTAGGCAAGGCGCTCAACATGCTCTCCGTGGTCGGCCAGATCCAGGGTGGTACCACCCAGGGCCTGGGCGTCGCGATCATGGAAGAGATCATCGTGGACCCGAAGACCGCGAAGGTGCGCAACCCCTCCTTCACGGACTACCTGATCCCGACCATCCTCGACACCCCGACCATCCCGGTCGACGTCCTGGAGCTCGCCGACCCGAAGGCCCCGTACGGCCTGCGCGGCATGGGCGAGGCCCCGACCCTCTCGTCCACCCCGGCCGTCCTCGCGGCGATCCGGCAGGCGACCGGTCTGGAGCTCAACAAGACGCCGATCCGTCCGGAAGCCCTCACCGGCACCCTCTAGGACGGCGTGGTCCGGGGGCCGCGAGGCCCCCGGACCCACCCCCAGATTTCCGGGCGGTGCGGCACGGGAACGTCACACTTCCAGCCGTACCGCCCGGAGCACGGAAGTCCGGAGTCATCAGTACCGCACCGCTCGCGGTCAGTTTCACCGGCATTACCCCCCCAGAACCCCGGTAGCACCACACACCCCGGTGTAGCCGGCAGTACCAGGCAGTACCGCAGAACCCACGCAGTACCCGCAGTACACGCAGTGAACATTCGCGTCGCCTCGGGCCGTCACCCCGGGTCGTGCAGCCAACGGCATTTCCCAAATCCCGTGTCTCCAATCTTCATGCGGGTGCCCCTTTGAACCTTGGGAGTTAGGCACCATGACCCAGTCGTCTGTGGAGCCCAAGACCAGTGCGGAAGAGGCCGGCGACGGCTCTCGTCCCCCCGCCGGACGGTCTTGGCTCGATCGGTACTTCCACATATCCCAGCGTGGATCCAACGTCGGAAATGAAATTCGTGGCGGTGTCACGACCTTCATGGCCATGGCGTACATCCTGCTGCTCAACCCGCTGATCCTCTCCGGCAAGGACGTCGCCGGAGACACCATGAGCCAGAAGGCTCTGATCACCGCCACCGCGTTCGCGGCCGCGCTGACCACGCTCCTCATGGGCTTCGTCGGCAAGGTCCCGCTCGCGCTGGCCGCCGGCCTGTCCGTCTCCGGTGTGCTGTCCTCGCAGGTGGCGCCGCAGATGACCTGGCCGCAGGCCATGGGCATGTGCGTGATGTACGGCGTCGTGATCTGTCTCCTGGTCGTCACCGGCCTCCGCGAGATGATCATGAACGCGATCCCGCTCGCGCTCAAGCACGCGATCACCATGGGCATCGGCATGTTCGTCGCCCTGATCGGCCTCGTGAAGGCCGGCTTCGTGGGCAACGGCGGGGAGTTCGCTCCTCCCGTGAGCCTCGGTGCGACCGGCGAGCTCGCCGGCTGGCCCGTCTTCCTCTTCTGCGTGACCCTGCTCGCCATCTTCATGCTGCAGGCCCGCAAGGTCCCCGGCGCGATCCTGATCGGCATCGTCGGCGGAACGGTCCTGGCGGCCATCCTGAACGCCATCGTGGACATCGACCCGAAGGCCTGGAAGAACGGCGCTCCGGAGCTTGCCGGCTCCGCGATCTCGATGCCCGACTTCTCGCTCTTCGGCGACGTCGAGTTCGGCGGCTGGGGCGACGTCGGTGTCATGACGGTCGGCATGATCGTCTTCACCCTGGTGCTCGCCGGCTTCTTCGACGCGATGGCCACCATCATCGGCGTCGGCACCGAGGCCAAGCTCGCCGACGACAAGGGCCGCATGCCGGGCCTGTCCAAGGCCCTGTTCATCGACGGTGCCGGTGGCGCCATCGGTGGCATCGCGGGTGGCTCCGGCCAGACGGTGTTCGTCGAGTCCGCCACCGGCGTCGGAGAGGGTGCCCGCACAGGTCTCGCCTCCGTCGTCACCGGCCTCTTCTTCGCCGCCTGCCTCTTCTTCACCCCGATCACGCAGATCGTCCCGGGTGAGGTCGCCTCCGCGGCCCTGGTCGTCATCGGCGCGATGATGATGCAGAACGCCCGCCACGTGGACTGGTCCGACAGCGCGACCGCCATCCCGGTCTTCCTGACCGTGGCGATCATGCCCTTCACCTACTCGATCACGGCCGGCGTCGCCGCCGGTGTGATCTCCTACGTGGCCATCAAGGTCGCGCAGAGCAAGGTCCGCGAGATCGGTGCCTTCATGTGGGTGCTCACCGTGATCTTCGTGGTGTTCTTCGCCCTCCACCCCATCGAGTCGTGGGTCGGGGTCAAGTAAGCGAATGTGGCCGGCCCGGTCCGACCGGGCCGGCCACTGCTCGAAACGCCCACGCATCCGATACTGGAACCGAACCCCTCCGAGGAGGCCGTAATGCTGGACATCGCCGAAGAACTGAACCGGTGGGTCGAGCAGGGCCGTGACTTCGCCGTCGCCACCGTCGTGGCGGTCGGCGGCAGCGCACCCAGGCAGCCCGGAGCGGCCCTCGCCGTGGACAGCGAGGGCACGGCCATCGGCTCGGTTTCCGGCGGATGCGTGGAGGGCGCGGTCTACGAGCTGTGCCGACAGGCGCTGGAGGACGGCCGGACCGTCCAGGAGCGCTTCGGCTACAGCGACGACGACGCCTTCGCGGTGGGTCTGACCTGCGGCGGGATCATCGACATCCTGGTGACCCCGGTGTGCGTGGGCTCACCCGCACGGGAGGTGTTCGCGGCCGCGCTCACCGCCGCCGCCCGGGGGGAGGCGGCGGCGTTCGCACGGATCGCCGAGGGCCCCGCCGAGCTGATGGGGCGCGCCGTGCTCGTCCGCGGCGAAGGCGGCCACGAGGGCGGATTCGGCGGCCACCCGGAGCTGGACCACGCCATCGCCGAGGAGGCCCGCGCGATGCTCGACGCCGGCCGGACCGGCGTGCTGGAGATCGGCGCCGACGGCCGCCTCTGCGGAGAGCCCCTCAAGGTGCTGGTCGAATCCAGCGTCCCGCCGCCTCGGATGATCGTCTTCGGTGCCATCGACTTCGCCTCCGCCCTGGTGCGGATCGGCAAGTTCCTCGGCTACCGCGTCACGCTGTGTGACGCACGGCCCGTGTTCGCCACGAAGAACCGTTTCCCCGAAGCGGACGAGGTCGTGGTCGACTGGCCGCACCGCTACCTGGAGGAGCAGTCCTCGGCCGGTGTGATCGACGGCCGGACCGTCCTGTGCGTGCTCACCCACGACGCCAAGTTCGACGTCCCGCTCCTCGAACTGGCCCTCAGACTTCCCGTCGCCTACGTCGGCGCCATGGGCTCCCGCCGCACCCACGAGGACCGCAACAAGCGGCTCCGCGAGGTCGGCGTGACCGAGCTCGAACTGGCCCGGCTGCGCTCCCCGATCGGTCTGGACCTCGGCGCCCGCTCCCCGGAGGAGACCGCGCTGTCCATCGCCGCCGAGATCGTCGCCAACCGGCGCGGCGGCACGGGCGTCGCCCTGACCGGCGCCCACATCCCGATCCATCCGGACGCGTCGAAGACGGTGATCAGCCGGATCGGCTCCGTCGCTTGAAGACCGCGGTGACCTGACGGGCCTCGGGCACGATGCGAAAGGGCGCAACTCCCGCGGGGGTTGCGCCCTTTCGGCGTTCGCTCTATCTTACCCGCCGGTAACAGTTCCTCCCCGCAACGGAGCCGATCTGATGTCTGCCGCTTCCTCACGCACCCGCACCCGCCGCCGTGCCGCACCGGCTCCGGCGGCGCTGGCCGTGCTCGCCGCCCTGGCCTCGGCCGCCCTCCTCGCGGCGCCCGTCTCCGCCGCCGGGGCCGAGGGTGCCGGACCGCGGGCCGCCGCCGGCCCGGCGCCGCGCGAGGTGCTGTTCGTGGGGAACAACTGGGAGGGCACCGCCGACGTCCTCGCCTCCACCGGGGACCTCGCCAAGGTGGGCCGGATCGACATCGTCCCCGACAAGGAGGAGCGGCTCCGGGAGATCTACCTCAACCCGGTGAAGCTCGGCTACTTCCTGGGCATCCGGGCCACGGCGGGCGAGGGCCACGACCAGTTCGTGGACGACATGTACACCACCCCGGACGGCTCCGCCGTCGTCGCCTCCCGCCCCAGCTTCGCCGACGTCGTCTCCATCGACGTCCGCAGCGGCCGGATCAACTGGCGCTTCCCCGTCGCCGGTTACCGGGCCGACCACATGGCGCTCTCCCCGGACGGCACCCGCGTCGCGGTCTCCGCCTCCACCGCCAACACCGTGCACGTCCTCGACGTCGCGAGCGGCCGCCAGACCGGCTCCTTCACCACCGGCGACAAACCGCACGAGAACACCTTCACGCGGGACGGCCGGTTCCTGTGGAACAGCTCCATCGGCGACGTGACCTCCGCCCTCGACGCGCCGTGGCTGGACTGGACGAAGGGGGACCGGAAGATCACCGTCGTCGACACGCAGACCTTCCGCACGGTCCGGGTGATCGACATGCGGGCGCGCCTCGACGCCTTCGGCCGCTCCGACCTCTCCGACGCGGTGCGGCCCGTCTCCTTCAGCCCGGACGAGTCGAAGCTCTACTTCCAGGTGTCCTTCTTCAACGGCTTCGTCGAGTACGACGTGGCCGCCGACCGGATCACCCGGATCAAGCCCCTCCCCGAGAACCCGACCACCAGCACGGACCGCACCACCTGGGTCAACGACTCCCGTCACCACGGCATGTCCATGAGCCCGGACGGGACCAAGCTCTGCGTCGCCGGGACCATGGACGACTACGCGACCGTCGTGGACCGGGCCTCCCTCGCGCAGGGTCCGCTCGTACCTGCCGCCAAGCCGTACTGGGCGACCGTCGACGGCGACGGCACCGGCTGCGTGATCTCCGAGAGCGGCGCCGACCAGGTCACGGCCATCGACTTCGCGACCGGGGCCAAGCGGGTGTCCGTGCCCGTCGGGGACCACCCGCAGCGGGTGCGGCTCGGGCACGTGCCGGCCGGCTGGACGGGCCCGGGGGCGCGCTGATCCGGCCGGGCTACACGGCTCCGCCGTACTGGGCCTCCGCGATCGCGGCGGCGCGCTGCTCACGGAAGTTCAGCACGTAGGCGTCGTGCACCGTCGGGCTGTTGTACTTCAACAGCGCCTCGTCGTTGCTGGTGAGGGCCATGCCGGTGTAGGTGTGGCTGCCGGCGAAGACGAGCTTCTGGTCCTTCGCGCCCTTGTACGAGCCTTCGATGAGCAGGTACTTGGTGTGGCTGGCCGTTCCGGAGACCTGGGGGTCGGCCGGGTTCTTCAGGTCGTCGTTGCTCAGACGGTGGAGGGAGATCTTGCCCTTCTCGGTCGTCCTCGTGAGCCAGTAGGCCGTCTCGCGGTGCACGCCCTCCGCTTCGTAATCGGCGAGCTTGCCGTAGACGACGTCGACGAAGCAGCCGGCGTTGGCCAGCTTCCAGAGCTTCTCGGCCACGACGGGCCGGGAGATGTGACCGTTGGCGATGCGGATCACGGTACGGCCGTCGGCCGTGCCGTGGCCGCCGGTGTTCCCGTAGCAGACCGGGGCAGTGGTCCCGTCGGGGTTCGTCACAGGGGTCTCGACCATGCTCAGGATGTTCTCGACGACGTCCGTCTTCGCGGCGGGATCCGTCGAGTTGCGCGGGAAGAAGTAGCCCTTGGCCAGCCCCGCCTCCACGTCGATCGCCAGGTTGTCGACCCGCCCGGAACCGTCCGGCAGCGCCTGGGACGCGGCCATCAGGTCGAAGTAGCGGGTGTAGCCGGCGTGCAGGACCGCGTTGTCGGCGACGGTCATGGCGTCGTTCTAGGCGGACTCGCGGTCCCACGCGGTGAGGTTGCCCGAGGACTGCACGACGACGTTGTCGACCGGCTTGCCCTTGTCGGGAAGGCCGCTGCCGGTGGTCCGGGAGAAGAGGAAGAACTTGTTGTGGTTGACGCCGCCCGTGCCCTTGGCCAGGCACGGCTGGTTCGCGGCGCACACCCTGAACCAGGACTTGCCGTACGTCTCGCCCGAGGGCGGGGTCGCCGCGAAGGCTGCGGTCAGCTTGTCCCTCACCGTCGCACCGGAGCCGGACATCCAGGCGTCGGTGATGCTGTCGTCGTCGACGAGGACCTGCACGTTCACGTTCCTGCGGTGCGCCGCCGCGAGCTGATCCGCGAGCCAGCTCGATCCGAACAGGTACAGCGATATGCGGATGTTCGACCCGCTCTGGGCCCCATTGACGAGGCGGCCGAGCTGGCTGAGGATCGCGCCCTGCTCGGCTGTAGTGCCCTTGGGCTTGTTGAAGACGGGGCCGGTGGTCACGTACGTCGTCGTGTCCTCGGCAGAGGCGGACGGAGCGCCCACCGTCAGGAGGCCCCCGATGAGCAGGGCTGTGAGGATTCTCTTTCTGATCACACGGGCCACTTTATGAGCGCCATACGACGCGTGATGCTCCGGGGGGCCGCGGAGCGGGCGCGGCGGGGGCGGGTACGACCGCCCCCGGCGCGGGATCAGCGCTCTCAGCCGGCGGGCAGTGAGATGCGGGCCGCCGACATGCCGAAAGTGGAGCTGAGGACGCCGGTGGAGATCGTGTCGCCCAGCCGGTGCAGGTCCTCCTCGCGATAACGCACGGTCCTCTGGTGCCAGTTGAGGATTCCGGCGAGCCAGTCCTTCAACTCGCCGACGTAGGCGTCCAGTCCGGCCCTGGCCTCCTCGTTCAGCTTCCAGTCGTCGTACAGCAGCGGGAGCGCGTTCGCGACGATGTGTTCGAACTCCTCGGTGCGCTGCGTCATCAGCGAGTGGCAGATGTGCAGCGCCTCGGGGTAGCCGATGTCGAAGAAGTTGCGGGTGACGAGGACGTAGTTGTGCACCTCGCCCTCGACCTCCACCTCCTTCTGGTAGGAGAAGATGTCGTTCATCAGGCAGGCGGAGTCGGCGGCCGCGTTCTCCAGGGAGCGGATGGTGCCGGAGGCGTAGATCTCGTCGGGAATGCCGCGGCCCGCCTGGCCGAGCCGGCACAGGTACATCGTGAGGTGCGAGCCGAAGGTGTGGCGGCGCATCTCGGCGTAGTCCACCGGGTCGGGGATGCGGTTCTGGATCTGGTTCTCCACCTCCCACAGCCAGCTCTGCAGCATGCTGACGAGCGTGGCCCGAAACTCGGTCCGGACCTCGGGGGACATGTCCTTGGTGGTGCGCACCCACAGGTCGCCGAGGGACCGCTCCATCGCGGTGGCCGGCGCCGGCTGGTCGGCGTGGTCCACCGGGATCATGGCGACCAGCCGGGCGGTGGTGGCCTTCGCGGCCGGCAGGTTCTTGGCCTGGGCGAAGACCACCGGGTAGTAGTCGTCGCCGTACGTGCCCCAGGTCAGCCAGCAGGCGTTGAGGGTCAGCGCCTCCGGCGTGGCGTCGGGGTCGATGCCGGCGGAGCAGATCGCGAAGTCGTAGCCGCGCAGCTTCTCCTCGGTCCAGATCGCCGAGCCGGGGTCGCCGGGCTGCGGATCGAGCAGTCCCATCTCCCTGGCCCAGGTCACGGATTGCTCGCGCGCGTGGGCGTGGTGGGGGCTGAGCGTGAGCGGGAACGGCATGTAGACGTCCGGGACGACGGACGGGCCGGTGTGCTCGAAGGGGACGTGGGTGAAGGAGCGGCGGCGCAGCTCCAGGGCGCGGGGGGCCAGGATCGAGCGGAGGTCGAGGGCGCTGGTGCCCGGACCCGAGGGCATGAAGGGCAGGGTGAGCGGCGCGGTGGCGCGGGCCCCCTGGTTCATGTAGCGGCTGGAGACCATGTGCCATTCGTGGCCGCCGGACTGCCAGTCCTGGAGACCCTTGGCGTAGGCGAGGACGGCGGCGACCTCCGCCGGGTTCATGGCGTGGTCGGTGAAGAGCTGGGGGAGTTCGGCGAGGGCGGTCTGCTCGAACTGCTGCAGCCGGGAGGTGAGGAGGTCGTTGGAGGCTTCGGCGGCCTCCTGGGTGGTGCAGCCGAGGAAGGTCTCCAACACCAGGATCGCGTTGGAGAGTTCGCCCTCGTCGGCGACCTCGCGCTGGTAGGAGAAGATGTCGTTCCTGATGTGCACGGCGTCGGAGAAGGCGTCGCGCAGCACCCCGAGCGGGCGGGTGCGCGCGACGCGCGCCGGAACCTCCGCGGACACGTACTCGATGAGCCCGGCCGACCAGGGGGCGCCGCCGACCTTGCGGCGCATCTCGATGTACTCGAGGGGATTGGCCACCCGCCCGATGTTGATGTTGGCGAGCTCCCACATCGACTCGTCGAGCAGGTTCTTGGTGGACTCGGAGAACCGTTCCCGCCAGTCCATCGACATGGCGGGGACGGTACGGGCCCAGAGGTCGGCGAGGCCCGCCTCGACGGGGTTGGTGGCCTCGGGGAAACCGCCCGACAGGTCCATGGGCATGAAGGCGGCGAGCCGGTCGAGGTAGGCCTTCGCGCCGTCGCGGTCCTGGGAGCGCTTGTACATCTCCAGGAAGTGGTCGTCGAAGAAGAACACCCACACGTACCAGTCGGTGACCAGGGACAGTGCCTCGCTGTCGCAGTCGGGGTGGGTGTACGAGCACAGCAGCGCGTAGTCGTGCGAGTCGAGGTCGCTCTCCTCCCAGACGCCGGAACCCTCCAGCATCCCGAAGTCGCGGGCCCACTTCTTCGTGTGGACCCTCGCGTCCTCCAGGTGGGGGTTCAGTCGCGCCGGATAAGGCACATAGAAATCCGGCAGTTGAAACGGCTGCGTCACGGCGGGGTGGGCCTTTCGTCTGGCTGTCTCGCGGAGGGGAATCCGAAGGAATCCGAAGGATCCGGATAAAACGGAAGGCCCTGGAGGGGGCCCTCCGCACGAGATCAGCACTGCCCTACCCGTGATGGCGGTGTGATAAGGGGGAGTTCACTTCATCGGGTGACCCGGGCGCCGTTCCGCGACGCGTGAGGCCGTCGGCGGCTAGGAGGCGCGAGCCCGGGCCCGGTCGCGGCCTCGGCCTGCGCGCGAGCGGGCCCCGGCGCGCGCCTCAGCCCCCGGCGGACTTCCGCTGGGCGAAGGCCGGGTAGAACGTGCGCAGCAGGCCGAAGGTCTCGGGGAAGTCGAGCTGGCCGGGGGCGGAGCTGGCGCCGAAGAAGGAGTAGGTGATCCGCGATCCGAGGGCGGGGAAGAAGACGCGGGAGACCGCGCCGATCTCGCCCATGGCGATGACGATCATCCGGGTGCCGTCGGCGCCGGCGCGCAGGAGCAGTGAGGCCAGCCGCCGTACGTCCTCCTCGGAGTGCACCATGGTGGACACCTTGACCACGTCGGCGCCGGCGCTCTTCGCGTCGTCGACGACGGCCTGGAGTTCCTCCGCACCCGGGGTCAATTCAAAATTGTGATAGGAGACGATCGCCACAGTGTCGTGCCGGTGGGCGGCCTCGATCACTTCGGCGAGGATTTCCCGGGAGGAAAGCTCGATGTCCACGGCCTCGACCTGAGGGGCGAGCGCGCGGAACAGTTCGAGGCGCTCCGATTCCGTGCCCTTCCATGCGCCGCCCTCGCGGGTCGAACGGAGCGTGGCCAGGACCGGCAGTGCCTTGAACGCGTCCACCTGCGCCAGGACATGGGCCGTGTCGGTCCGCGCGTACCGGTCCACGCGCAGCTCGGCCACGTCGACGCCGGCGGCCTTCGCGGCCTGTGCGCGCGGCTCGGCATCGCTGTCGTCGAAGCTGACGGCCACCAGCGGAATCCCGCCGTCGAGAAGCGCCCGCATTGAATTCATTTCCTGGTCACAGCCTTTTCGATTCTGATATCCGACGCGAACCACAAGGTGAACGGGGCGGATTATACGCGGAATCGGCAAGCGGGACGGGGCACGGGCGCCCCTCGGCTATCCGGCAGGTCTCAGTAGTGGCACGTGCGCCCGGCGTGAGCCCGCTCGGGGGACGGCTACTCGCCTTCCCCTTCGAGGTTGCCCTCCGTGTCGAGGTACACCTGGCGCAGCGCCTCCAGCACCTGCGGGTCGGGCTTCTCCCACATGCCGCGGGACTCCGCCTCCAGCAGCCGCTCCGCGATCCCGTGGAGGGCCCAGGGGTTGGCCTCCTCGAGGAAGGCGCGGTTCTCCGGGTCCAGGACGTACGTCTCGGTCAGCTTGTCGTACATCCAGTCGGCCACCACGCCGGTCGTGGCGTCGTAGCCGAAGAGGTAGTCGACGGTGGCCGCCAGCTCGAAGGCCCCCTTGTAGCCGTGGCGGCGCATCGCCTCGATCCACTTCGGGTTGACGACGCGGGCGCGGAAGACGCGGGAGGTCTCCTCCACCAGCGTGCGCGTCTTGACGGTCTCCGGCCGGGTCGAGTCGCCGATGTACGCCTCGGGGGCCTTGCCGCGCAGGGCGCGGACGGTGGCCACCATGCCGCCGTGGTACTGGAAGTAGTCGTCCGAGTCCGCGATGTCGTGCTCGCGGGTGTCCGTGTTCTTGGCCGCGACGGTGATCCGCTTGTAGGCGGTCTCCATCTCCTCGCGCGCGGGGCGCCCTTCGAGACCGCGGCCGTACGCGTAGCCGCCCCACACCGTGTAGACCTCCGCGAGGTCGGCGTCCGTGCGCCAGTCGCGGGAGTCGATCAGCTGCAGGATGCCCGCGCCGTACGTGCCCGGCCGCGAGCCGAAGATACGGGTGGTCGCCCGGCGCTCGTCACCGTGCACGGCCAGGTCCGCCTGCGCGTGGGCCCGTACGAAGTTGTCCTCCGCGGGCTCCTCCAGGGAGGCCGCCAGCCGCACCGCGTCGTCCAGCAGGCCGATGACGTGCGGGAACGCGTCGCGGAAGAAGCCCGAGATGCGCAGGGTCACGTCGATGCGCGGGCGGCCGAGCTCGGCGAGGGGGATCGGCTCCAGGCCGGTCACGCGGCGCGAGGCCTCGTCCCAGACCGGGCGGACGCCCAGCAGCGCCATGGCCTCGGCCACGTCGTCGCCCGAGGTGCGCATCGCGCTCGTGCCCCACAGGGACAGGCCGACGGACGCGGGCCATTCGCCGTTGTCCGTGCGGTAGCGGTTCAGGAGGGAGTCGGCCAGCGCCTGGCCGGTCTCCCACGCGAGGCGGGAGGGGACCGCCTTCGGGTCGACCGAGTAGAAGTTGCGGCCGGTCGGCAGCACGTTGACCAGGCCGCGGAGCGGGGAACCGGACGGGCCCGCCGGGACGAAGGAGCCGTCCAGGGCGCTGACGACGTGGGTGATCTCGTCGGTGGTGCCGGCCAGGCGCGGGACGACCTCGCGGGCCGCGAAGTCCAGTACGGCCGCCACGTCCGCCGAGAAACCGGCCGCGACCGAAGCCACCGCCTCCGGCGCCCAGTTCGCGTCCTCCATCGCCTGGACCAGCGCGCGGGCCGCCTCCTCCGCCTCGTCGGCGGTGGTACGGGTGGCCGCGGACTCGTCCAGCCCGAGCGCCTCGCGCAGACCCGGGAGCGCCGTCGTACCGCCCCAGATCTGGCGGGCGCGCAGGATCGCCAGGACCAGGTTCACGCGGGACGCGCCGGTCGGGGCGCCGCCCAGGACGTGCAGGCCGTCGCGGATCTGGGCGTCCTTGACCTCGCACAGCCAGCCGTCGACGTGCAGCAGGAAGTCGTCGAAGCCGTCGTCGTCGGGGCGCTCCGCGAGACCCAGGTCGTGGTCGAGCTTCGCGGCCTGGATCAGCGTCCAGATCTGGGCGCGGATGGCCGGCAGCTTCGCCGGGTCCATCGCGGAGATCTGGGCGTACTCGTCCAGGTGCTGCTCCAGGCGCGCGATGTCGCCGTACGACTCCGCGCGCGCCATCGGCGGCACCAGGTGGTCGACCAGGGTGGCGTGCACGCGGCGCTTGGCCTGGGTGCCCTCGCCCGGATCGTTGACCAGGAACGGGTAGATGAGGGGCAGGTCGCCGAGCGCGGCGTCGGGGGCGCAGGCCGCGGACAGGCCGGCGTTCTTGCCCGGCAGCCACTCCAGGTTGCCGTGCTTGCCCAGGTGGATCATCGCGTCGGCGCCGAAACCGCCGTCCTCGGCGCGGGCCTGGATCCAGCGGTACGCGGCCAGGTAGTGGTGCGAGGGCGGCAGGTCCGGGTCGTGGTAGATCGCGATCGGGTTCTCGCCGAAGCCGCGCGGCGGCTGGATCAGGATGAGGAGGTTCCCGCGGCGCAGGGCCGCGAGCACGATGTCGCCCTCGGGGTTGGCCGAACGGTCCACGAACATGTTGCCCGGGGCCTCGCCCCAGTGCCGCTCGACGCTGCCCCGCAGCTCGGCGGGGAGCTCGGCGAACCAGCGCTTGTAGTCGGCCGCGGGGATGCGGACCGGGTTGCGGGCCAGCTGCTCCTCGGTGAGCCAGTCCTGGTCGTGGCCGCCGGCCTCGATCAGGGCGCGGATCAGGTCGTCGCCGTCACCGGACACGAGGCCCGGGATGTCCTCGACGGGGCTGAAGTCGTAGCCGCCCGCGATGAGGGCGCGCAGCAGTTCCACGGCGCTGGCCGGGGTGTCGAGGCCGACCGCGTTGCCGATGCGGGAGTGCTTGGTGGGGTACGCGGAGAGGACGAGCGCGATCTTCTTGTCGCGGCGCTCGATGTGCCGCAGACGGGCGTGGCGCACGGCGATGCCGGCCACGCGGGCGGCCCGCTCCGGGTCGGCGACGTAGGCGGGCAGGCCGTCCTCGTCCAGCTCCTTGAAGGAGAAGGGGACGGTGATCAGACGGCCGTCGAACTCCGGGACGGCGACCTGGGTGGCGGCGTCGAGGGGGGACAGGCCCTCGTCGCTCTCCTCCCAGGCGCTGCGCGAACCGGTCAGGCACAGGGCCTGGAGGATCGGCACGCCGAGGCCGGCGAGCGCGCCCGCGTCCCAGGACTCGTCGTCACCGCCCGCCGAGGCGGTGGCGGGCTTGGTGCCGCCGGCGGCGAGGACGGTGGTGATGACCGCGTCCGCTGACTCCAGCTCGGCGATCAGCTCCGGCTCGGGGGTGCGCAGCGAGGAGACGTAGAGCGGGATCGGCTGGGCGCCGTGGGCCTCGATCGCCTCGCAGAGGGAGTGCACGAAGGCGGTGTTGCCGCTCATCTGGTGTGCGCGGTAGTAGAGCACGGCCACCTTGGGGCCGGCGGCGTCCCGCGGCGCGGTCCGCTCCAGCGGACCCCAGGTGGGGGAGGCGGCCGGGGGCTCGAAGCCGTGGCCGGTGAGCAGCACGGTGTCGGAGAGGAAGCGGGCCAGCTGGTCCAGGTTGGCCGGGCCGCCGTGGGCGAGGTACCCGTGGGCCTCGGCGGCGATGCCGATCGGCACCGTCGAGGCCTCCATCAGCTGTGCGTCCGGGGCCTGTTCGCCGGTCAGGACGACGACCGGGCGGGTCTGGGAGGGGGCCAGGAGCAGGTCCAGGCCGTCCTGCCAGGCGCGCAGGCCGCCGAGGAGGCGTACGACGACCAGGTCGATGCCGTCGAGGAGGGCCGGCAGGTCGTCGAGGGGGAGGCGGGAGGGGTTCGCGAACCGGTACGGGACGGGGCCGTCCGCGGCGGCGCGGGCACTGAGCAGATCGGTGTCGGACGTCGACAGCAGCAGGATCATGCGGCGGCAGGCCTTCCTCGGGGTTTCCGCGCCCCGGGCAGTGAGGACAACGGGAGTTCCTGACTCATCCGGTGGCGGTGGCCCTCGGATTCACAGTGGCGGGACCGCGCCGGAATCGCACCGGGCTTCCTCCCATGTCGCCGTCCTCGGCGATGGCGGGCCTGTTGGCCGCCGAGGAGTCATCTTAGGGGGCGGCCGGGTGGGGGTCGGTGGGCGGGTGCGGTGCCTTTGCCGGGGGCGTCCGTGGTACTTGGTGGCGCTGCGCCGTGGGTCGGTGGGTGCGGCGCCGTTGCCGGGGATCGGCCCCGGACCTCGCGCCTCAAACGCCGGCGGGGCTGGAGGGGCGGGCGGGGTTGGAGCGGTGGGCGGGGTTGGAGCGGTGGAGCGGGGTTGGAGGGGTGGGCAGGGCCGGAGAGGCGGGGCGGGGTTGGAGAGGCGGAGCGGGGCCGGAGAGGTGGGGCAGGGTTGGAGAGGGGGGGGGGGTTGGAGAGGGGGGGGCGGGGCCGGAGAGGCGGGGCAGGGCCGGGATGTGCGGACGGTGGGGCTGGGGGGTGCCGGTCCGGGGTGGTGATCGACACAGGGGGCGGGCGCGGAATCCTGGGTATGCTCGCCGCCATGCCCACGCCCCCCTCCGCCGCAGCGCGGGACGAGCCCGTCATACGGGATCGCGGCGACGCCTGCCCCGGCGCGCTGCGGCTGCACGCGGCGGACGACGGCTTCCTGGCGCGGGTCCGGATACCGGGCGGCCTGCTCACCAGCCGGCAGGCCTCCGCGCTCGCTCTCGCCGCCGACCGCTTCGGGGACGGGCACTTGGAACTCACCTCGCGCGGCAACGTCCAGCTGCGAGGACTCGCGGACGGCTGCGGCGCCGAGCTCGCGCGACTGCTGGACGCCGCCGGCCTGCTGCCCGCGCCGGGCCACGAGCGGGTACGGAACATCGTGGCGACCCCGACGTCCGGGATCCTGGGCACCGAACGGCCCCATGTGGGGCCCTGGGTGCGGGAATTGGACCGGCTGCTCTGCGCGAGCACACGGGCGACGGCCCTGTCCGGACGGTTCCTCTTCGCCATCGACGACGGGCTCGGTGACGTCGCCGCCCTCGACCCCGACGTCACCGTGCTCGGCAGGCCGCTGGACCGGGCGCTCGTCCGGCTCGGCGCGGCCCCCGACGCCGTGGACGTGGCCGGCCCGGACGCGCCCCGGGCGGCACTGCTGGCCGCCGAGTACTTCCTCGACGCCGCCGACGGGGCGGGCACCCGCGCCTGGCGGGTGTCCGAACTGCCCGCCGAACACCCCCTGGACACCGAAGAGTTCACCGCACGGCTGATCGCCCACGGCATCGCGGCGACCCGGGTGCCCGACGTGGCGTGGCCGTACGCGCCGCCGCCCCGGCCCTGGGGGCCCGGCGCCGGCGACCGGACGCCCCTGTGCGTGCTGCTCCCGCTCGGCCGGGTGGACTCCGGCCAGTGGCGGGTGCTGGTGGAGGTCGCCGACCGGGGGGACGGCGAGCTGCGGATCACCCCGTGGCGGAGCGTCGTCCTGCCCGGCGCGAGCACCCGGCGGCCGATCGACGGCTACGCCCGGCTGGAGGCCGCGGGCCTGGTCGTCGCGCCCGACGGGCCCTGGGAATCCGTCACCGCCTGCACCGGGCGGCCCGGCTGCGCCAAGGCCCTCTCCGACGTGCGCGCCGACGCGCGGGCCCTCGTACACGAGGCGCGGGGGCGGTCGCCCGTGCACTGGTCCGGCTGCGAGCGCCGGTGCGGGCATCCGCGCGGCACCGCGTGGGTCGACCTCGTGGCCACCCCCGAGGGGTACCGGCTCGACGGGCGCGCGGTGCCGAGAGACGAACTTGCAGGGGCTGTAGCCGACGCGCGCAGCCAAGCCCGAGTGTCCGAAGACGCAGTGAAGAAATGAGCGAGTACACCGTGTTCGAGTACGAGAAGGACGGCGCCGAGATCTACCGCCAGTCCTTTGCCACGATCCGCGCCGAGGCGGACCTCTCCGGGCTGCCCGCCTCGGTCGCCCAGGTCGCGGTGCGCATGATTCACGCCTGCGGGATGACCGACCTGACGCGCGACCTGGGCTACACGCCCGAGGTCGTGCTGCGGGCGCGCGCCGCCCTGGAGGCCGGCGCGCCGGTCCTGTGCGACGTGCAGATGGTCGCCAGCGGGGTCACCCGCAAGCGGCTGCCCGCCGACAACGAGGTGATCTGCACCCTCTCCGACCCGGCGGTGCCGGAGCTCGCCGCCAAGATGGGGACGACGCGCAGCGCCGCCGCCCTCGAAGTCTGGCGCGACCGCGGCCTGTTGGAGGGCTCGGTGATCGCCGTCGGCAACGCGCCCACCGCGCTCTTCCGGCTGCTGGAGATGATCGAGGAGGGCGCCCCGCGCCCCGCCGCGGTCATCGGGGTCCCCGTGGGCTTCATCGGCGCCGCCGAATCCAAGGACGCCCTCGCCGCGCACGCCTCCGGGCTCGACCACCTGATCATCCGGGGTCGGCGCGGCGGCAGCGCCATGGCCGCGGCCGCCGTCAACGCCATCGCGAGCGTGGCCGAATGAGCGCGGGGAACGCGGGGCGCGCCGCAGACGCCGCGCACGCCGCAGACGCCGCGCACGCCGTGGATACCGGAGACGCTGCGCACGCCGGGCGCGCCGCAGACGCCGCGGGCACCGGGAAGCTCTACGGAGTCGGGCTCGGCCCGGGGGATCCGTCGCTGATGACGCTGCGCGCCGTCGAGGTGATCGCGGAGGCGGACGTCGTCGCGTACCACTCCGCCCGCCACGGCCGCTCCATCGCGCGCTCGATCGCCGCCAAGCACCTGCGCGCCGACCACATCGAGGAGCCGCTGGTCTACCCGGTCACCACCGAGACCACCGACCACCCCGGCGGCTACCAGGGCGCCATGGAGGAGTTCTACGAGGCCTGCGCCGCCCGGCTCGCCGCCCACCTCGACGCCGGTCGGACCGTGGCCGTCCTCGCCGAGGGCGACCCGCTCTTCTACGGCTCGTACATGCACATGCACAAGCGCCTCGCGGACCGGTACGAGGCCGAGGTGATCCCCGGAGTGACCTCGGTGAGCGCCGCGGCCGCCCGGCTCGGCACCCCGCTCGTCGAGGGCGAGGAGGTGCTGACCATCCTGCCCGGCACCCTGTCCGAGGAGGAGCTCACCGCACGCCTCGCCGCCACCGATTCGGCGGTCGTGATGAAGCTCGGCCGCACCTTCCCCACCGTGCGGCGCGCGATGGAGAAGAGCGGCCGGCTCGCCGAGGCGCGGTACGTGGAGCGCGCGACGATGGCGGGCGAGCGGACCGGCGTCCTCGCCGACACCGACCCCGACACCGTTCCGTACTTCGCCGTCGCCGTGGTCCCCAGCCGGATCGGCAACCCGGGAAGCGTGCCGTCCGGCCCCGGCGAGGTCGCCGTCGTCGGCACCGGACCGGCCGGGCCGCTGTGGCTGACCGCCGAGACGCGGCGGGCACTGGCCGACGCGGAGGTGCTCGTCGGGTACACCACCTATCTGGACCGGGTCCCGGTGAAGCCGGGCCAGCTGCGGCACGGCTCCGACAACAAGGTGGAGTCCGAGCGCGCGGAGTTCGCGCTCGACCTCGCCCGGCGCGGCAAGCGGGTGGTCGTGGTCTCCGGCGGCGACCCCGGAGTCTTCGCCATGGCGACCGCAGTCCTGGAGGTCGCGGACCAGGCCCAGTACAAGGACGTGCCCGTACGGGTGCTGCCCGGGGTGACGGCCGCCAACGCGGCGGCCGCCGCGGCCGGTGCGCCGCTCGGCCACGACTACGCCACCATCTCGCTCTCCGACCGGCTCAAGCCGTGGGAGGTCATCGCGGAGCGGCTGCGCGCCGCCGCCGCGGCCGACTTGGTGCTCGCGCTGTACAACCCCGGCTCGCGCAGCCGGACGTGGCAGGTGGCGCAGGCCCGCGAACTGCTGCTGGAGCTGCGCGCCCCGCAGACCCCGGTGGTCGTCGCGCGGGACGTGGGCGGCCCGGAGCAGTCGGTCCGCGTCCTCACCCTCGCCGAACTGGACCCGTCCGAGGTCGACATGCGCACGATCCTCCTGATCGGCTCCTCGCAGACCCAGGTCACCGAACGCCCCGACGGCTCGCGGGTGACGTGGACTCCGCGCCGCTACCCGTGATCCCCGCGGTGCGGTAACGGACGCGGGGCCCGTGACGCCGAAGAAGCGTCGCGGGCCCCGGTCGTTCTCGCGGAGTCCCGGCCGGCCGGCCGGTGTCACCGTCAGCCGGTCGGCGGCCCGGCGGGCTGGATCCGGCCGGAGAGCCAGTCGCGGACCTCGGCGAGGGAGCCGGTCTGCCGGACGCCCTCGGGGACCGGGGGGCGGCGGACGACGAGGACCGGGATGCCGGCCTCGCGGGCGGCGGTGAGTTTGGGGGCGGTGGCGGAGCCGCCGCTGTCCTTGGTGACCAGCAGGTCGATGCGGTGCCGCGCGAGGAGCTCCCGCTCGTCGTCGAGGGTGAACGGGCCGCGCGCGAGCAGCACTTCGAGTCGCGGGGGCGCCGGGGCGTCCGGAGGGTCCACCGAACGCACCAGGAACCAGGGCTCGGTGAGGTGCGCGAAGCTGTGCAGGCCCATCCGGCCGGTGGTCAGGAAGGCGCGGGAGCCGAGGCCCGGCAGCAGATCGGCCGCCTCGGCGAGGGAGGCCGCGGCATGCCAGTCGTCGCCGGGGCCGGGGATCCAGCCGGGACGGCGCAGCGCCAGGAGCGGAACGCCCGAAAGCGCCGCCGCCTCTGCCGCGTTGAAGCTCATCCGCTCCGCGAAGGGGTGCGTGGCGTCGATCAGGTGCGTGACCCGGTGGACGGCGATCCAGGCCGCGAGCCCGGCGGGGCCGCCGAAGCCGCCGATCCGGGTCTCGCCGGGCGGCAGCACCGGGGAGGCGACCCGTCCGGCCAGCGAGGTGGTCACCCGGTACGGGGCCGCGTCCTCGGCGGCCAGCGCCTCCGCGAGGCGCCGCGCCTCGGTGGTCCCGCCGAGGATCAGTACGTGCGGCCGGCCGGGGGCGGGGCCGGTGCCTGGGCCGGGGCCCGGAGCGGCGTCCGGACCGGCACTCGGAGCAGTCCCCGGACCGCCCCGATCGGCGCCCGGACCGGCGCCCCAAGAGATGCCCGAGGCCGGGACGGCGGATCCGGGACCCGGAGGATCAGCAGGCATGCCGGTCGCGCTCGGCGGAGTACAGGTGGCTGTCGCGGAACTGCTCGGCGCTCAGCGTGCGGCCCACCAGGATGACGGCCGTACGGACGAGTCCGGCTTCCTTCACCTGGCCCGCGATGTCGGCCAGCGTGCCGCGCAGGATCAGCTCGTCGGGGCGGCTGGCCATCGCGACCACCGCCACCGGGCACTCGGCCCCGTAGTGCGGCAGCAGCTCGTCGACGACCCGGTCGACGTAGCGCGTGGCCAGGTGCAGGACCAGCAGCGCCCCGCTGCGGCCGAGGGTGGCGAGGTCCTCGCCGGGCGGCATCGGGGTGGCCTGCTGGGCGATCCGGGTCAGGATCACGGTCTGGCCGACGGTGGGGACGGTCAGCTCCCGCTTCAGGGCGGCGGCCGCCGCGGCGAAGGCCGGGACGCCGGGGACGACCTCGTAGGGGATGCCGGCCGCGTCGAGCCGCCGCATCTGCTCGGCGACGGCGCTGAAGATGGAGGGGTCGCCGGAGTGGAGCCGCGCCACGTCCTGCCCGGCCGCGTGCGCGCGCACGCACTCGGCGACGATCTCGTCCAGGTTCAGCTGCGCGGTGTCGATCAGGCGGGCGTCCGGCGGGCATTCGGCGAGCAGCTCGCGCGGGACCAGGCTGCCCGCGTACAGGCAGACGGGGGCCGCGGCCAGGGTGCGGGCGCCGCGCACCGTGATCAGGTCGGCGGCGCCGGGGCCCGCACCGATGAAGTACACGGTCATATCGTCTGATCCACCATTTCGGGCTCTGCGGGATGGGGCTTGGTAACGGACCACTGGGTGACGGGCATCGCCTGCCGCCAGCCGGTGAAACCGCCGACCGGCACGGCGTGCGCGACGGCCAGCTTCACCAGTTCGCCGCCGTGGCGCCGGTAGCGGTCGGTCAGGACCGCCTCCGATTCCAGAGTGACGGTGTTGACCACGAGCCGGCCGCCGGGGACCAGGGCCTCCCAGGCCGCGTCGAGCAGGCCCGGGGCGGTCAGGCCGCCGCCGATGAACACCGCGTCGGGGGCGGGCAGTCCGGCCAGCGCGGCGGGTGCGGCGCCGGTGACCACGCGCAGGCCGGGAACGCCGAGCGCGGCCGCGTTGCCGGCGATCCGCGCGGCCCGCTCGACGACGCGCTCCACGGTCACGGCGCGGCAGGAGGGGTGCGTGCGCATCCACTCGATGCCGATGGAGCCGGAGCCGCCGCCGATGTCCCACAGCAGTTCGCCGGGGGCGGGGGCGAGCGCGCAGAGGGTGGCGGCGCGGACGTGGCGCTTGGTGAGCTGGCCGTCGTGCTCGTACGCGGTGTCGGGCAGGCCGGGGGTCGCGCCGAGGCGCGGGCCTTCGGCGGCGGGGTCGCGGCGGCAGTCGACGGCGACCACGTTGAGGGGGTCCCCGGGCGGATGCTCCCAGCTCCGGGCGAGGCCCTCGTACGTGTTCTCGTGCTCGGAGCCGAGCTGTTCGAGGACGCGCATCCGGCTGGGGCCGAAGCCCCGCTCTCGAAGCAGAGCGGCGATCTCGTTTGCGGTCACTGCTCCGGCGCTCAGCACCAGGACCCGCCGGCCCTCGTACAGCGCGGCCGCGAGCCGGGCCACGGGACGGCCGACGACGGTGACCACCTCGGTGTCCTCCACCGGCCAGCCGAGGCGCGCGCAGGCGTAGGACACGGACGAGGGGTGAGGCAGGACGCGCAGCGCGCCCGGGCCGAGCTCCTCGGACAGCGCACGGCCGATCCCGTAGAACATCGGGTCGCCGCTCGCCAGCACCGCGATCCGGCGGCCCGCGTGCTCGGCCATCAGCTTCGGCACGGCCGGCCGCAGCGGGCTCGGCCAGGCCACCCGGTCGCCCGCGCACTCCTCGGCGGGCAGGAGGTCCAGCTGCCGGGGGCCGCCGATGAGCACCTCGGCCCCGGCCAGCGCGGCCCGCGCGGGGGCGGCGAGCCCGCCCCAGCCGTCTGCGCCGAGGCCGACGACCGACACGGGTACGGGGGGCGGTGGCGGTGTGGAGCTCACTGCGCGGAACCTCGGGGGACGGGAAGTGGGTGGACCCGCAGCCTACTGGGCGCGGGCCCGCGCCCCGGGGCCAGGGTGCCCTGCCGGTGGCCGGGGGCCCGGGAGTAGGGTGGCGGTGACCGGCCCCAGTTACCGAAGGTAACCGGGTGGGTCGGCGTCATCGCGTGCGATGCGACCACCGCGATCCGAGGAGCTGCCATGCCGGGCTGGAAGGCCGCGCACATGCCCGACCAGAGCGGCCGCACGGCCGTGGTCACCGGGGCCAACAGCGGGATCGGCTACGTCGCCGCCCGCGAGCTCGCACGGCACGGGGCCTCGGTCGTCCTGGCCTGCCGCAGCGCCGCCCGGGGCCGCGCCGCCGAGGTGCGCCTGCGTACCGAAGTGCCGGGCGCGGACGTGGAGTTCCTGCCGCTGGACCTTGCCGACCTGGCCACCGTGAGGGAGTTCGCGGCCGCCTACGGGAGGCGGCGGGGCGGTGACACCCTCGACCTCCTCGTCAACAACGCCGGCGTGATGGCCCTGCCCTACGGGCGGACCGCCGACGGGTTCGAGACCCAGTTCGGGGTCAACCACCTCGGCCACTTCGCCCTCACCGGGCTGCTCCTGCCCCGGCTCCTCGCCGCCGCGCCCGGCGCCCGGATCGTCAACCTCTCCAGTGCCTTCCACGCCCTCGGGGACGTGGACCACGCGGACCTGAACGGCGAGCTCGGCTACCGGCGCTGGATCGCCTACGGGCGCTCCAAGACCGCGAACCTGCTCTTCACCCACGAGCTCGCCCGACGGCTCGCCGCCGCCGGATCCGAGATCCTCGCGGCCGCCTCCCACCCCGGCTACGCCGCCACCAACCTGCACGTCGGAGCCACCCCGCAGGCGGGCACCACCCTCACCTCACGGATCGCCGTCGCCGCCAACACCCTCGGCAACGCCATCGGCAACGGCGTCATCGCCCAGCCCGCCGCCTCCGGCGCGCTACCCACCCTGTACGCGGCCACCGCGCCCGGGGTCCGCCCGGACGACTTCATCGGCCCACGGCTCGGCTGGCGCGGCGCACCCGTCCGTTCCTGGCGGGCGAAATGGACCCTGGACGACACCTCCGGCGAACGGCTCTGGACGGCCTCGGAAAAGCTCACGGGAGTCTCGTACACCTCACTGCCGCGCTGAATGGCTACGGGGATACGCGCGCCCCGGTCGTCGCCGGCGCCGTTGGCCATTACCTCCGTGGTCGAACGGCCGTATGGGCGCCCCGTGTGAGTCCGTCCGCCCCCGGTGAGCCTCAGGGCGCCCCGTCCGGCCCCTGACCGGGGCGTCGCGTCCGCAGCAGACTCGGCGGAATGGACGACGACGCTACGGACAACCACCCACACACCGACTCGGAACCCGGGGACCACGCCGTGGTCCTCGGGGCGGGAATGGCCGGGCTGCTGGCCGCGCGGGTGCTCGCGCGGCGGTTCTCCCGCGTCACGCTGATCGAGCGGGACGAACTCCCCGACGCGGGACCTGAGTTCCGGCCGGGCGTTCCGCAGTCCCGGCACGCGCACATCCTGTGGTCGCGGGGCGTGGAGCTGATCGAGCTGATGCTGCCGGGCGTCACCGGCCGGCTGGTGGAGGCCGGGGCGAGCCTGCTGGACTCGCCGCGGGACTTCCTCTGGCTGAGCCCGGCCGACTGGTTCCACCCGCTGTCCGGGGCCAAAGTGCTCATCGGTAGCCGTGAGTTGCTCGAGTGGACGGTGCGCCGGGAAGTGCTGCGCAACGGACGCATCCGGATCCGGACGGGCAGCGCGGCCACCGGCCTCGTGGCCGGGCCCGACGGCCGGTCGGTGGCCGGTGTGCGCCTGCGTGACGGCGAGCCGCTGGCCGCCCGCCTGGTGGTGGACGCGACGGGGCGCACCTCCAAGGCCACCGCCTGGCTGGAGGCCCTCGGCCACCCGGCCCCGGCGGTCACCCGCTACGACTCCCATCTCGGCTACTCCAGCCGCTACTTCGCGATCCCCGACGATCCGGGCCGGCGCTGGCAGGGCATGTACATCCAGAGCCGGCCCGACCTCCCGCGCGGCGGCGTGCTGGTGCGGCAGGGCGACCGCTGGCTGGTGACGCTCCTGGGCAACGGCGAACACGTACCGCCCGTGAAGGACGAGGAGTTCCTCGCCTTCGCCCGCAGTCTGCGCAGCCCCGCCCTGTACGACGCCCTCCGCGACGCGACCCCGCTGTCCTCGCCCACCGCCTTCCGGAACACGGCGAACGAATGGCGCCACTACGAGCGCCTGGAGCGCTGGCCGGACGGCTTCGTGGTGCTCGGCGACGCGGCCTGCCGGTTCAACCCCGTGTACGGGCACGGGATGACGGTCGCCGCGCTCGCCGCGGAGGCCCTGGCCAAGGAGGTGCGGACGCTGAACCCGGAGGAGATCGCCGCAGCCGCCCGCCGCATCCAGCGCCGTACCGCCGCCGCGGCCGCCGTGCCCTGGCAGATCGCCACCAGCGAGGACCTGCGGTACCCGGTCACGGAAGGGCCGCCGGCGGGCCTGGGCGCCCGGATCCTGCAGGGCTACATGGCGAGGGTGATGGCGGGCGCCAACTCCGACCCGGTCATCTCCGGCCGGTTCTTCGGCGTGCTGTCGCTGACCGCCCCGCCGGCCACCCTGCTCGGCCCCGCCACCATGATCCGCGTCCTGTCCAAATGGCGGCTGCCGACCGCACCGGACGCCGCCGCCTACCCGGCCCACCACGGCCCGCCGGGCCGGACCATTGCCGCGGTGCCGGCGGCGGAACCGGAGCGGCCCGCTCGGGCCGATCTGCCGGAGTCTCGGGAGTATTGAGCTGACCGGGGCGGGGGCGGCTGCTTAGGATCGGCGCATGATCGCTGAGATGCAGTGCGTGGTGCTGGACTGCGCCGACCCGACCTCGCTCGCCGCGTTCTACCGGTCCGTGCTGGGCGGCGAGGTCAACCGGCCGGACCGGCGCTGGTCGACCGGTGCTCGCTGGGCGACCCTGCACACCCCGGCCGGCTCGGTGCTCGCCTTCCAGCGCGCGGAGGGCCACCGTCCGCCCCGGTGGCCGGACCCGGAGCACCCCCAGCAGCTCCACCTCGACTTCGTCGTCGCGGACCTGGACCGGGCCCACGGGGAGGTGCTGGCCGCCGGCGCGACCCTGCTGGACGAGAGCCGGGCCGCCGAGGGCTGGAGGGTCTACGCCGATCCGGCCGGACACCCCTTCTGCCTGATCTGCGACTGACGGGACCGCGACCGGGCGCGGAGGCCGGTACCCTTATTGCGACAAGCTCGCAATAAGGGTGAAAGTGGTGGCGGCGTCATGAGGCCTGTGGGGTCTGGGTCTGCGGGGTCGGCGGGGTCTGCGGTGGTGCTCGGCATCGAGTCTTCCTGCGACGAGACCGGCGCGGGGATCGTGCAGGGCGGCCGGCTGCTCGCGCACGTCGTCGCCACCAGCATGGACGAGCACGCCCGCTTCGGCGGGGTGGTCCCCGAGATCGCGGCCCGCGCCCACCTCCACTCCTTCAATCCCGTCGTCCGCCAGGCCCTCGACCGGGCGGGACTTCGAGCCGACCAGCTCGACGCGATCGCCGTCACCACCGGCCCCGGCCTCTCCGGCGCCCTCCAGGTCGGCCTGGCCGGCGCCAAGACCCTCGCCTACGCGCTCGGCCTGCCGCTCTACGGCGTCCACCACCTGGCCGGCCACGTCGCCGCCGACACCCTGGAACACGGGCCGCTGCCCGAACCCTGCATGGTGCTCATCGTCTCCGGCGGCCACACCTCGCTGCTCCTCGTACGGGACCTCGTGCGCGAGCCGATCCTGCACCTCGGCGACACCCTCGACGACGCCGCCGGCGAATGCTTCGACAAGGTCGCCCGCGTCCTCGGCCTGCCCTACCCGGGCGGCCCCGCCATCGACCGCGCCGCCCGCGGCGGCAACCCCGGGGCCGTCTCCTTCCCCCGCCCGCTGACCGGCGGGCCGCGCGCGCAGGACCCGTACGCCTACTCCTTCTCCTTCTCGGGGCTCAAGACGGCCGCCGCCCGCTGGGCCGAGAGCCACCGGCTGCGCGGCGAGGAGCCGCCGGTCGCGGACGGCGCGGCCTCGCTCCAGGAGGCGGTGGCCGACGTACTGACCCGCAAGGCCGTCGCGGCCTGCAAGGAGTACGGGGTCAAGACGCTCGTGGTGGTCGGCGGGGTGGCCGCGAACTCCCGGGTGCGGGAGCTCGCGGAGCGCCGCTGCGCCCGCGCCGGCATCGAGCTGCGGGTGCCCGCGATGACGCTGTGCACCGACAACGGGGCGATGATCGCCGCCGTCGGGGACCTCCTGGTGCGGGCGGGCGTGGAGCCGGCCCCGTACGAGCTGACCATCGACCCGTCCGCACCACTGGAGTACGCCTCCCTCAACCCACGTGCTCACCTGGGGGAGTTCACCGCGACGGGCTGACCTGCACCGTGGTCACCGCCCCGCCCGAGGCCTCCTTCGCGACCGCGATCCGGGTCCCGGTGTCCGGCACCTTGACCCCGAGCTGCGGCAGCCGCGCGTCCCAGTAGGAGCCGTGGCGGTCGTCGAAGACCGCTACCCCCGGCCGCGCCGGGATCACCACCGGCGTGCCGGCCTTGTGCAGGACGACCCGGTCGCTCTTGCCGAGCGAGAAGGTGGCGTCGAAGGTCTGCGCCCGTGCGTTCAACAGGGTCCCGTCGGTGTAAGTCAGCGGCGCCGGGCGGGAGTCCACGGGCAGCAGCAGGCCGCCGCCCGGGTGGGCCTTGGTGGTGTTGTCGCTGTACGCCGTGTCCCAGAGCCAGATCAGCACGCCCTGCTGGTACGGGAAGAACTCCACCTTGTCGCCCGTGAAGCCGAAGTTGTACGGGCCGGTCTTCAACAGGCTGCCGTAGCCGGTGTAGCGCCGGTTCTCCACGAAGTACGCGCGCGGGTGCTGCTCGCTGCCCGTACGGCCCTGCGTGTGCGACCACTTGACCGCCGTCCAGCCGCTCGTGCCGCTCTGCTCCGCACCGTCGCGCAGCAGCTCCCGGCCGTCGCCCGCGGTGATGCGAATGTCGTCGAAGGCTACGCCCTTGCCGTGGGTGTTGCTGTCGGAAGTCACGCGCAGGCGCAACTGCACGCTGCTTCCGGCGAATTGCTCCAGCGGTACCGACAGGCGGGCCCAGCCCGCCGAGGTGCCGGAGATTCCCTTGGGGCCGGTCGGCGCGTCGTCCACCGTCCCGGGCAGGGCCGTCCACGCGGTCCCGCCGTCGGTGGAGGCCTCCACCGTCAGGTAGTCGAAGTCCTGCTCGATGTCGTACCAGACCCGCGCGTCGAGCCGGGCTCCCCGGCCCCCGCCGGCCGCGGAGAGGTCGACCGTGCGGGACAGCGTGTTGTCCATGAAGTCGCCGGTGCCGCTCCACCACTGGCTGCCGCCCTCGTAGGGGTCGGCCAGCTCGGTCGTGGTCACCGAGGGCGGCAGGTGCACCAACAGGGCCTGGGGATCCTCGGTGTTGTACCCCGACACCCCGAGCGTGGCCCGCGTGGTGCGGCCCGCGTCCGCCTCCGTGTACTGGAGCCATCCCAGCTGCAGCTTGCTCCACGGGTCGAGGTCGCCCGGGACCTCGCCGGTGGTGTTGCGGCCCTTGCCCAGATAGGAGGCCGCGGACATCAGCGACCAGAAGTTGACGCTGTTGTCCCCGTCCGAGCTGTACAGGTCCGGCAGGCCCAGATCGTGCCCGAACTCGTGCGAGAAGAGGCCGGCGCCGCTGTTCTCGCCGCCCGTGAGGTAGTCACCGGCCCAGATGCCGGTGTCGCCGAGCGGGGTGCCGCCCGCCTTGTTGCCCGGGGGTCCCGCGCTCCCGGCCTGGTTCCAGTACGCGAACCAGCGGTGCGCCCACACGGCGTCCTTGCCCTGGGTGCCACCGCCCCAGGTCTGGTCCTTGCCCGCGTGCACCACGACGAGGTGGTCGAGGTAGCCGTCCGGCTCGTCGAAGTCGCCGTCGTGGTCGGCGTCGTAGCGGTCCCACACGTCGTACTCGGCGAGCTGCGCCTTGATCTGCTCGGGCGTACGGCCCTGCGCGCGCTCGGAGTCGTACCAGGCGGTCGTGGCGTCCCGGATCATGTCCCAGTTGGTCCGGCACTGGCCGGGCTCGGAGCAGTTGTCCGTGCCGTAACGGGCTTCGTTCCAGGGGAGTTTGACCCAGCCGGTCACCGTGCCGTCCATGTCGTAGCGACCGGAGGACTGGAGCCGGTAGTAGGCCCGCATGGACGCGGACCGCGGGTCGGTGGAGAAGAACTGCTTCTGGTAGGAGGCCCGGTCGAAGTCCTTGCGCCACAGCGTGTGGTTGTCGTCCTCGGCCGGCTTGCCGATGGTGTTGTGGAGCGGGCCCGGAGTGCCGCCGAAGCGCGGCTTGCCCTCGAACTCGGTGGTGTTGTCCACCTGGTCGCCGAATTCGGCGAGGATCACGAAGACCTTGTCCTTGCGCTCCTGGGCCAGTTCGACGTAGCGCTTGCCGACCTTGGCCTGACGGGGGAGCGTCCCGTCCGCCTCGGCCCGCAGACCGCCGGGCCAGCCGGCCGCGACGTCTTCGAGGGCCTGGCGTCGCAGGGCCTGCCGCTGGAGTTCCAGGGGAGCGGGCGGTGGGGCGGCGGCCTGTTCGGCTCGCGTCTGCCCGGCCGGGGGAGGGGGCGGAGCCGAGGAGGCGAAGGCGGGGGCGGTGAGCGCCGGGGCGGCGAGGAGGGCGAGGGATATCGCCGCTCCCACGGCAGCGAGTCTGCGCAAGGTGGGGGACCTCTCTGGGAGTTGCGGTCGAAGCGGGAGTAATATTTCACATGTGACAGGTGATTTATAGATGTGGTGCGGATCCGGCTCTCCGGCTTTCGGGCTGTTCCGGCTGTTCCGAGTCGAGGCGGACGCGATCCGGAGCGGAACCGGAGGGGTGCATCCGCCCGGGCGGGTCCGGGAGGCCGATCCGGGAAGGGATCCGGAGGAGGATCCGGTCCGGCCGGTTTCCGGTTGCGCACGGTCGTAACTCGTCGTTCCGAGGGCCCCGTTCAGCGCGCGGCGCTATCGTGCCGGGCGGGGGACGACTGTGCGAGGGGGCGGAACCGCGATGCGATTTCTGTTTGTGCACGGCACGGGGGTGCGACGGGAGCGGCACGACACGCTCTTCGCGCTGGTCCGGGACCGGCTGGCCGCCCGGTTCCCCGACGCGGCCGTCGACTCCTGCTTCTGGGGCGAGCGGTTCGGCGCCACCCTGAGCGCCCACGGCCGGTCCGTCCCCGGTCTGAAGGCGCCCGACGGAGCCCCCGGACCGGGAGAGCGCGAGACCGCCGAGTGGGGGCTGCTGCTCGCCGACCCACTGTGCGAGCTGCGGGTCCTCGCCGAAGCCGGCTGGGACACCGGCGCGGCCGACGCGGACGGCGGCGACCCCTTCGCCATGCCCGGGGTGCGGCCCGCCGGGGTCCGGGTACTGGAACTGCTGGCCGGCTTGTCGGGATCACCCGAGGCCCTCGCCCGTCCCGGCGGCTGGGGCGGGCGGGGTGGGCCGGACGTGCCCGACGTGCCCGGTGGACCGGACGCGCTCGATGGGCCCGGTGGACCGGACGCGCCCGACGGCCCCGGCGGCGGTGAGCAGGCCGCGCTGCTGCGC
>NZ_JAGGOW010000149.1 GCF_018614135.1 Streptomyces sp. ISL-66
GTGGCGCACGCGGCAACAAGACGCTGCGGGACCGTGAGCACAAGTGCATCGCCTGCGGCCTCAAAGGGAAGCGAGACCTCGTCTCCGCCGCCCTCGCCGCGTTCGTCCGCCTCACCGACGTGGACGACCCCAAGACCGCGTACCTGGACACCACGATGTCCCGGCACGCACAGATCGTTTTCGATGAAGCGCTAGAAGAAGCGCTGGCTGAGTCAACCACACCGTGCCAGAACACCCCCCGGGGCGCTGGTCGCGTGGCAGTCCCCCGGCAACGCGGGACCTCTGCTCACCGAACCGCCGGAACGCGAGACCGAGCAACCCCAGATGAGACACCGCAAGGTGACCACGCTGGAGCGCCCGGCCCCCGCACCGCGTGCAGTCCACAACTCACCCCCTCTGGTGAATTGCGGATCAAGTCTTAGGGTGACCCCATGCCAGATCTGGACCTCAGTACGGGGACGCCGGGAGGCTTACAGGTCCGGGAGCTCCTCCATCGGCACCGGGCGCCGCTCCCGCCGCGAGCGCTCGCACGCCTCCGCGACCCGGAACGCCGCGAGCGCCTCGGGGCCGTCGCACGCGTTGGGTCCCTCGCCGCGCACCAGCCGGACGAAGGCCGCCAGCTCCGCCTCGTAGGCGGGGGCGAACCGTTCCAGGAACCCCGACCAGGGCTTGGTCGCCGGGGGAGGGCCGTGCGGCTCGGCCGAGGCGATCGGCGTACGGTCGTCCAGTCCGGTGGAGATCTGGTCCAGCTCCCCGGCCAGCTCCATCCGTACGTCGTACCCGGCGCCGTTGCACCGCGTACCGCTGCACGTGACCAGCGTCCCGTCGTCCAGGGTGAGGACGGCCGCGGCGGTGTCGACGTCGCCCGTCTCCCGGAAGCGGGGCGGTCCCGCGTCCGATCCGGTCGCGTACACCTCGGTCACCTCGCGCCCGGTCACCCAGCGGACCGCGTCGAAGTCGTGCACGAGGCAGTCGCGGAAGAGCCCGCCGGAGGTCGCCAGGTACGCGGCGGTCGGCGGCGCCGGATCGGCGGTCACGGTCCGTACGGTGTGCAGCCGGCCCAGAGCCCCGGAGCGGACCAGCTCGCGCGCCGTGCCGTAGCCCGCGTCGAAGCGGCGCATGAAGCCCACCTGGAGCACCCCGCCGACCGCCGCCACCTCGCGCAGCACCGCCAGGCCGCGCGCGAGGTCCGGGGCGAGCGGCTTCTCGCAGAACACCGGCAGGCCGCGGCGGACCGCCCGTACGACCAGCTCCGCGTGGCCCTCGGTGGCGCAGGTCACCACCAGCGCGTCCACGCCCCAGCTGAAGACCTGGTCGACGCCGGGCGCGGCCGTGGCCCCGAGCCGGTCGGCCAGCCGGGCCGCCCGCCCGGGCTCGGCGTCGGCGAGCAGCAGCGAGCCCGCGTCCGGCCACCTGGCCAGCGCCGCCGCGTGGAAGGAACCGATGCGGCCCGTTCCGATGAGCCCGATGCGCATGCACTCAACGTGACCCCGTCCGGGGGAGCTGTCAATCTGCCCGGCTGTGTCCCGTTGGGTCCGAGATGGCCCCGATGACCTTGCGTGGTGCACTGTGACGGATACTGGGCGGCTGCGGAACAGCTGCGGCGGCACGACAGCGCCGTGGCAGGACGGCTGCGGCACGACAGCGCGGTGGCAGGACAGCGGCGGCGACACGACAGCGGCGGCACGACAGCGCGGCGGCACGACCGCGGCGGCGGCAGGACAAGCGAAAGGCACGGCAGACGTGGCTAGGGTTCGGACAGGGGTACGCGTCGTGGGCGCGGTGCTCGCGGCGGTACTGGGAGCCTCCCTCGTGGGCTGCAGCAGTACGGGCGGCAAGCGTGCCGAGGAGCGGGCGAAGGCCGAGGCGGGCCGGCCCGCCGTATCCACCCAGCGCTGGACCGTCGCGATGGTCACGCACGCGGGCGATGGCGACACCTTCTGGGACATCGTGCAGAAGGGCGCCAAGGAGGCCGCGGCGAAGGACAACATCAACTTCGTCTACGCCCACGACGACCAGGCGCAGCAGCAGGCCCAGTTCGTCCAGAACGCCATCGACCAGAAGGTCGACGGGCTGATCGTCTCCCTCGCCAAGCCCGAGGCCCTCAAGGACGTCCTCGCCAAGGCCGTCAAGGCGGGCATCCCGGTGATCACGGTCAACTCCGGATCCGCCCAGTCCGCCGAGTACGGGGCGCTCACCCACATCGGCCAGGACGAGGAGATCGCCGGCGAGGCGGTCGGCACGGAGCTGACGCGGCGCGGCAGGAAGAAGGCCGTCTGCGTCCTGCACGAGCAGGGCAACGTCGGCCACGAGCAGCGCTGCGCCGGAGCGAAGAAGACCTTCGGCGGCAGCCTGGAGAACCTGTACGTGGAGGGCACCAACATGCCGTCCGTCCAGGCCGCCCTCCAGGCCAAACTGCAGGCCGACCCGTCCATCGACGCGATCCTCACCCTCGGCGCGCCCTTCGCCCCCACCGCCGTCAAGGCGAAGGACGCGGCAGGCAGCGAGGCCGAGGTCGACACCTTCGACCTGAACGAATCCGTGGCCCGCGACCTCAAGTCCGGCGCCCTCGGTTTCGCCGTCGACCAGCAGCCGTACCTCCAGGGCTACGAGGCGGTCGACCTGCTCTGGCTCTACCGCTACAACGCCGACGTGCTCGGCGGCGGCCGCCCGGTTCTCACCGGGCCCCAGATCGTGACGGCCGCCGAGGCCGCCAAGCTGGAGGAGTTCATCAAGCGGGGCAGCCGATGAAGCTGCCCGCACCGGCCCCCGCCCCTGCCCCCGCACCGGCCCTCGCGGACGAACGGCTGGCGCCCGCCTCGCTGCTGCGCCGCCTGCTCGGCCGCCCCGAACTGGGCGCGGTCGTCGGCGCGGCCGCCGTCTTCGTCTTCTTCTCCTTCGCCGCCGACAGCTTCCTGCGGGCCTCCAGCCTGAGCACGATCCTGTACTCGGCCTCCACGATCGGCATCATGGCCGTCCCCGTGGCCCTGCTCATGATCGGCGGCGAGTTCGACCTGTCCGCCGGCGTCATGGTCACGACCTCGGCACTGCTCAGCTCGATGTTCAGCTACCAGATGACCGCCAACGTCTGGGTCGGCGTCCTCGTATCGTTGCTGGTCACCCTGGCGATCGGGTTCTTCAACGGGTTCATGCTGACCCGTACGAAGCTGCCGAGCTTCATCATCACGCTCGGCACCTTCCTGATGCTGACCGGTCTGAACCTCGGTTTCACCAAGCTGCTCAGCGGCTCGGTCTCCACCAAGACCATCGCCGACATGGAGGGCTTCGAGTCGGCCCGCTCCCTCTTCGCCTCGCAGTGGACCATCGGCCCGGTCACCCTCAAGGTCACCGTCCTGTGGTGGCTGGCCCTGGTCGCCGTGGCCACCTGGGTCCTGCTGCGCACCCGCGCCGGGAACTGGATCTTCGCCGTCGGCGGCGGCGCGGACGCGGCCCGGGCGACCGGCGTCCCGGTCGTGAAGACCCGCATCGGCCTGTACATGGGCGTCGCACTGTGCGCCTGGATCTCCGGGCAGCACATCCTCTTCTCGTTCGACGTGGTCCAGTCGGGCGAAGGAGTCGGCAACGAGTTCCTGTACATCATCGCGGCCGTCATCGGCGGCTGTCTGATGACCGGCGGCTACGGCTCGGCCATCGGCTCCGCCGTGGGCGCCTTCATCTTCGGCATGACCAGCAACGGCATCGTGTACGCGCAGTGGAATCCGGACTGGTTCAAATTCTTCCTGGGCGCGATGCTGCTGCTGGCCACGCTGCTCAACGCATGGGTCCGCAAGCGGGCGGAGGCGAAGTGACGACCACGACGAAGACCACCGGCGCCCCCACCGCGACCGCGCTGGTGAAGCTGACCGACGTCAGCAAGTACTACGGCAACATCCGCGCCCTCCAGGGCGTCTCCCTGGAGGTCTCGGCCGGCGAGATCACCTGTGTCCTCGGGGACAACGGCGCCGGCAAATCCACTCTCATCAAGATCATCGCGGGGCTGCACCGGCACGACGCCGGCACCTTCGAGATCGAGGGCGAGGAGACCGTGCTCGCCAACCCGCGGGCCGCCCTCGACCGCGGCATCGCCACCGTCTACCAGGACCTCGCCGTCGTCCCGCTGATGCCCGTCTGGCGGAACTTCTTCCTCGGCTCCGAGCCCACCAAGGGCCGCGGCCCCTTCCGCCGCCTCGACGTGGACCTCATGCGCGCGACCACCCGCGCCGAGCTCCTGCGCATGGGCATCGACCTGCGGGACGTGGACCAGCCCATCGGCACCCTGTCCGGCGGCGAACGCCAGTGCGTGGCCATCGCCCGCGCCGTGTACTTCGGCGCGAAGGTCCTCGTACTGGACGAGCCGACCGCGGCCCTCGGCGTCAAACAGTCCGGCGTGGTCCTCAAGTACGTCGCCGCGGCCCGGGACGCGGGTCTCGGAGTCGTCCTGATCACGCACAACCCGCACCACGCGCACTTGGTCGGGGACCGGTTCGTGCTGCTCAAGCGCGGCACCATGGCCGGCAGCCACACGCGCGACTCGATCACCCTGGACGAGCTCACGCGGCAGATGGCGGGCGGGTCCGAGCTCGACGAACTGAGCCACGAACTGGAGCGAGTGGCAGAATCAGGTCCTGACAACGCATCCGGCCCCACCGCGGGCACCACCGCACCATGAGGGACGACAGGACTCGATGAGCACGTACCGGGACTTCACGCTCGCCCACCGGGGGGCGGCGCGGGGCACCGTCCTGCGGACCATCGGAACCCGTGAGCGCAGGTCGCACCTGACCGCTCCGCGCGTGCCGACCGTCGGCATCGACATCGGCGGCACCAAGGTGATGGCGGGCGTCGTCGACGCCGACGGGGTCATCCTGGAGAAGATCCGGACCGAGACCCCCGACAAGTCCAAGAGCCCCAAGGTCGTCGAGGACACCATCGTCGAGCTGGTCCTGGACCTCTCCGACCGGCACGACGTGCACGCGGTGGGCATCGGCGCGGCCGGCTGGGTCGACGCCGACCGCTCCCGCGTCCTGTTCGCCCCGCACC
Organism: Streptomyces sp. ISL-66; assembly: GCF_018614135.1. Classification (GTDB taxonomy): domain Bacteria; phylum Actinomycetota; class Actinomycetes; order Streptomycetales; family Streptomycetaceae; genus Streptomyces. The sequence goes on from NZ_JAGGOW010000149.1 coordinate 5,041, forward strand.
TCGCCTGGCGCGACGAGCCGCTGCGCGACGCCCTCCAGTCCCGGCTCGCGGTCCCCGTCATGGTCGACAACGACGCCAACACCGCCGCCTGGGCCGAATGGCGCTTCGGAGCCGGACGCGGCGAGGACCACCTCGTCATGATCACGCTGGGCACCGGCATCGGCGGGGCCATCCTCGAAGGCGGCCAGGTCAAGCGCGGCCGCTACGGGGTCGCCGGCGAGTTCGGCCACATGCAGGTGGTCCCCGGCGGCCACCGCTGCCCCTGCGGCAACCGCGGCTGCTGGGAGCAGTACAGCTCCGGCAACGCCCTGGTGCGCGAGGCGCGCGAGCTGGCCGCCGCCGACTCCCCGGTCGCGCACAACCTCATCGCCCGGGTCGGCGGAAACGTCCAGGAGATCACCGGGCCGCTCGTCACCGAGCTGGCCCGCGAGGGCGACGCCATGTGCGTCGAGCTCCTCCAGGACATCGGCCAGTGGCTCGGCGTCGGCATCGCCAATCTCGCCGCCGCCCTCGACCCCTCCTGCTTCGTCATCGGCGGCGGCGTCAGCGCCGCCGACGACCTGCTGATCGGCCCCGCCCGCGACGCCTTCCGTCGCCACCTCACGGGCCGCGGCTACCGCCCGGAGGCCCGTATCGCCAAGGCGCAGCTCGGACCCGAGGCGGGCATGGTCGGCGCGGCCGACCTCTCCCGGCTCGTCGCCCGGCGCTTCCGCCGCGCCACGCGCCGGCGCGTCGAGCGGTACGAGCGCTACGCGCAGTTCGGCCGGCGCGACACCACCGGCCCCGAAGAGCAGGAAACGCAGTGACACCGCCCACTCTGCCCCGCCAGGCCCCGTCCCCCGACGAAGGCCCCGCCGCGCCGAGCCCCGCCGAGGCCCGCGAGCACGTGGTCAGGCGCCGCTGGATCACCGCGATCATCATCCTGCTGCTGGTCGGCGTCCCGGCGGGCTACCTCGCCGTCTCCGCGCAGCAGAGCCGCCAGAGCGGCCGCGACAAGGCCGCCAAGGTCGGCGCCGCGAAGGTGCGTACGGCCTGGCCCTCCAAGGTGCAGCGCAGCATCTACGAGCTCCCGGTCCCGCTGATGGCCTCGCGGGTCGGGTACCTGGAGACCAACAACTGGCACACCAGCCGCCTGTACATGCAGTTCGGGCTCTCCGCGAAGGAACTCGACGAGTTCCTCGCCGGAGTCGGCACCGACCGTCAGGCGCTCACCCCGGGGGTCTCGGTCTCCCCGGAGGACGCCCACGTCGCGGGCTGGAGCTGGAACCCGAAGCACGACTGGTACGGGATCACCCTCGACGCTCCGGACCCCCGGCCGACCCGGGACATCACCGTGGACCTCACCAAACCGACGAACCCCAAGGTGTACGTGGTCTCCACGGCGGTCCCGTAGGCCGGGTACGGTGCCGACCGGGGGCGGAGCCGTAGCGCAGAGGTCGTCGCGCGCGGTCTCCAAAATCGCGAGGACGCTGGTTCGAATCCAGCCGGTTCCGTCTTCAGGCCGGCGGCGAGTGCCAGCCGCCGCACGAGCCGGGGTCTTCCCGTACGGGCCGGCGGCCGCGCGGTTAGCCTTGGATCATGAAGCTCACCAAGCGGCTGCACTCCTGCGTCCAGCTGGAGAAGGACGGGCACACGCTCGTCATCGACCCGGGCGCCTTCAGCGAACCGGACGCGGGCCTGGGCGCGGACGTCCTGCTCGTCACCCACGAGCACCCCGACCACTTCGAGGAGGGCCGGCTGCGCGCCGCCCTCGACGCCAACCCGGCCGCCCGGGTGTGGACCCTGCGCAGCGTCGCCGAGAAACTGGCCCCGGCCTATCCGGGACGCGTGCACACCGTCGGCCACGGCGACACCTTCAGCGCCGCCGGCTTCGAGGTCCAGGTCCACGGCGAGCTGCACGCCGAGATCCACCCGGACATGCCGCGGGTCACCAACGTCGGCTACCTCGTGGACGGCTCGCTCTTCCACCCCGGGGACGCGCTGACGGTGCCCGACGCCCCCGTCGACACCCTGATGCTCCCGGTCCACGCGCCCTGGAACAAGATCGGCGAGGTCGTCGACTACGTCCGCGCGGTCAAGCCGCGCGTGGCCATCGACATCCACGACGCCTACCTCGCGGACCTCGCCCGCCCCGTCTACGACTTCACGCTGGAAGCCCTCGCGGGCTCCCCGCACACACGACTCACCGCCGGGGAGTCCGCGGACCTGTGACTGTCGGCGCCGGGCGGTAGGTTGGGACGCATGCGTATCGCCACCTACAACGTCAACTCGATCACCGCCCGGCTGCCGCGCCTGCTGGCCTGGCTGGAAAGCTCCGGCACCGACGTCCTGTGCGTCCAGGAGACCAAGTGCTCCGCGGAACAGTTCCCGCACGCGGAGCTGCGCGAGCTGGGCTACGAGGCGGCCGTCAACGCCACCGGCCGGTGGAACGGCGTGGCCCTGGTCTCCAAGGTGGGCCTGGCGGACGTGGTCCTCGGCCTGAGCGAGGGGCCCGACTACGAAGGCGTCCAGGAGCCCCGCGCCATCTCCGCCACCTGCGGCGGGGTGCGCCTGTGGTCGGTGTACGTGCCCAACGGGCGCGAGGTCGCGCACGACCACTACGGCTACAAGCTGGACTGGTTCCGGGCCCTGGCCGCGGCCGTGGCCGAGGACGCGGCGGGCGAGCGCCCGTTCGCGGTGCTCGGCGACTTCAACGTGGCCCCGACCGACGAGGACGTCTACGACCCGTCCGTTTTCGAGGGCGCCACCCACGTCAGCCCGGCCGAGCGGACCGCCCTGGAGGCGCTGCGGGCGGTCGGGCTCTCCGACGTCTTCCCGCGCGCCCTCAAGTACGACCGGCCGTACACCTTCTGGGACTACCGGATGCTCGCCTTCCCCAAGAACAGGGGCATGCGCATCGATCTGGTCTACGGGAACGCGGCGTTCACCGGGGCGGTCACCGACTCCTACGTGGACCGCGAGGAGCGCAAGGGCAAGGGCGCCTCCGACCACGCGCCGGTCGTCGTCGACCTGAAGCTGTAGGACGCTGAAGCTCTGAGCCCCGAAGCCCCGGGACGGGCGCCCGGGGGACGGAAGGACGGGGGCCGGGACGGCTCCCGATCTGTCACAGTGCAGGCGCGTCCTGTCGCCCACCGGGGATCCTGGTGTCAGGCTGGGGCCATGAACATCCCCTTCCTGGGCAACTGGCGCAGCCGGCACGACACGGAACAGGGTGCGGGAAGGCTTGCCGCTGCCCTCGCGGAGGACCCCGAGGGCATCAACGAGTTGTTCGCGGAATGCGAGATGTTGCGCGCCCACGCGCGATCGGCCGGGCTCGAACTCGACGAGAGCCCGCGCTCGTTGGAGGAGCTCGACCAGCTGATGCCGCGCTGGCGCCGGGATCCGGAGATCACCCCGTGGCTCGGCAACGACGCGGGGTTCTACCTCGGGACCGTGATCATCCGGGCCATCCCGGGCGCCGGCTGGCAGGTGTGGCCCAACGGCCAGCCGATGATCCGGCTGGCATCGGGCCGCGAGCTGAACGTGGTCGAGTCAGGGGTGTCCTGGGCCATGACCGGCTCCCCCGAGCTCAGCCAGGCGTACGCGGAAGCCTCGGAAGGCTGACCTCGCCGGGCTTTATGTGGCTTTTAGGCGTGTCGAGGCGAAGTGCCCTTCCGCGGCTGGATAGTTTGCGCTGACCTCGACACACCGACAAGTGGGCAGGGCAGCGTATGGCCGTCGATCCGTTGATCGAGCTGCGGGACGTCAACAAGCACTTCGGACAACTGCACGTCCTCCAGGACATCAACCTCACCGTCGGCCGCGGGGAGGTGGTGGTGGTCATCGGCCCCTCCGGCTCCGGGAAATCCACCCTGTGCCGTGCGATCAACCGGCTGGAGACCATCGAATCGGGCACCATCACGCTCGACGGCAAGCCGCTGCCCGCCGAGGGCAAGGAGCTCGCGGCACTCCGCGCGGACGTGGGCATGGTGTTCCAGTCCTTCAACCTCTTCGCGCACAAGACGGTCCTCGCCAACGTCTCGCTCGCCCAGGTCAAGGTGCGGGGGCGCAAGAAGGACGAGGCCGACAAGCGTTCCCGGGAACTGCTGGAGCGGGTCGGCCTCGCCAACCAGGCCGAGAAGTTCCCGGCCCAGCTCTCCGGTGGCCAGCAGCAGCGCGTGGCCATCGCCCGCGCGCTCGCCATGAGCCCGAAGGCCCTGCTCTTCGACGAACCCACCTCCGCGCTCGACCCGGAGATGATCAACGAGGTGCTGGAGGTCATGCAGCAGCTCGCCGCCGAGGGCATGACCATGGTCGTGGTCACCCACGAGATGGGCTTCGCCCGCTCCGCCGCCAACCGCGTCGTGTTCATGGCCGACGGGAGGATCATCGAGGACCGGACCCCGGAGGCCTTCTTCACGGCCCCCGAGAGCGACCGGGCCAAGGACTTCCTCTCCAAGATCCTCAAGCATTGAGGGGCGGCCCGATGAGACACCTGCGCGCCTCGTTCCTGCCCGCCTGGGCGGTGGGCCTCGCGCTCCTGGGAGCCGTCGCCGGCTGCGGCAAGTCCGGCAGCCCCCCGGTCAAGGGGCCACAGCCCGAGGACCTGCCGACGTACCGGGTCGCGACCGGCTTCCAGCTGCCCGGCTCACCGACGTGGGAGAAGGCCAAGCGGCGCGGCCACCTCGTCGTCGGCGCCAAGGAGGACCAGCCGTACATGGGGGAGAAGGACCCCGCGAGCGGCCGCTACTCCGGCTTCGACATCGAGATCGCCAAGATGATGTCCGCCTCGCTCGGCTTCGATCCCAAGACCATCGAGTTCCGGACGATCGCCTCCGCCAACCGCGAGACGGCCCTGCAGAACGGCCAGATCGACTACTACGTCGGCACCTACACGATCAACGCCAACCGCAAGAAGCAGGTCGGCTTCGCCGGCCCCTACTACCTCGCGGGCCAGTCCCTGCTCGTGCGCGAGGACGAGACCCGGATCAAGGGCCCCGAGGACCTCGTCGGCAAGAAGGTCTGCTCGGCCGCCGGCTCCACCCCCTACCAGCGGCTCCAGAAGGAGTTCCCCCGCGCCGTGCTCGTCGCCTACGACACGTACTCGGTCTGCGTGGACAACCTGCTGACCTACCAGGTCGACGCCGTCTCCACCGACGACTCCATCCTGCTCGGCTACGCGGCCAAGGTCCCCGAAGAGCTCAAGGTGGTCGGCAAACCCTTCTCGCAGGAGCCCTACGGCATCGGCGTCCCGCGCTCCGACAACGCCCTGCGCTCCGCCCTGGACGACGCCCTCTCCGCCAACGAGAAGGACGGCAACTGGAAGAAGGCCTACGAGGCCACCCTCGGCCTGTCCGGCTCGCCCGCTCCGAAACCGCCCGCCATCGACCGCTACCCGGCGAGCTGAGGGGAGAGCACACCGCCATGGACGTACTCACCGACAACTTCTCGCTCTACGGCAAGGGATTCCTCGGCACCGTCGAGCTCACGGTCTACGCCTCGCTCCTCGCCCTGGTCCTCGGCTTCCTGATGGCCGCCTTCCGGGTCGCCCCCGTCGGCTCCTTCCGGGCCTTCGGCACCGTCTGGGTGACCATCCTGCGCAACACCCCGCTCACCCTGCTGTTCTTCGCCGTCCTGCTCGGCCTGCCGCGCTTCGGCATCGTCCTGCCCTTCCAGCTCTTCGCCGTCCTCGCGCTGGGCTGCTACACCTCCGCCTTCATCTGCGAGGTACTGCGTTCCGGCATCAACACCATCCCCAAGGGGCAGGGCGAGGCGGCCCGCAGCCTCGGCATGTCCTTCGGGCAGACCCTGGGGACCGTCGTGCTCCCGCAGGCCTTCCGCTCCGTCATCCCGCCCATCGGCTCCACGCTGATCGCGCTCGCCAAGAACTCCGCGATCGCCGGGGCCTTCAGCGTCACCGAGCTGCTGGGCACGTACAAGACCCTCAACGAGCTGGGCTACAGCATCATCTGGACCTTCGTCTGGATCGCGGTCGGCTACCTGATCATCACCCTGTCCATCAGCGCGCTCTTCAACGTGCTGGAGAAGCGCCTGGGAGTCGCCCGATGACCGCGCACGCGCTCCGCGGGGACCTGGAATCCACCGCCCTCTACGACCTGCCCGGCCCGCGCGCCCAGCGCCGCCACTTCCTCTACGGGACCGCCTCGACGGTGATCATCCTCGGGCTGCTCGGCTGGCTGCTCTACCTGCTCTTCGACACCGACCAGTTCACCGCCGCCAAGTGGACCCCCTTCGAGTACGAGGGCATCCAGGAACTGCTGCTCAAGGGGCTGGGCAACACCCTCAAAGCCTTCGCCTACGCCTCGGTGCTCTCGCTCGCGCTCGGCGCGGTGCTCGCCACCGGCCGGCTCTCGGCGCACCGGCCGGTGCGCTGGCTGTGCACCCTGTGCGTGGAGTTCTTCCGGGCCATGCCGGTGCTGGTGATGATCTTCTTCATCTTCGTCGCGCTCAAGGTCCAGCCGCTGCCCGCGCTGGTCGCCGGACTGACCCTCTACAACGGCTCGGTGCTGGCCGAGGTCTTCCGGACCGGGATCAACGCGGTGGACAGGGGCCAGCGCGAGGCCGCGTACGCGCTCGGCATGCGCAAGACGCAGGTGATGTCGTACGTCCTGGCCCCGCAGGCGGTGCGCGCGATGATGCCCGCGATCATCAGCCAGCTGGTGGTCGCCCTGAAGGACACCTCGCTCGGCTTCCTGATCACCTACGAGGAGTTCCTGCACGCGGGCAAGCTGATCGCTTCCAACCTCGACTACGACCTGCCGTTCATCCCCGTCGTGATGATCATCTCGCCGATCTACATCGGGATGTGCATGCTGCTGTCCTGGTTCGCCACCCGGGTCGCCCGGCGCCAGCGCCGTAGCCCCAAGACGGACGCGGTGGACATCCCCCCGGCGGGACCGGGGGCGGTGCTGCCGGGCCAGGTCTGACCCCAGGGGCCCGCTCCTGCGAGGCCCCCCCGAGAGCCACACCCGGCCCGGCAGCAGCCGTTGATCACTGCTCGCGCAGCGGTACCGAGACGTAACTGGGATCGGTGCGCGGCGAGGAGAAGGTCAGCTGCGCGCCGGTCGGGTTGTGCTCGATGTACAGGGGGTCGACGCTGTCGACGACCACGGCGAGGCGGTGACCGGCCGGGACGTCGTAGGCGGTGGAGAAGAGGTCGAGGTCCACGCCGAAGGACTGTCCGGCGGGCCTGTCGTGGAAGGTGTACGGGGCATTGCTGATCAGCTTGCCGAGACCGAGCGGGCCGACGTCGTAGAGGTACGCGACGAACGTGCCGTCCGACTTCGTGGGCGTGAGCGTGGTGTGCACTCTGACCGTGCCGCGCACGCGCCGCTCCTCGTCGTAGCGCGGTGACTGCCAGACGGCGGCGAAGGCGCGGGGGAGCAGCGGGATGGACGCGACCGGGGGCGCTTGGGCGAACTGGTCGAGGACGCTGGACAGCAGGACGATCCCGCCGTTGGCGCCGGAGTCGACGCCCGTGAAGAGGTGCTCGCTGTCGGAGAGCATCAGCTTCTCGGTGCCGCCGGAGCCGACGGACTTCCAGTCCGCGTAGCCCTCGTAGCCGCTGTTGCTGCGGGACTTGATCTGCACCGGGGCCTCGGTGTCCACGCCGTTGCGCTCGCCCTTGAGGTAGCGGTCGAACCAGCGGTGGGCGTTGGTCCAGGTGTCGTTGGGCAGGCCGAGGAGGCCGGTGCCCTCGGCGGTGGCGTGGTCGCCGGGGCGGAACTCCAGGCGCTTGGGGCCGGTCAGCTTCTCGAAGAACGCGGCGTACTGGTTGGGCGGGAAGACGGTGTCGCCCCAGGCGTTGCCGAGCATGATCGCGGCGCCGTTGGCGTTGATCCGGTCGACCTGTTCGGCGGCGGAGCGCTTCTTGCCCCACTCGATCATCTGCGGTTCCTTGTCGAGCTTCGAGCCGAGGAAGTCGCCGAGGATTTCCCGCAGTTCGGGGCCCGGGCGGCCGGTGAGGTAGCCGGCGGCGCCGAGCAGTCCGGCGGCCTGGAGGTGCTGGGTGCGGCCGGAGTAGATGGATTCGATGAGGTCGGCCCAGCCGCTGAGCGCGACCACGGCCTTGACGCGGGGATCGCGCGCGGAGGCGAGCAGGCTGATGCCGGCGCCGTAGGAGACCCCGCCGAGGCCGATGTGCTCGGCGTCGGCCGGGGTGGTCGCGAGGGCCCAGTCGATGACGGCGGAGACGTCGGCGGTGTCGGCCGGCCCGGCGGTCTCGATCTCGCCGCCGGAGAGCCAGAAGCCGCGGGAGGTGTAACTGACCACCACGTAGCCGGAGTCGGCGAGCTTCTTGGCCTGGGCGATGTATTCGATCTGCGGCATGCCCCAGCTGGTGGGGAGCACGATCAGCGGGTACTTCGCGCCGGCCCCGGCGCCCGCCGGGGTGAAGACGTTGCCCTTGAGGGTGATGCCGCCGGAGCCGGGGATGTCGTGGAAACGCAGCTCCGAGGAGGCGTCGGAGACGGCGGTGGACGGTGCGGTGGAGGGTGTGGCGGGCGCCGCCTGGGCCTGATGGGGGGCCAGGCCCAGGGCGGCTGCTGCCAGTACGGCTGCCAGGGCAGCCGCAGTACTGGTCGTGCGGACGGTACGGACCATCGATCGCTCCTCGCGTGCGCCGGGTGTCGTCAAAGTGACCCGACGGTAACGGGAGGGGCTTACCGGAAGTAACCCATGGGTAAGTTACGCGGTGGTAACGATTGAACTTTGGTCAGTCGAGTCGGCGGTGGCGGCTCAGCCGTTCTGCGGGGCTCCGGCCGACGCGCTCATGGTCTGCCACTTCTCCCACGAGAGGTTCCACTCGCCGTAGCCGTTGCCGACGTCCGCGTTGCCCTTCGAACCGTCACCGACCACCTCGAAGGGGTCGCCGGCCTGGGACTGCGCGAAGAAGGTCTTGGCGTTGGCGTCGCTCATGCCCACGCAGCCGGAACTGGTGTTGGCGCGGCCGAAGCTGGCGTTGTTCCACGGCGCGGCGTGCACGTACATGCCCGACCAGGTCAGCCGGATCGAGTAGTCGACGTCCTTGTCGTAGGCGTTGCCGAGGCCCACGGTCTCGGAGTTCATCCGGATCGTGCCCTCCTTGAGCATCAGCACCATCTTCCCGCTCCAGGAGGCCTTCTGGCCGCCCGGGGTGCCGGCCGAGACCGGGATGGTGTCGACGCTCTGGCCGTCCTCGGTGACCGACATCTTCTTCGTGTCGAGGTCCACCTTCGTCCGGCGGTCCTTGCCGATCTTGAATTCGGTGGTGTAGTCCTTGACGAACATGCCGCCGCCCGGGCCGGAGTCGACGCCGTTCAGGTGCATGTCGACCTTCACGTCGGTGCCGGACTTCCAGTACTCCTTGGGCCGCCAGTCCACCCGGTCCTTGCCCGAGTAGTCCTTGATCCAGCCCCAGGAACCCTCGGTGTTCTCCGAGGTGGTGACCTTCAGATGCTTCTCGACCTCGGCCTTGTTCTTCACCGGGTTGTCGAAGACGATCGAGACCGGCAGACCCACGCCCACGGTGCTGCCCTTGGAGATGTTGATCGAGACCTTGTTCACCTTGTCGGCGGCCGTGGTCTTGAACGTCGTCGCGGCGCTCTGACTGTCGGTGTTCTGCGCCTCGACCTTGTACTCGGCGCCCGCGGAGGCGTTGCGCTCCGACTTCCAGGTCTTGCCGTCGGCGGATATCTGCCCGGCCAGCTCCCCGCCCTTGGCGTCCGTCACCTTCACCGACGCGAGCTTGCCGTCGGCGATCGTCACGGTCACCGGCTCGCCCGCCTTGACCTGGTCGCCGGTGAGGTTCACCGAGACGGCCATCTCCGGCTTCTGCTTCGTCTCCGACTTGGCGGCGGCGCCCGCGGCGCCACCGCCACCACCATCGCCACCGCCGCAGGCGGTCAGCGCGGCGGCCAGCAATGCGGCGCCCGCCACCGCGGCGTGGCGACTGCGTATCCGAAAGACCCGGCGTGTGCGGCTCAACGAAACCCCTCCGAAGTAATGATCGTCGCAAAAGGAGATGCGAACGACACGACTCTAGGTTGCGCGAGATGCGGAAAAGATCAGGAATCCGGGTTGTGACATGGACCGCAGCAAGACGGTCATCGTCCGGTCACAATCACCGCGCGATCCCGTCATGGACACCTGTGAGAGTCCTGTGCGTAGCCCGATTTGGACGTACAGGAAGGCCGATCAGCCGTGTGCGCACTGCTCGTGAACCCCGCTCAGCAGCAGCTCCAGCAGCCCCAGCGTCAGGACCAGCGCATGGACCAGCGTCAGGAACGGCGTGAGAACCGGCCTGTGGACCCGCGGGGGAGCCGGGCGCTCACGGTGCGTTCCCTGTCCGTCCCGGAATATCAGGGATTCCTTTCCCGGCACGGCCGGGCCAGCTTCCTCCAGTACCCGTCCTGGGCCCAGGTAAAGGACCTTTGGCACTCGGAAAGGGTCGGATGGCACTACCCCGGCGGTGAAATCGAGGGAGCCGGTCTCGTTCTCTACCGCCAATTCCCGGGTACCCGCAAATACTTCGCCTATCTCCCCGAGGGCCCCGTCGCGGACTGGGCCGACCCGGACGTCGACCGCTGGCTTACCCCCCTCAAAGCCCACCTGAGGGAGTCCGGCGCCTTCGCGGTCCGCATCGGTCCCACCCCCGCCTACCGGCGCTGGGACGCGGCCACCGTCAAGTCCGGCGCGGGCCCCGGCCGGCAGATATCCGACGTGCTCGCCACCGAGGTCGACCCCGTCGGCGCCGCGCTCGCCGACCGGCTGCGCACCCGTGGCTGGAAGCGCTGCGGCGGCGAGGACGACGGCGACGCCCAGCCGCGCCACGTCTTCCGCGTCCCGCTCGCCGGGCGCTCCCCCGACGACCTGTGGGCGGGCCTGAACCAGGAGTGGCGGCGCAATGTGCGCAAGGCCGAAAAGGCCGGGGTCGAGACGGTCGTCGGGACCGCCGCGGACCTGCCCGAGTTCTACCGGCTGCTGCGCATCACCGAAGAGCGCGACGGCTTCGCGCTCGGCCGCGCGCTCGCGTACTACCAGCAGCAGTACGAGGCCCTGAACGCCGAGGAGCCGGGCCGCATGCGCCTCTACCTCGGCGTCCACCAGGGCGAGATCCTCGCCGCGCACACCATGATCGTGGCCGGCAGCCGGGTCTGGTACCAGACCGGCGCCTCCGCCGACCACCGCCGAGAGGTCCGCCCCAGCAACGCCCTGCAGTGGCGCATGATGTGTGACGCACATGCCCTCGGAGCGGACGAATACGACATGCGCGGGGTACCCTCCACCCTCGACCCCGACGAACGCTCCTTCGGACTGCTGCGCTGGAAGCTCGGCACCGGCGGACAGGTCGTCGAAACCCTCGGTGAGTGGGAGATCTCGATGGACGGACGTGTCAACACGGCCCTCTACAAGGCGTTCCAGGCGTACATGGCCCGCCGGTGACCGTCGTCACCGACACCGACACCGCGACGGCGACGGCCGACGCCGGGAAGGCAGCATCGGGGAAGACCTCGTTGCTGCGCAGCGGTGCGCTCATGGCGGCCGGCTCGATCGTCTCCCGCGCCACCGGCTTCGTCCGCTCCGCCGTGATCACCGTCGCCCTCGGCACCGCACTGCTCGGCGACGCCTACGCGGTCGCCAACACCGTCCCGAACATCCTGTACATCCTGCTCATCGGCGGCGCCCTCAACGCGGTCTTCGTCCCCGAGCTGGTCCGCGCGGCCAAGGAGCACGAGGACGGCGGCGCCGCCTACACCGACCGGCTGCTCACCGTGTGCACGGCCGCGCTGCTCGTGATCACCGCCGCCGCCGTACTGGCGGCCCCGCTGATCGTCTCGGCGTACACCGGCTACAGCGGCGCCCAGGAATCCACCACCGTCGCCCTCGCCCGGTACTGCCTCCCGCAGATCCTCTTCTACGGGCTGTTCACGCTGCTCGGCCAGGTCCTCAACGCCCGCGGCCGGTTCGGCGCGATGATGTGGACCCCGGTCCTCAACAACCTGGTCGTCATAGCCGTCTTCGGGCTCTTCCTCTACGTCTCCCACGGAGCCGGCGACGGTCTGACCGCCTCCGAGACCCGGCTGCTCGGCATCGGCACCACCGCCGGCATCGTCATCCAGGCCCTCGGCCTGGTCCCCTCGCTGCGCGCGGCCCGCTTCCGCTGGCGCCCCCGCTTCGACTGGCGCGGCAGCGGCCTCACCCGCCCCCTGCGCAACGCGGGCTGGCTCGTCATGCTCGTCCTGACCAACCAGCTCGCCTACTGGGTCGTGACCCGGCTCTCCACCACCACCGGCCGGCACGCCGTCGATGCGGGCCTCGCCGGCGGCGCCGGCTACGTCGCCTACAGCAACGCCTACCTGCTGTGGATGGTCCCGCAGGGCATCATCACCGTCTCCCTCGTCACCGCCCTCATGCCCCGGATGAGCGCCGCCGCCACCAACGGAGACCTCGCCGGCGTGCGGCGGGACGTCTCCTACGCACTGCGCTCCAGCGCCGCCCTGATCGTCCCGGCCGCCGCGGTCTTCGCGGCCCTCGCGCCCTGGGTGATCGGCAGCGTCTTCGAGCACGGGGGAGACCTCGACGCCGCCGACGTGGCCGTCATGGCCGGCATGCTGGCCGCCTTCGCGCCCGGCCTGATCGCGTACTCCGCGCAGTACGTGCTCTCCCGCGGCTTCTACGCCCTGTCCGACACCCGGACGCCCTTCTTCCTCAACCTCGTCATCGCGGCCCTCAACGCCGGGCTCTCGGCCGCCGCGTACCTCCTGCTGCCGCCGCGCTGGGCCGTCACGGGCATGGCCGCCGCCTGCTCGATCGCCTTCACCGCGGGCGCCGCCGCCGCCGCGTACGTCCTCGCCCGCCGGCTCGGCCCGCGCGCGGGGACCCGTACGGAACGCCGGAACACCGCCGTACGGACCCACCTGCGGCTCCTGATCGCCTGCGCCCCCGCGGCGGCCGCCGGCTACGGCGCCGCGCGCGCCGTCGACCGGTTCGGGAACTTCGCCGGCGTCGCGGCGGGAACCGCGGCGATCCTCCTCGTCGTCGTCCTCCTCGCCGGGCCGCTGCGGCTGACGGAGATCACCGACCTGCTCGACTCGGCGCGCCGCAGGGCCGGCCGCAAGAATTAGCCCCCAGCCGGACCGCTCCCCGTCCCGCCCTCGGCCGAAGGCGGGACGGGAACGATCGAGGACCCTGGAATACTGACCCGATGCCACGCGTACTGTTGATCGAGGACGACCCTTCCATACGGGAGGGCGTGGGCCTCGGCCTGCGCCGTAGGGGCCACGACGTGAGCGCCGCCGAGACCGGCGAGGCCGGCCTCGTCCTGATGGCGAGCTTCCACCCCGAGCTCGTCCTGCTCGACCTCATGCTGCCCGGCATCAACGGCGTCCAGGTCTGCCGGCGGATCCGCGAGACCAGCCAGGTGCCGATCATCATGCTCACCGCGCGCGGCGACGACTTCGACATAGTCGTCGGCCTGGAAGCGGGCGCCGACGACTACATCGTCAAACCCGCCCGCACCGAGGTCATCGAAGCCCGCATCAAGGCCGTGCTGCGCCGCCTGAGCGAGCCCGCCGGCGGGCGCCCGGGCGTGGAGTTCCACGGCGAGCTGGCCATCGACCGCGCGGGCCTCACCGTCGCCAAGAACGGCGAGCGCGTCCCCCTCGCCCCCAGCGAGATCAAGCTCCTGCTGCACCTGTCGGCCTCCCCCGAGCAGGTCTTCTCCCGTCAGCAGCTCCTCGAATACGTGTGGGACCACAGCTACCACGCCGACGCCCGCCTGGTGGACGCCTGCGTACGGCGCCTGCGCCACAAGGTCGAGGACCCCGAGGCCGCCCCCCGCTACATCCAGACCGTGCGCGGCTTCGGCTACCGCTTCGGCCCGCTGTAGGCGCGCCGGGTGAGACGTTTCGCACCGCTCGGCCTGCGCACCCGGCTGATCGCCGCCTTCCTGCTCGTCGCCGCCATCTGCGCGGGGACCACGGCCGCGCTCACCTACCAGCAGGCCCGCAACGCGATCCTCCAGCAGAGCCAGGACACCGCCGTCAGCACCCTGCGCGACCTGGTGGAGGCCCAGACCACCCAGCTGCCCATGCAGCAGCAGGAACTCCAGCGCCTCGTGGGCGAGCTCGGCAAGCGGGGCCAGCCGCACCCCTGGACGGTGTACGGGGAGTACGGAAAGCTGCGCGCCTCCTCCAACCAGAGCGTGGGCACGTCCACCGTCGTCAGCGAACAGCTCCGCCGCCAGGTGACCACCAACCCGCACGGGGCCTTCCAGCGCACGAGGGACCGCATCGGCAACCCCTACCTCGTCGTCGGCATGCCGGCCGTCTTCAAGCACAACGGCGGCCAGGAGGCGACCGGCGCCGTCTTCTACGCCGTCGTGTCCCTGGACACCGAGCAGACCACCGTGGACGCCATGGTCGGCGCCGCCAAACAGGGCGCCGTCCCGGGCCTGGCGATCGCCGTCATCCCGGCCCTGCTCGCGGCGCGCAGCGTGCTGCGGCCGGTACGGGACATGCGCAAGGCCGCCCAGCGCCTGGGGCGCGGCCGGCTCGACACCCGCATCGAGGTCCGCGGCGCCGACGAACTCGCCGGCCTCGCCCGCACCTTCAACGAGACGGCCCGCGCCCTCGAACAGTCGGTGAGCGAGCTCCGCGACGCCGAGGCCCGGGCCCGCCGCTTCGCCGCCGACGTCTCCCACGAACTGCGCACCCCGCTCGCGGGGATGCTCGCCGTCACCGAGGTCCTCGACGAGGGCGCCGAGGACCTCGACCCCGACACCGCCAAGGCGCTGCGCCTCGTCAGTGCCGAGACCGGCAAACTCGCGGTGCTCGTCGAGGACCTCATGGAGATATCCCGCTTCGACGCCCGCGCCGCCGAGCTCAACCTCGACGACGTGGACGTGGCCGAGGCCGTCACCAAGACGCTGGAGCGCCGCCACTGGACCGACGGCCGGGTGCGCACCGATCTGCCGCCGGACGTCCGCGCCCGGCTCGACCCGCGCCGCTTCGACGTGGTCCTCGCCAACCTCGTCGGCAACGCCCTCAAACACGGCGGAGCCCCGGTCCGCGTGAGCGTCCGCACCGGGTCCGGGTCCGGGTCCGGGGCCGAGGACGACCGGCTGCTGATCGAGGTCGCCGACAGCGGGCCCGGCATCGCCCCCGAGGTGCTGCCGCACATCTTCGACCGCTTCTTCAAGGCCGACGCCGCCCGCACCCGCTCCACCGGCAGCGGCCTGGGCCTGGCCATCACCCTGGAGAACGTCCGCCTGCACGGCGGCACCCTGCGCGCGGCCAACGGCCCCGCCGGCGGAGCGCTCTTCATCCTCGACATGCCGCTGGAGGCCCAGGTATGACCCCGGTACGCAGGGCCCTGGCCGCGGCGGCCGCGCTGATCGGCCCGGCCCTGCTCGCCACCGGCTGCGGCAGCATCGCCACCACCGGGGTCGTCGAGAGCGGCCACGCCGGGACCGTGAACCTGGCCACCCTGCCCTACCCGGACCTGCTGTACTTCATCGCGCCCGACGGCGGACTCGTCCCGGTGACGGTCTCCGACCAGGTCAGGCTCACACCCACCGTCGTGCTCAGGATGCTCCTGGCCGGGCCGGGCGCCAGCGCGCGGGAGGCGGGCCTGACCACCGAGCTCCCGCCGCCGGACACCAAGGAGTACATCGCGACGGGGATCACCGTCGAGGGCAACGGCAAGAGCCTCAAAGTCCTCCTGCCCTTCGCGGTCGAGCCGCTGTCCGAACGCGCCCGCCGTCAGCTGGCGTGCACGGCCCGGGCGACCGCGCGCATCGATTCGGCCCCGCAGATCCTGCTCGTCGGCCCCGACGGCAAGGAGGAGCGCGCCGTCTGCCGGACCGAGGGCTGAGGTGCGGCCGCGCGGCCCCGGCCCCGGCCGACGGGCGGCCCCCGGCCGACCGGTGTCCGGCCGCCGCCCCACCGCGCGGCCCCCTTGCGGACCGGGCCCGCGTCCCGCCACCGTGTGGCCCATGGATCATCAAGGCCCTGCCGTCGACCGGGAGCGAGCGGCGGACATCCCCGACGTCTTCGACCCGCGCGTCTACGCCGAAGGCGTCCCGTACGACCGCTACCGCCTGTTGCGCGACCACCACCCGGTGGCCTGGCAGCGCGAGCCGGAGGTCCTCGGCTGGCCCGCCGGCCCCGGATTCTGGGCCGTCACCCGGCACGCCGACGTCGTCCGGGTCCTGCGCGACCACGCCACGTACTCCTCCCGGCTGGGCGCCACCCAGATCCGCGACCCCGACCCGGCCGACCTGCCCTTCCTGCGGCGCACCATGCTCAATCAGGATCCCCCCGAACACGGGAAGCTGCGCCGGACGGTCGCCCGCGCCTTCACCCCGGCCCGCGTCGACGCCTTCGCCTCCCGGGTCCGCGACCGCGCCCGTACGCTGCTGCGCGCCGCCCGGGACGGCGCCGAGGGCGGGAGCGCCGACGTGGTGCGCGCGGTCACCGACGAGTACGCGCTGCTGAACCTCACCGACCTGCTGGGCGTCCCCGCCGCCGACCGGGGACTGCTCCTGGAGTGGACCGTACGGATCATCGGCTACCAGGATCCCGAGGACGCGCCCGCTCCGCCGCTCGGCCCGGACGGCACCCCGCTGAACCCGCGCTCCCCGGCCCTGCTGGGCGAGATGTTCCGGTACGCCCGCGAACTGGCCGCCTACAAGCGGGCACACCCCGCCGACGACGTGATGACGGCCCTCGCGCTCGCCGGACTGGAGGACGCGGAGCTGGAGATGTTCTTCTTCCTGCTCACCGTCGCGGGCAACGACACCGTGCGCGGCGCGGCCCCCGGCGGACTGCTCGCCCTGGCCCGCGACCCGCGCGCGTACGCCGCACTCGCCGACGGGCGGGTCCCGGTGGACCGGGCCGTGGACGAACTCCTGCGCGTCCACCCGCCGGTGCTCAGCTTCCGGCGCACCGCCGCCGCCGACACGGAACTCGCGGGCGTGCGGATCGCCGCCGGGGACAAGGTGGTGGTCTTCCACGCCTCCGCCAACCACGACGAACGCGCCTTCGCCGACCCAGGGCGCCTCGACCTCGGCCGCGTCCCCAACCCGCACGTCTCCTTCGGGGACGGCCCGCACGTCTGTCTCGGTGCCCACTTCGCGCGGCTCCAGCTGCGGGTCCTCTACGAGGAGTGGCGCGCCCTGATGCCCGCCCCCGAACTGGCCGGCCCGCCACGCCGGTTGGTCTCGAACTTCATCAACGGCATCACGCGGCTGCCGCTATGGGTGTCCGGGCCGCCTCGGTGACGTCCACCAGCAGCTCGGCCACGTCCGGGCCGTAGGCGTCGGAGTTGATCACCTTCAGCATGACGCAGAACGACTCCTCGCGGTAACGGCGGGCCAGCTCCACGTGGTTGCGGGCCAGGAAGCGGGCGCCGGCCTGGTTGCTGATCGCGGTCTGCCCCGAGATCAGGAACACCGGCCGGGTCCCCGGACCCGTGGTCAGCCGGGCGAGCACCACGTACTCCACCTGGCCGCGCTGCCAGCGGTACGACTCCCCGCCGACCGTGATCGACCCCCGGTCCGGACCGGGCTCGGTGGAGACGTCCACCCGGACGCCCGGCAGCATGGACGTGAGATGGGCCGCCGTCCGCGCGTTGGAGACGGGCCCGCCGACGCAGAACTCGGCCCGCTCGCCGAAGCCCTGGCGGACCCCGTCGTGCGAGATGATCTGCAGGTTCGCCCCGCAGTCCTTGATCAGCGCGGATATCTCCAGGAGCGCGAAGGCGTCGTTCCTGTGCACCGACCCCTGGGTGCCGCCCATCTGCCGGTTGACCACGAACAGGCAGTCGGAGCCGGTCGGCAGGCCGAAGAAGGCCTGCTTGCGGCGCAGTGCGCGGCGCCACAGGTACGTCCGGGCGAACCAGCCGAAGCCGCCACTGATGGCGGTGGCCACCACCCCCAGCACGATGTTGCGCACGTCGTCGTTCATGGCGCGGATGTTAACCCGCGGACCGCCGTCCTGACGCGGGGGGTGCGGTGAAGTTAAAGTGCCCAGCCTAGGCCTGGCCCAGGGGGGTTTGACAGGCCGTCTACTGGAGGTACGGATGCATCGTCCCGCCGCACGTCAGTTGGTCCTCGTCGCACTCGCCGGTGCGCTCGTCTCCACCGGGGCGGCCGCCCCGCCGTCCCAGGAGGCGGCCGGCGGACCGGCGCCGGCCAAGGTGCCGGTCGCCGCCGGCTACGGCGGGGCCGTCGCCAGCGTCGACGCCGATGCCAGCGCGGCCGGGATCGCCGTCCTGCGCTCCGGCGGCAACGCCGTGGACGCCGCCGTCGCCACGGCCGCCGCGCTCGGCGTCACCGAGCCCTATTCCGCCGGGATCGGCGGGGGCGGCTACTTCGTCTACTACGACGCCCGGTCCGGCCGCGTGCGGACCATCGACGGCCGCGAGACGGCCCCGGCGACCGCCACCGCCACGCTGTTCCAGGAGAACGGCGCCCCCATCCCCTTCGCCGAGGGCCAGACCAGCGGCCGCGGCGTCGGAGTCCCGGGCACGCCGGCGACCTGGCAGAGCGCGCTCGAGTCCTGGGGCACCCGGCCCCTCGGCCAACTCCTCAAGCCCGCCGAGAAACTGGCCCGCGACGGCTTCACCGTGGACGCCACTTTCCGGGCCCAGACCGAGCTCAACCAGGACCGTTTCAAGGACTTCCCGGACACGAAGAAGCTCTTCCTGCCCGGCGGCTCCCTCCCGGTGGTCGGTTCCACCTTCAAGAACCCGGATCTGGCGGCGACTTATGCCGAGCTCGGCCGCAAGGGCGCCGGCGCCCTCTACCGGGGTCCGCTGGCCGAGGACATCGTCCGGACCGTGCGCACGCCCCCGGTGGACCCGGCCGCCACCCGCGTCGTCCGCCCCGGCGATCTGACCACCGGCGACCTGCGCGCGTACGCGACCAAGCGGCAGGAGCCGACCCGGGTCGGCTACCGCGGCCTGGACGTCTACAGCATGGCCCCCTCCTCCTCCGGCGGCACCACCGTCGGCGAGGCGCTGAACATCCTGGAGCGCAGCGACCTCGGCCGGCTCTCCGAAGCCCAGTACCTGCACCGGTTCATCGAGGCCTCGCGGATCTCCTTCGCCGACCGCGGCCGCTGGGTCGGCGACCCGGCGGCCGAGGACGTGCCGACGCGGGAGCTGCTCTCGCAGCGGTACGCCGACACGCGCGGCTGCCTCATCGACCCGGGCAAGGCGCTGACCAGCCCGGTCGCTCCGGGCGATCCGCGTCACCCGGTCGCCTGCGGCGCGGGAGGGCAGGCCGCCCCGACCACGTACGAGGGGGAGAACACCACGCACCTGACGGTCGCCGACCGCTGGGGGAACGTGGTCTCCTACACCCTGACCATCGAGTCGACCGGCGGCAGCGGCATCACCGTCCCGGGCCGCGGCTTCCTGCTCAACAACGAGCTGACCGACTTCTCCTTCGCCCCGACCGCCCCCGGCGTCCCGGACCCGAACCTGCCCGGCCCCGGCAAGCGGCCGCGCTCCTCGATGTCCCCGACCATCGTGCTGGAGGACGGGCGGCCGGTGCTGGCCGTGGGCTCCCCGGGCGGCGCGACCATCATCACCACCGTGCTCCAGACGCTGATCGGACACCTGGACCGCGGGCTGCCGCTCGTCGACGCCATCGCCGCACCGCGGGCCAGCCAGCGCAACCAGACCACCACCGAGCTGGAACCGGGCCTGTGGGGCAGCCCGGTCCGCGCGGAGCTGGAGGCCCTCGGTCAGGGCTTCCGGCAGAACCCGGAGATCGGCGCCGCCACCGGCGTCCAGCGGCTGCCCGACGGGCGCTGGCTGGCGGCCGCCGAGACGACCCGCCGCGGAGGCGGCGCGGCGATGGTGGTGCACCCGCACGGGAGGCCGTAACGGGGCCTCGGAGGAGGCCCGCTGCGGCTGTCGCCCGGGCTGCGGCTGTGACCACCCGGTGGTGACGACCCGCTGTGACTACCTGGTGGTGACCACCCGGCTGTGACCACGGCCGGGTCCGGGGCCGCTGGCGGGGTCGCGGCTACGGAGCGGTGAGGATCCTGGGGCCGGCGGCGGTGATCGCGACGGTGTGCTCCGCGTGCGCGGCGCGGCTGCCGTCGACGGTCCGCAGGGTCCAGCCGTCCGCGTCGCAGCCGTAGTCGTCCGTGCCGCCCGCGATCAGCATCGGCTCGATCGCGATCACCATGCCGGCGCGCAGCTTCGTACCCTGCCCCGCCGGGCCCTCGTTGGGCACGCCCGGCTCCTCGTGCATGGAGCGCCCGATGCCGTGGCCGCCGAAGCCGTCGGGGATGCCGTATCCGGCGGCGCGGCAGACGGTGCCGATGGCGTGGGCGATGTCCCCGACGCGGTTGCCGGGCCGGGCGGCTGCGATGCCCGCCGCGAGGGCGGCCTCGGCGGTGTCGATGAGCCGCAGGTCGGCGGGGCGGGCCCGGCCGACGGTGAAGCTGACGGCCGCGTCGCCGACCCAGCCGCCCAGCTTCGCCCCGCAGTCGATGCTGACCAGATCGCCGTCGCGCAGCAGGTACCCGTCGGGGATGCCGTGCACGATGGCGTCGTTGACGGAAACGCAGACGACGGCGGGGAAGGGGACCGGCGCGAACCGTGGCCGGTAGCCGAGGAAGGGCGAGCTGGCGCCCGCCTCCCGGAGCACCTCGCGGGCCACCCGGTCGAGCTCGAGCAGGGACACGCCGACGTCCGCCCGGTCCCGGACCGCGGCGAGGGCGTGTGCGACGACGCGGCCCGCGGCGCGCATCCGGTCGATCGATTCGTCTGTCTTCAGTTCCATCATGCCAATAACTATACCGGTATAACTGTAACGGGATAATTATTGGGGTGCGGGGTAGGATGGAGTCATGGTCCGCACCCCTCTCACCCCCGAAGAGCACGAGCGCGGCGAGCGTCTGGGCGCCCTGTTGCGCGCGGCCCGCGGCGGCCGCAGCATGGTCGAGGTCGCGGCCAGCGCCGGGCTCTCCGCCGAGACGCTCCGCAAGATCGAGACCGGGCGGGCTCCGACGCCCGCCTTCTTCACCGTGGCGGCCCTCGCCGAGGCGCTGGGGCTCTCGCTGGACGACGTGATGCGGCGCTGCACCTTCGTTCCGGTCTGACCAAGCGGCCTCGGCCGATCGGCCGCCTCGGCCTGCCGTTCGGGCGGGCCCGGCGACCGAACGGCCCAATAGGCGGTGGGGCGGGCGGGGCGCGGGCAAGCGTGAACCCGTGCCAGACATGAACGCATCCGCATCCGTACCCGCGTCCGTATCCGCCTTCGCATGCGGATCCGCATCCGGATCCGCATCCGAGCGACTCGGTCTCGGACTCGTCGGGGCCCTGCTCGCGGGCGGTCTGCTGCTCGCGGCATGTGCCACCCCCGAGGGCCGGGCCCATTCCCATGCCCATGCCAACGCCCAGGGAGACGTGGTCTTCCGTCAACCGGCGTCGTCGTCAGCCGCACCCAGCTCCAGCATGCGCAGCAGATGATCGCCGCCGGCGAGGAGCCGTGATCCATTGGCGGTGCCCACCGACGTCGGTCGCCGATGATGCGGCACGTGAGGGCGGACGGGTCGCTCCGCATAGGGTTGGCGCATGACGCTTGAGGAGCTGGGCAAGGCGCGGTACGTCAGTCTCACCACCTTCCGGAAGGACGGCACGGCGGTGGCGACGCCGGTGTGGGCGGTGGCGGACAGCGGTGAGCTGTACGTGTGGACGCGCAGCGATTCGTGGAAGGTCAAGCGCATCCGCAACAACGGGCGCGTCGCGGTGGTGCCGTGCGACGCGCGCGGCCGGGTGGTCGAGGAGGCCACCCCGGTGGAGGGCGAGGCGCGGCTGCTGGACGAGGCGGGGCTGACGCGGGTGCGGAGGCTCCTTTCGCGCAAGTACACGTGGCAGTTCTGGATGGTGGACGTGCCGGCCGCCGTGTTCCGGCGGGGCAAGCGCCCGCACACCGCGATCGAGGTCAGCTTCGCCCCGCCTGCCGACCAGCTTTGAGACTCCCGTAGCCCGCCCGTAACACGGGTGGGATCCAATAGCCGGATGGAGACCGCGACTTCACAGGCGATCGGGCAACTCACCGCATACATGCGTGGGTTGACGCAGAGACTGGATCCGGGGGCGGGCTGGTACGGGGAGTTCCTGCGGCGGGATCCGGAGGGGATGCTGGCCTGCCTGGACGGGGCGGCGATGCCTCCGTGGGACGTACTGGAGTCCCTGCTGGGGGACTTGGCGGCGGCGGCGGACGGAGCCGACTCCCAGGACTCGACGTCGGCGGGGAGTTCGCCCGGCTCGGTGGGGACGGTGGGGTCGGGGGGCTCTGCCGACTCCGCCGGGCCGGGCGGCGCGGGTGGCGCGCTCGCGCGGGAAGCGCGGTACGCGGCCGGGCTGCGGGCGGCCGCGGTCGAAGTCTGGGACCGGCTGCCCGGCGGGGTCGAGGAGCTGTACACCCTGCTGGCCACGGCCGCAGCGCAGCGGGCGGAGGCGCGGACCCTGCTGCGCGGGCTGTCGGCGCGGCTGGCGGAGACGGCGGATCCGGTGACGGCCGACGCCCTGAACCACGAGCTCGCCTGGACCCGGGACGACGCGGCCCGGGCGACGGCCCGGCACGAGGACCTGACGGCCCGGCTGGCCGCGGTGGCTCCGGCCGGGGTGGCTTCGGCCGGGGTGGCTCCGACCACGGTGGCTCCGGCCGGGGTGGCTTCGGCCGGGGTGGCTCCGGCCGG